>BNTW01000258.1 GCA_025996895.1 Bacteroidia bacterium | reverse complement strand
CTCAAAGTGTAGATAATTCCAGTCAGCAGGATTATTTATTCCATTTGTTCAAAAATTTAACGTGGTCACATATTCAGCGAATTATGCGTGTTTCAAGTCCTAAAGCGAGAGAATATTATTTGAAAGAAACGGCTGAAAATATGTGGAATGTCCGTACACTTGATCGCAATATATCTACCTTATATTACGAACGATTATTATCTTCGCAGGTCAAAGAGCCGGTTGTGCAGGAAATGCAGGAAAAAACGGCGGATTTTCAACGCGACAAACTGGAATTTATCAAAAACCCTGCCGTTTTGGAATTTCTCGGACTTCCTGACAATAAGGGATACACGGAATCTGTATTGGAACAAACCATTATTGACAAAATGCAAAAATTTCTACTCGAACTGGGCAAAGGCTTTGCGTTTGTAGATAGACAACAACATATCAAAACCGAAACGAGCGACTTTTATATCGACCTTGTATTTTATAATTATCTCTTGAAATGTTTTGTTATTATCGAATTGAAAACCAATAAGATAACGTATCAAGATATTGGACAGCTGGATATGTATGTGCGAATGTACGACGATTTGAAACGCGGCAAAGACGATAACCCGACTATCGGCATCCTGCTTTGTACGGAAACAGATAAAGTCATTGCTAAATATTCGATACTGAATGAAAATAAACAGCTTTTTGCCAGCAAATATATGTCGTATTTGCCGACCGAAGAGGAATTGATTGCGGAAATTGAACGGCAAAAATTAATTCTGAAATTGCAATAAAAAAATTATGCGAACAATACAAATGGTGGATTTGACCACCCAATATGAACACATAAACAAAGAAATCGATGCGGCAATGTTGTCTGTTGCTCGTTCGGGAAAATATATTAATGGGGCGCAGGTGCAGGAGTTGGCCGAATGTCGCAGGTGTAATCGGCTCAGCTGTGGCTGCCGGGGTCTTGCTCGGATTTTTGGGATAATAAAATCGCAATAATACAAAAAACCACCACAAGGCAAA
>BNTW01000257.1 GCA_025996895.1 Bacteroidia bacterium | reverse complement strand
TGCTTTTCGTTTAAATGGGGAGAGATTAACGATAACTTTTCTTTGAGATTTTCCATGACGCAAAGTTAGCTATAATTTTTGATACTAACACTATAAATGTAAAATTAATTTACGGACATTTCCTAATTGACCGGAAATGCTATAAACCGATGCGGATTGCAAAGCAGTGGCGGACGATAGAATGAGCGTGCCGTTTTCTACGTGGAGGTTTATGTTTTCGGAATCAATGGTTTGGATGGCTGAGGGAATAGTAGAGCCTGTGATAACCACATTAAAATAAACAATTTCACTCGGAGAACTACTTCCACTCGCAGTCAAAAGCAAATATCTACCCGACTGAGTTATTTGAGCCTTCAATCCAACCAAATTAACCTCCTCATACGAAACATCTTTATAAACACCTTTACTGTAACTTGAATTTGCAAAGACACTACTTAATTCCAACTCTACCAAACTTTCTGCGTTAATTACTGGTAGGCTTTGTGAAGGATCGTTAAAGTCCGTCAAATATTCCTTCCCTGGGACTACCACTCCGTCTACTTTAACCCACGGATCAGAGATGTAACTGACCCTAGTCCCCTTGCTACCTCCACTACCCGTACTCTCATAAGGTCCAGGTAATGATGCAATTACGGAACTGGCACTGCTATTATCTTCGGTGTGTCCTATAGGAGTGCTCCAAAAATTAATATCCCATCCAAATCCTATTTTTACCTGAGAAGGGTCAACTTTTTCTACTACGATCTTTGTTGTTGTGAGATTTGGTACTTCTCCACAAGGAACTACATATTCCCCTGGTGCGGTGATAATCGTCTCCTGAGCCCAACTACTGGTGTTCATCAGACTCAATATCGCTACGAGGACGATCAAAATTTTACTTGTTTTCATTTTCGGGCTTAACCCACATTGCAGCCACCCCTTTATCGAAGTGTTAAAAGATCAAAAATATCCAAGTTAAATATGCTTTATACGTTCTGTGGGATGGTGTATATGTTAAAACATTCGTTTTTTGGTGCTAAAAC
>BNTW01000256.1 GCA_025996895.1 Bacteroidia bacterium | reverse complement strand
AACTTGATATTCTTGTAATCTCTGTCAATTCCTTTAACATCGAAATATCCTATTTTCTCTTTATAGCCAATGGGATTAGCATTTTCCAGACTCATTTCTGGCGAAATACACTGAATTTGATGGAATTGAGTTTTTAATTTGACTGCAAGATTTTCATCAAATCTTACTCTTGAGCCTGCCTGCAGTCCTCCTACACTTGCATGAGACACTTGTTGTCCGGTTATCCACATGCTGTTGGAGGCATAGCCGCTAAACATAGCCAACATGCCTGTTCGGAATCCATTGCCTGCACCCAGCAAAACAATCAAAATGAATATCCCCCATGCAATACCAAAACCAGTCAATATTGAACGAGCTTTATGCTGGCTTATCGAAGAAATCACTTCATGAATTACTTCGTTATAGATAATCACTTTTTTACTGAAAACATTTTCCACTGTTTTACTCTACTATAATATATTTTTTAGATATTTTCGCTATCTTTATAGGAGATACTTGGCAAATTTCTGAATTTTTTACTTAACATGCAAGATAAAAGTGAAAAAAATACGAAAATAATTGAAAGATTATCATATTTCCTTGAATATAAGGGAGATAATTTTGGACGATTAGCTGCAAATATTGGATTGAGCAATAGTTATTTTAGCAAAATGGTGAAAAATAATGGTTCTTTGGGTGAAGATGTCATAAAAAAAATATTACTATATTACGAAAATATTAATCCGGAATGGCTATTGCTTGGGATAGGACCAATGACTAAAGAGAATCAAATTATACCTCAATTAACTGATAAATATGTTTCAGAAATGATTCAACTGATATGCAAATTATCGGAAGAAAACGGAACCATCAAAGCGGAAAAAAGACAATTAAAAGAAGAAATCAAGCAACTGAGGACTGAAAATGAAAAGATACTTTCAATTACCAAATATCCCTCTGTTTTGCATGAAAAATCGTAATACAGTTCATACCAGTACCTTATTCGACCAAAATCTACCTGAAACAGAAGAAATATGAGCGGTC
>BNTW01000255.1 GCA_025996895.1 Bacteroidia bacterium | reverse complement strand
AGGCAAGAAAAATAAATAATTTATAGTAGTTAAAAAAATAAATATTATCTTTGTAGCAAAATAGCAAAGATGAAAAAAGAAGATTTCACATACGAGATAGACAAACACGAGAAGTTTTTCTACTCACAGTTATCCGAGCGTGGGAAACGCCTATATGCAGGCTTAGAGGCAATGAAAGGTGGCTATTATGGTGTTAGAGAAGTTTCTCAAAGATTTGATATACATATACATACTGTAAGACGCGGCAAAAAAGAGTTGTTGCAAGAAGAAGTTCCATCCACAAAAAAAATTCGCAAAAAAGGCGGTGGTAGAAAAAAAAACGGCATTAATAAGCAACTTGCTTGAGGTATTATTGCTTGTTTTGAATACATATACGGCAGGCAATCCAATGTGCGATAATGTTTTATGGACAAACTTGACTCTCAAGCAGATTCAAGAAAAATTAAAAGTCCATTGCATAGAAGTAAGTTGTCCGCTGATAAAACGATTATTAAAAACCTGTCATTATGTAAAACGCAAGATGCGCAAATGCAAGACCCTGAAAGAGGTTGAAAATCGGAATGAACAATTTGAACACATTGCACAATTAAAACAGCAATTTATTGATAATCAACTACCTGTATTAAGCATTGATACAAAGAAAAAAGAAATGATAGGCAATTTCTTTCGTGAAGGAACAAACCTGTGTACACAAGCGCAAGAGGTTAATGACCATGATTTTAACAGTTTTGCAGAAGGAGTTGTAGTGCCGCACGGCACATACGATATTGCAAAAAACATTTGTTATTTGAATCTTGGCACCAATAAAGATACGGCTGAATTTGCTGTTGATAATATCGTACACAATTGGAACGAATATATCAAAAAAGATTATCCCAACGCAAAAAAGATGTTGATACTTTGCGATGGAGGAGGCAGCAATAGCAGTTGTCATTATGTTGTAAAAGAGCAATTTAAGAGGCTTGCTATGGAATTGCAAATGGAAATTGTGGTTGCGCATTATCCACCCTATTGTTCAAAATGGAATCCGATT
>BNTW01000254.1 GCA_025996895.1 Bacteroidia bacterium | reverse complement strand
TGTGAATTGCTTTCAAAAATTTGTATCTTTGACATCTCGAACAGCTTTTCATGTAGCCCAAACAATCACAATTATGTTGTGAATTGCTTTCAAAAATTTGTATCTTTGACATCTCGAACAGCAGAAACTATCGGGCAATTCACCGGATTAAGGTTGTGAATTGCTTTCAAAAATTTGTATCTTTGACATCTCGAACAGCTTTGAATAAAATCGGCAAAAGCAAAGGATTGTTGTGAATTGCTTTCAAAAATTTGTATCTTTGACATCTCGAACAGCTCAATGAAAGAAAATGATACCAAAGAAAACGTTGTGAATTGCTTTCAAAAATTTGTATCTTTGACATCTCGAACAGCCCGTGTCGTACACCATTGTTCTCAGTTCCTGTTGTGAATTGCTTTCAAAAATTTGTATCTTTGACATCTCGAACAGCTCAAATGTGGATTTGCTGGATACACCGTTAGTTGTGAATTGCTTTCAAAAATTTGTATCTTTGACATCTCGAACAGCTGATTAATGTATGTTTCAAAGTTTTTCCTGTTGTGAATTGCTTTCAAAAATTTGTATCTTTGACATCTCGAACAGCACCTTTACATAAAATAAGGGCAAACAGTTAGTTGTGAATTGCTTTCAAAAATTTGTATCTTTGACATCTCGAACAGCTGGAAGCATTTGAGGAAAGCGGGGATGACAGTTGTGAATTGCTTTCAAAAATTTGTATCTTTGACATCTCGAACAGCGGGACATAAGTTCTTTATGTCTGCCCGTACGTTGTGAATTGCTTTCAAAAATTTGTATCTTTGACATCTCGAACAGCAGGCCTGTCCTTTTTGCCTTTCTGAGCGTTGTTGTGAATTGCTTTCAAAAATTTGTATCTTTGACATCTCGAACAGCTATTCAGTGTTTGCTTGTATGTTTGCTTCTGTTGTGAATTGCTTTCAAAAATTTGTATCTTTGACATCTCGAACAGCTTTTCATGTAGCCCAAACAATCACAATTATGTTGTGAATTGCTTTCAAAAATTTGTATCTTTGACATCTCGAACAGCAGAAA
>BNTW01000253.1 GCA_025996895.1 Bacteroidia bacterium | reverse complement strand
GCGCTAAAGATAAATGCAATGCCTTGCAAAAGAAGAAAATTTGTGTGGCACCCGGAGAGACCTCCGGAAAGTATGCCTTCTGAAAATCAGTCGGTTAGCAGCGGTTGATACGCAATGTGGGTTAAGCGAAAACACCAATTATTCGTGGTCGGCCGGAGGAACGAACGGGTTGTACTGCATCACTTCTTCCGCTTCGGGAAAACCAACAGCTAAAACCTATTACGATGCTTTGGGACGGGAAACGCGAAGCAGTGTCAAGCGTTTTGACACCGGCGAACGGCATGTCGACAAGCTGTATGATTCGTATGGCCGGCTGCAGAAAGTGTCTTTGCCTTTTACCGGAACATCGGCTTCCTACTGGAACGCATACCAATACGACAGTTACGACCGGCCGCTCTCCTTTACGGAAGCTTCGGGCAAAACAACGACCTGGTCATACAATGAAAACAGCGTTACCACAACAAAAGAAGGAATTGCTTCTACGCAGACTTTCGACGCGAGCGGACAACTGAAAACCGTCGAAGATGCAGCAGGAACGATTACCTACAACCTGCGGCCGGACGGACAGCCCTCGTCAATTGTAGCTCCGGGAAGTGTTACCACTTCGTTCGGATATGACGCTTATGGCCGGCAAATATCCATCAACGATCCGAGTGCGGGAATAAAATCGTTCGGATACGATAATGCAGGGAATATCAACAAGGAAACCAACGCCAACGGAAAAATAATCAATATGGTTTATGACAAATATAACCGGTTGATAACAAAAACCTGTCCCGAATTTACTACTTCCTATCAATACAATTCCGACAACCGGCTGGATATGGAAGAAAGTAATAACGGCATTTTCAAAGCATATTCCTACGATATTTATGGCCGTCTTTGGAGAGAATACGAAGAAATTCCCAATCGCCAAATGACGAAAACCTATACTTACAACTCGCTCAACCAGTTGGCTGCTACATTATATGAAGTTTCCGGATCATATCCCGGATTTTCCGCTACGGAAAACTATACCTATAAAAACGGTTATTTGACGGAGATAGACCTGAA
>BNTW01000252.1 GCA_025996895.1 Bacteroidia bacterium | reverse complement strand
CCGTTACGACAATACCGGAAGAAGTGTTATAGACGTCAATTTGGCCGGCGGTTTGAATGTCGTTTATTCCCGTCAAATCCGAATAGATTTTGAGGAAGAAACGGCCGTTTTGCACGCCTTTTTTTGTATTTTGGAAACTGTATTCAAAACTGCCTTTACCGGTGATGTCGAAAGACGTTGTCTGTCCGGTGCTTGGATTAGTGTCAATAAATTCAATTTGCCTGGCTTTCGGGTAATTATCCATTCCTGTCAGCGTGAACGTTATCTTACCTAACTGGTCTGTTTTTAATCCCACCGGAACGGTAATTATTTCCGTTCGGTTATCAATGAAATTCATTGCCGCCGGTGTTTGGCCTGCCAGCGTATAAACTTCCGGAACTTCAGCATATTGCGAAAACAGTTTGTAAATATCTTCACCGTCAAGATAATTGTTACTTGCTTTTTCCTTGTAACCGCCAATCAAAGCGGAAGACTTGTAACTGGCATTTTTCGCTTCAATCCGGATAATGTTTAATCCGTTTGTATTGGCTCCCTTTTGCGGACTTCTCAGGTTTGACGCTTGATTGATTGGCCTTGTGGTGGAAATATTCTTGACCACAAAACGAATGTCCTGATTGGCATACGTTGATTTAGTTAACAAAAAGAAACTTTGCATGGGTGCAATATAGCGGTCTGCAATCGTTGCAGGAATATCCGTAGATGTAATCTCATTGCCGATGTTGAGTGTGTCAATATCGTAACTGATAAACGTATTTCCTGCACCGTCCCACACCCTGAACTGCGGCTCCAGCCATTGACCGTTGTCCTTGTAGAAAGCCACCATGTCAATGGAAGACATGTATGGATTTCCAGCCAGAAATTCGGTCGAAGCACTTAATCCTGCGCCCGAATGAACAACCGTATCGGGAAATATCCAGTTGCCCTGCCTGTATTCTTCGGGAATAAAGCGGTAATTGCCGAATTCTTCCCGCTCTATCAGATCTGTTTTTCCGGTAAAGAAGTGATACTTTGAGGGCGGATTGGGTCCATAATTGGCGTCGCCGATGTGATAGAAGGTGCTG
>BNTW01000251.1 GCA_025996895.1 Bacteroidia bacterium | reverse complement strand
ACTTGGTTGTAATAGACTGAAACACGCGGCTGGTCGGTAAGATTCACCTCGTCGCTCGTAACGCCTCGAATAACGAAAGTAGGACGATGCGGTGTTTGAATACGGATGTTCAATCCGGGCACGAGCGCAGAAAGTTGTTCCAAATTGCGTGTAGCGGTGTTTTCCAACATTTTTGCACTCAGGGTCGATAGCGTTATCGGAATATCCAGTATGCGTTGTTCCCGCTGTTGAGAGGTAACGATTACCTCTTCCAGAACAACACTGTCTGCTTGGAATGCCAAGTCAACTTCTTTCTGAGCGGATACTTCAATACAAGCGCCGGCAAGCAGTAAAATACTAAGAATATGTTTCATGCGGGATAACTATTCCAATTTAATTTGAGGTGCAAATATGATTATTAAATGAAAAAAACAGCCTGTTTCGTTTATGAAAACGAAAAAAACGGATTTAATCACGAAATAGTGGATGTACGATAAAGATTTCAAATGCCATAGGTATTTTTTGCTTTGCAATTGACAGCAATTTTTCCAAATCACTCACTGTTCCAACTTCTAAGCGACTACATTCCTGTCCGTTTCTGATTTTGATTTGTCGTCTAAGTAAATGATTAATAAAGTCTTTTCCATCTTTATGTTTCCAATGAACTGATTTTTGGGCTTGTCCGCAAACTTCGTACAAATTTTTAATTTGTTCGGACACTTTGCCGTCAATAGCATATTTCAAGTGATACAAACCAACATTAAGTTTATCCGAATGTAGTTTCATTATATAAACTGCCGTTGTCTGAACTGTTAATAAAAAGCAGATTGTTTTTTGTTTCCCAAAATACGACAATCATATTCCATACAAATTGCTGTATATCTTTATGCTTTACCCATTCGACATTTTCCTTTTTGGCGGTTATGATAACGATAATTTTTTCTTCTCTGTTTATATCGTGAAATTTATATTCCAAATCATCGTAACCTGCAATACCTTTTGCAAAATTAGCCGGAAACCAATCTTTTGTTTTGTTTTTATAAACAACAGTGCTGAATTTTGGACTAATATTGCTGAACGGGATATTG
>BNTW01000250.1 GCA_025996895.1 Bacteroidia bacterium | reverse complement strand
CCGGTTTGCGCCGGACTAATAGAAAACGATACAGCATTGTTTTTATACATTGTAAGTGCTTTCTTCATTTTACTTGCACCTACATAATATAAAATAATTCCGACGGCTAACGCGCCACCGCTACCAACTAAGAACGTTGTATTGCCTTTACCACCGCACAAGCGTGTGCCTAAATCATATAGATCATAGCCGACAAAACATGCCCCGACACAACTAAGTACCGTACCGATCGTATTTAATTTTTTTCCGATCTTAAACATACTGCCAGCTTCGGCATTTATGCTGTTCAATTTCACAACAAAGTCGTCTAAAGAAACTTGTTTACTGTCAATGTAGCAATTATAACCCCATGTACCGGGCTTGATATTCAAATCTTCTGACAATTCTTGTGCCTGTACAGTCCAAACGGCAACTATAAATAGCAAGAAGAAGAAACTTTTTTTAATTACTGTTTGCATAAATGTTGATTTTTTAAGGAATATCTATTTTCTTTGTAAATTTCAAATCATTAATTCCTAATTCTTTCCGCATATTTTCGAAATTTAAAGAATCTGTTGTCTCTGTCATTCCATTTTTTGTCCACCAATCCATACCTTCTAAAAGTGGAAGAATGTAATATTTTATTTTGCTTTTATCAAGTGTCCCTTCCCAATCCTTATGATAATACCGTTTAGCTATCAAATATCTCTCATTATACCCGACTGCAAAAACAGTCTGTTCAATGACATTACCATAAATGTCTCCATCGTTTTCTGTATGATAGCAAAGAGTACAACCTTCGATTATATCCGTAGCTACTAAATAATAGTTTCCGAATAAATGCTCTTTAAATACAAACCCAAATCCTCCTATACACGCTCTTACGCTTAAAAGTAGAAACGATAGAAAGAGAAAAATTCCAACTTTTTTGACTATACTCTTCGTTTTCATGATTTTAATATATAAAAACACTATCAAACGACTAACTTCCCAAATTAGTTGTTTTTATTTTTTATATTATTTATAATCAGTTAATTACAAAAATAGAATTTCTATTTTAAAAACCTACCCCCTATTAAAAGAGGGTCAATTGGG
>BNTW01000249.1 GCA_025996895.1 Bacteroidia bacterium | reverse complement strand
CCCGGCGATTGCGATTGGTATCCCAATCTGGCAGCACAAGCAGCCGAATGTAACAACATCTATTTCTTGCAAGGCGGAGAGCTGGGTCGTCCCGATTCGCTGGTCTTTTACAATCAAGCGCGTGTGCAGTTGAATTTCGGATTGGCTCAATATCCGCAAGTTCTTGATAGAGATTCAACTCAAGTAATTGATACACTTGATACAGGTTATCGCATGAAATTCTCGGCAGCCCGCTCCGACAGTTTGAAACGCGAACAATGGCACATGCTCTCCGCACCACTTCGCAATATCGTCTCCGGCGATTATGGCTTCGGCGGCTATCCACTGACTTATATGCAGAAATTCGGCCCTATTCGCACCAAACCGCAACACGACATGGATACCACCAATTACGTTGTCGGCGAATGGACAGATTTTTTTACCGAAATGAGCGAGCCGCTGGTAGCAACCGAAGGATTTGCCTTTTATGCCTACGAATTTGATGATACAGAGGGCGGTGCTTGGAACAGAAATAATCCAACCCAATACCTGCGCAACCGGGGAACAGACGAATTGGGCTATTTCAATGAAATGAACGACAATAGCTATGTTTCGGGAAGAGCCGGAGGCACGTATGGTCTAAAAAACATGAATGGTATCTTAGAATTGCCTTTCTTTGAAGATTCCCTGCTTCTTGTTTCTCACCGTACACAGTATTACGACGGCAAAGGAAACAGTGTCTTTTATCACATCGGCGATGCCAATTACGGAAGCAATCCGCCGTTGCAGTATCACTACTTTACAGGAAGAACAGATGAAGTAACGCGGGAAGTGGCCGGTAACTACCGGTTTATTCCGGAAGAATACAAGCAGGGAAACTGGGTCTTTCCCGATACGGTTGTTCATTCGGGAGCCGGATTAAGTGCTTCGACCGAATTTCTGGCTGGAAATCCATACATGTCTTCCATTGACATGGTGGCTTTCTACAAGGACAATGGTCAATGGTTGGAACCACAGTTCAGGGTGTGGGACGGTGCAGGAAATACGTTTATCAGTTACGATATTGACACGCTCAACGTAGGGAATGAGATTACATCTACG
>BNTW01000248.1 GCA_025996895.1 Bacteroidia bacterium | reverse complement strand
GTCAAATAATCCAATATTTCCTCGTCTTTTGTACTGCATCTTATTACCTTTTTATAAGTTGTTTATACTCTGCAAAGATAAGCATAATTATTTGATTGACAATGAATTAATTTTTAGAAGTCCCCTATACATATTCTCAAGATACAATTAAAGTATTAGCTATAGGTAATAGTTTTTCTGAAGATGCAGTGGAACATTATTTGTATGATATCGCTAAAGCCGATGGTACTACATTGGTTATTGGGAATATGTATATTGGCGGATGTAGCCTCGAAACTCATTGGAACAATGCACAGACAAATGCTTATGTTTATTCCTATCGTAAAATTAATGAACAAGGGAAAAAAACGACTACTGACAATATCAACTTGGAAACGGCTATTTTAGATGAAGATTGGGATTATATTACATTTCAACAAGTCAGTTACAATTCAGGCAGGTACAACACTTATTTCCCTTATTTAATTCATTTAAAAGAATATGTACAATCGTTGGTAACTAATTCCGAGGTACAATATGCTATACACATGACATGGGCGTACGCACAAAATTCCACTCATTCAGGATTTGCTAATTACAATAACAACCAAATGGAAATGTATGAGGCAATTGTGGATGCAGTGTTTCGCGCTACCCAAACTACCGGTATCAGTATCGTTATTCCTGCAGGAATAGCTATACAAAATGGTCGCACCAGTTTTATCGGTGATAATTTTTGTCGGGATGGTTTTCACTTAAAAGATCCTATAGGTCGTTATACGGCGGCGTGTACATGGTTTGAAACATTAACCGGGAAAAACGTTGTTGGTAATAGGTATATTTCGACTCTTTCTGCTGATGAAGTAAATGTAGCACAAAATTCAGCACATTTAGCAGTCTTGAATCCTAATACAATAGATACAGTAGGTACAATAATAAAAGAGATTAAATCAAGAAAGATAAATTTCTCATGTGTACAAATTGGAAACAATGTGTTTTGCTTATACTTTACGCGGCAAGCTTTTGTGCATTGAAATTATCAAAAAGTTGGAACTTCAGAGTCAATAAATTTTTCAATTCCGATTCATATTTTATGCAGACCGTATCAAAAAACTCGCGGATAGCCTC
>BNTW01000247.1 GCA_025996895.1 Bacteroidia bacterium | reverse complement strand
TCTGTGTTTCCGTCAAGCCTCCCCGGGTGGTTTTCTGGGTTGAAGGATTTCCGTAATCGTCATAACCGGAAGTTTCCGTTTTCGCAGATGTTTTGGTCAATTTATCCGTAACGGTTTGAGAATCCATTTATTCTCCAATTTTCTTATTTCATCTTCAACTGCAGGCATGATAAAAATAATTCCTTCTTTTTGTAATTCTCTTATACCTGAAATTGACAACGCTTTTTCTGCAAATGGAACAATAAATTCATTGAATAAGTTTTCTAATTTTATTATTCGCAAGTCATCATCCATATCAATATCAAAGTCTAAGACATCGCCAAATTCTTTTGGTTGCCTTGTGAAAATATCCCCCATATCTCTTTTTGCCAAGAATTTATTTTTGACATACTGATAACCAAATGCTCCCTGAATAAATATTTTGACATTCATTTCATAATAATCACCATAATTGGATTTTTGTAATTCCAAGACCAAAATACATTCGGGACTGATTTTAAACCAAGCACCAAAGGCTTTTTCAAATCCATGTAGTTTTGCTACATCGTTAAAATAGTTTTTAAATTCTTTACTGTTCATATTAATAGAATTCTAATACTGTTTGCCATTCCCCTTGATAACGCGGCATTGTCTGCAATTCATGCAAGTAATTATTCAATTGTTTAGTTCCTAATTGAATAGACCTTGGATTATACGGTTTATATTCATAAATAATTTTATTATTGGTATCAAGAAAATCTATGCGTTTGCCACTTGGCAACCTAAATTCTTTTCCTGCTTCTCCTGCATGATACGATTTATGCATCTCCTGTCCGAGCTTCAAATTGGACTTCGTATATTGCACTCCTCCCTTCGCAGCCCTACCCGCCGTTGCTATCTTGAAGAAGCTAAAAATCCCTTTTGTAAGTGCCAATTCCACCAAGATATCCAACCCATCACCGACAACAGGATAAACTACTCTGGGAGCTGGCCTCGTTCCCCATATTACCGCATCATCACAAGAATATTCCCCTATTGTACCATCATCAGCGACAAATTTTTCACCTTTGTGATTCAGTGCTCCAACACCATATCCTTGCATAAACCCACTCAACGGGTCGCCACCTACT
>BNTW01000246.1 GCA_025996895.1 Bacteroidia bacterium | reverse complement strand
TAAAAGTCTAACGTATTAAAGAAATGGGTATATTCCAATCCAAATAGAAGGCTTGTTTTAGGAGAGATCTTATACTTAAAATTCAACCTTCCGGTCAGATAGCCAAACATAGCAGGTTCAGTATCATAATTTTCGCTGTTTTTGTACCCCCAAACATACATTGTATTATATTGCATGTTAGATCCTTGCTCTTTGAGTATCATTTCATAACTCGTCGATGGCAAAGAAAGTCCTCCTACTCCAAAATAAGGCATAAGGGTCAGTTTTTCAGTTGCCTCAAAATTGCTAAACAGTCCTGCTGTCATTTTAAAATGAGCACTTGCTTTATCGCTACCGGATTCCGACAACATTTCACGCAAATAATATTGAGTTCCATTATATGGCATCGGCATACGGTCTATGTTGAATGATTTAGAGCCGGGCATTATTCCAACACCCATATCAATAAAACCATAGAAAGGCCAAACAAGGAGACAATTTAACACACCTCTAATCTCTGTAATTGAAGTTGCAGAAAAACCATCATTGACATAATCGGCATTACTCCAATTGTTAAGCCCTATATGCTGTATTGCTTGAAAATCTACCCATGCTTTTTTCTCTCTATTTTGAGTATATATTTTTGTATTTATATTTTCTTGTGAGAAAAGCGATTGCACGATTGCAACAGTCATTATTATAAATCACTACTGACCGACTAAAAAAAAAGCTAAAAAGGGGTTAATCCCTTGCGGTTTCGCCCCAAAGTTGTAAATTTGTTGTACCACCAATAAAATTACAACGATGGGCAAAGATAGCGAAAAAAATTTAGTCGGTCAGCCGATATTCAAACAAATAATGAAAATTATCCCGAGAGATAAATTTGACGAGTTGGTAATATCCCAACAAAGCGACAAGTATTATAAGAGTTGTTTTTCGTGGGATCAGTTGGTAATAATGCTCTTTGGCATATTTTCCCGTTGCGATTCGATGAGCGAAACATGCGCTGCCATGATACTGAACCTGCTATGTTTGGCTATCTGACCGGAAGGTTGAATTTTAAGTATAAGATCTCTCCTAAAACAAGCCTTCTATTTGGATTGGAATATACCCATTTCTTTAATACGTTAGACTTTTA
>BNTW01000245.1 GCA_025996895.1 Bacteroidia bacterium | reverse complement strand
CTTGATTTTATATTTATCTTTGACCTGGGTTATCGGTGAGGTACTCATGTATCTACTTTTTTGAATTTGCAAATACAAAAATACACCTATAACCCTTCTTTTACAATACCGTTGCAACAAAGTCATTTCATATTGATATTTATTAAAAATCACTACTGACCGACTAAAAAAAAGCTAAAAAGGGGTTAATCCCTTGCGGTTTCGCCCCTAAGTTGTAAATTTGTTGTACCACCAATAAAATTACAACGATGGGCAAAATTACATGAAATTTTCGAGATTTCAAGCGCTCGAGATAAAAATCAAGACCAGCATCATTTTATTCGGGCTTACCGTACCGTGCTCGAAGCACAATTGTTACCTTTGTTTTTTTTTCTTTAAATTATAAATAATTTAATTCCGGTAAATTTATGAACAAAACATGTGGTCTTGACGTGCACAAAGATAGCGTATTTGCGTGTGTTTTGGACGAACAAGGCAAGAAAATTTTTGAAAAGCGTTATGGAACGCTGACCCCAGATTTGGATGAGTTGCACAAGAATCTCGTAGAACTGGGTTGTGGCAGAGTAGCCATGGAAAGTACGAGTATCTACTGGATGCCGATTTGGCATGTTCTGGAATCGGACTTTGAGTTGACGCTTGCCAATCCGTATTTTATCAAGCAACTTCCGGGTCGCAAGAGCGATGTGAAGGATGCCCAGTGGATTGCGGAATGTTTGCAGAAAGAGTTGATTCGGAGCAGTTTCGTTGCGGGCGACGTGTTGCAGCAGATGCGGCAATACACCCGTCAACACCGCCGGTTGACCAAAAGTCGGGTACGGTTGGAACAACAGTTGGACAACCAGTTGCAGCGTTGCAATATCCGTTTCAGCAACTACGTTTCCAATAAGGGGGGCAGAACGAAAAGTAATAAAAGAAAAACAACAAGAAACAACCATACAACCGCATCAGACAAAGGATTAACCGCATACAGATGTAAGCCTGTTTGAAAAACGAAACGTTTACTTTGCTTTACATTTACTTTACAATAGTTCGTTCAAAAAACAGATAAATTGCTGAATAACAGTAAAATAAGTTTAGAAATATTTGGAAAAAACCGCAGGAATTAGTACCTTTAAAGCATTGGTTCACCATCAGAAGCTTTCGATATGA
>BNTW01000244.1 GCA_025996895.1 Bacteroidia bacterium | reverse complement strand
CCCGAATAATAACGGATCCTTTCGTCTATATTTTTCGACCAATCCTGTAATTGATTAAAAATAACCGTTTCTGCAGGACCGCGCCGTATTTTATCGGATTCAAACTGTACTTTCCAAGGCGTATTGACATCGGCCAATAATTCCGGTTTCGGAAAATTGGCTTCTACACTTGATGCAAATGGTTTTCCTTGCTTGCGGAACACGACGAAAACGCTCTCAAACGTTTCGAGTTGCAAAGGCACGCTTGTGATTTCTCCTTGTTGCTCAAAAGCCGGTAAATCGCGTGTCGAGCCATCAATAGGATTCCACAATTCCGGCTTTCGATTTTTAACCCTAAATTGGGGCGTAACCTGTACCGTCTTGTCGCTCTGATTGGTAATAAAATAGATTTCCGTATTACCCATTGTGCGATGAGCGTAAAGTATGGGGTCTTCTTGCGCCGACCCGCAATCAGGAACAATATTCAGCATGGAAAACATTTCTTCCATGTTCTTGCCGGAAAGTATCTTACCGGTATCCCATAGCTTATCGGCCAATTCTTTTACTTGTTTATCGGCATTCGGATAGTCTTGCATGCTTGGCGACACGCTCGGTTTAGGTCCAAGTATGACAGCACCACCGGCAACTAACTGTTCGATTTTTCGCAACAACTCCGGGCGCATGGTTTCCTGCGGAGGCAATACCAACAGCCGGTAAGAAGTGCCGTGCGGTAAGACCAAGCGACCGTTTTTCACCTGAAGATCGCGAATAATCACTTCGCTGTTGATATAATCAAAACTATATCCTTTGGGCAATTTCGGTTCGGTAATACCGGTCATTTTCGGAGCGTCTTCCCCGATAAAATAAGCGGCATCGGCAACGTTTTGCCCCTGTTGAAGCATGAACATGCAGCGCCGCATGTATTCGATGAACGGTTTCATTTCGTAAAACCAGGTGTTCTTCCGGTTGAACTCGGTGGCAAACCAGGCATTGATACCGGGTGTTTTATCTTCATCCGGCTGATGAATGTAAAGATGCAGCAGCGTTTCGTTGATCCCTTCGGTGTATGACCAGTCACACCGTTTCTTCAAATCCGCCGGATAGCGTTCATACACACGTCCGCCCGCGGTAAACGATTCCGCGGTGATTCTTTTTTTACCGTAAATATGTCCACATGACGAAGCGGCACGGTTTTC
>BNTW01000243.1 GCA_025996895.1 Bacteroidia bacterium | reverse complement strand
AAAATTAGCAGTTTTACCACTAATTTACGAATTTTCAAATCAAATCGAAAAATCAAAGAACGCCTGTATGTAATTGTATATCAATTAATTACAATGAAATGTTAAAAGTTAACGCAAAACTACTAATTTACTATTATTTTTATTGGGGGTGACCATAACAACCATATTGGCTCTTGCTTAGTTTTTTTTCGTTTTTTATTTTTTGTGGGTTTATCCCAAATATTACGATAACAAACTGTAACAATATTTTTCCCTTCATAGAAGAAACTTTCTTTTGCTTCAATATCAAAAGTCGATTGAATTTCTTCGCCTGGTTTTAACCAAACAATACTATCGGGGTTGGAGTATTCACGAAGAATATATGCTATTCTTTCAGTCGTATCATAAGTAATAAATAAGTCGGGATGATAGTGCCTTATAATAATTCTTCCCTCTAAATATAATTTTAGTGTATATGCCGAATTATTTTTGTAATATAAAGTAATCTTTAAAGAATCCCCTATAAAAACACTGTCCTTACTGAAAGAAGCATTTAATATCATTTTATTATCAGAAACTACTTCCTGCCCCACGCATGCAATAAATAAGTGTACAAATACGATTATAAATAGTAATCTTACCATCTTCTTGGAATTTTATAAATGAAATGCCACCATGGAGGATAAAAATTATACCTCAATATTATATCCGGATTAATCTTTGCAGCAGACCCATACATATTTATTCTTTGTCCCCAATTAACACCACTATTAGAATAGAGTCCCTGATTTTTGTATAGATACACTTGTGCCCGATATTCCTCATAAGCATGCAAAGCATCAGGATCATTTAAAATATCTGTTGGTGCCTTACTTTTATATATTAAAAAATCTTTTTGGTGAAATGTTTCCTCTTTATACACCGAAAGCAAATGGTCGTATGAATCAAAAGCCGATTTACCATAACTAATACAGTCATATTGCGAATCATATTGCCCACCAGCTCCAAGCCCGGCATCGTAATCACCTTTAAATCCAAAATAATCCAACGCCCCTTGTTGATTTCCATTAGCAACAAAACGACTTAACACTTGGTTATTATTCCTAAATCCCTGTCCTCTTACCAAATTAGTTGTGTGTTCCGGATATACCATTACCGAAACGCTCGGATTGAACGTCCATCCGTTTTTATCCACAGACC
>BNTW01000242.1 GCA_025996895.1 Bacteroidia bacterium | reverse complement strand
TTTTAGCACCAAAAAACGAATGTTTTAACATATACACCATCCCACAGAACGTATAAAGCATATTTAACTTGGATATTTTTGATCTTTTAACACTTCGATAAAGGGGTGGCTGCAATGTGGGTTAAGTATTTTTCGACCATCAGCCGACAAAATTGCATCTAATTGTCTGATATAATCCTGCATGGTCATGGTTTGCTGCTCAATGGCTCTTGCTTCGGCGAAATCAAAATAACCCGAAACAATGTTGTTGAGAACTTTCAACTCTTTGTCATTCAAATAATTTTTCGCAATTTCCGTATCTTTTTTTATTACCTGCTCGCCTTTGAAATTGGCAAGTCCCATAAACTCTTTTTCTGCATCGGCACGACTGTAAATGACTTCCGAAGCCGTATTGCCATGTGTTGCATAATGTAGTTTGTTTTGTACGATTTTGAAATACAAAAGTGTTTCTTCTGATTTCGGGTCGTAGTCAATGCTTAACGCATACAAATCAAGCACTTGACGATAAATCAATTTTTCGCTGCTGCGAATGTCTCTAATTCTGTCGAGCAATTCTCGCCAATAGCCGCCGCCTCCGAGATTTTTCAATCGCTCATCGTCCATCGTAAAACCTTTTACAATGTATTCTTTCAGTCGCAAAGTAGCCCATTGACGAAATTTTGTGGCTATTTTAGAATTGATACGGTAGCCAAGCGAAATTATCATATCAAGGTTGTAATATTTTACCTCTTTTGTCTGCGTTTTTCCTTCAATAGCGCCGTGTTCAGTGGTATGTAAAAAATTCTTACTAACCACATTTTCCTCCAATTCGCCACTTGCCAAAATATTTTTTATGTGCATGGTGATATTCGGGCGGGAAGTTTGAAAAAGTTCTGCCAAATGTGCCTGCGTGAGCCACGCCGTTTCGCTTTCAAAACGCACATCTACCGAAATTTTATCATCTTCGGTTTTGAAAATGATAAACTGGTTGGGCTTTTGCGGTAGTTTATTGTATTCTATGTTTTTTGGTGAGGGCATAAAATTTAATTATTATTCATCTGTCATTATTTCCTTATTTTTCTCTTTCAATTTTTTTATTGCCTCTTTTTCGAGTGCTATAATTCCTTTTTCGGGTGTTGGTAAATCTTCGGGCATAACTCCGCCAAGCCGCATTATTGCCTCTCTTACTTCTTTCCCAACGGTGAAATGGGCATAACTCGC
>BNTW01000241.1 GCA_025996895.1 Bacteroidia bacterium | reverse complement strand
CCCGTATTCATGCATATACATTTTATTTCCCATACGGCGGATACATTTTCATGTCTCTCATCACTTCTGAAGGAGGATATGGAATTTCAGGCACACCATACTTATTATAAAGAAGATTAATGTCTTCGATACTTAAATCGTATCGTCGTAGTACCATGTAGCCCTGTCTGACTTCTTCCCAATCATATTTTGCCAATGTATCGGGATGAAAATAGAAAATTGACAGTGTATCGCTCGGAATATTATTAAAATAATTTTCTATTGGTGATGTTCCAATATTAACTTTAATGTAAGAATGTGTTTTAATAGTAGAACCCAGTGTTTTTTTATCAAAAAAAATTGTTGTATCTGAGTAAGTCGTATTTACGTGTTTTCCTCTGTTGCCAAGAGCAATGAAATATACATCATAATCGGCATTATTTACATAATCTATTTCATTATAACTGGGAAGTTCACATTTGCTAAATAACATCATACTGAGAACCGATAATATTGCTACAAAACTTTTCATTTTCATATTTCATATATTTATGATTGATTAATCTAATGGATAATCCTTAAAACGAGAACAACTCCAAACTACGCCGTAATATTTTTCAAAATATTTGGCGGCTCGTCTGTTTGCTCTTGTTTCTGTCCAATAACTATGATGATTATCTGTCTTGTTTATCCTGTCTTTCCAAGCACTAATTCCACTCGGTATACCTATTGCAAACAAGTAAGACAATCCAAAAGCCCGGCCGTCAATCGTATGCCCGTATTCGTGCATAAACATTGGATCAACGGTGGCTGCATAAGTATCAAAATCTCCTGTAATTTCATCTCTTATATTCATATTGATATAATTACCAAAAGTGATTCCATTCCAATTTTTAGAATATTCATTAGTAGCAAAAGTAGCCCCGCCAAAGTAATCTACGCGAGAAACATTTCCACCGATATTTCTTCCTTGTGTATATCCCTGACCGATAAGCGACTGTGGCATTTCCCAAGTGTGCCGTAAAAATCCTTGAGCAACGCCTCCTAACCAATTATTTTCATCCAAGTAGAAATTGCCTAAAAATGTTTTCGCTCCGTTGCCAACGCCTTTCCAACCATCATTGAAAGCTCCGGCAGCTGTACCTAAAACTCCTAATCCAGCTTGCCCATAAGCATACCATGTCATTGCAGTTTGAATACCCTGACCTATCCATGGAATCATTGGGGCAAACT
>BNTW01000240.1 GCA_025996895.1 Bacteroidia bacterium | reverse complement strand
AATCCGGCAGGAATCAGCACATTGACGCAGATGTCGGGAATGGACGTCACTAGGGTTGAGCCGTCGGCTTCTTTCCAGTTATGATAATTGTGCCAATCTGAATCGCCTGCTGCACCTGTCCAAATCAGCGAGTCGGTAGTGCTGGCGGTAATGGCTTTTGATGCGGTGATAAGACAGGACTGACCGTAATCGACCGTCAAAAAGTAAGTGCCGTTGTCTTCTGAAGAATTCAGTATGAAGTTAGGGTCGTTGCTGATTACTTCCGAGCCGGGACTTTCTTTCCGCCAATAATATTTGGCATCAATAGGAGCAAGAAATCCGACAGACAAAATGGTATAAGGATACGAATTACAAGACAATGTTATGGGGCCGCCTAACGGATTGATAGGTGTATCTACATAATCGTCCAAAATCCAGTTTGTATTATTTCCTAATTGTCCCCAACCTGCTGTATTCGGACTTTTCTTTCCTTTCTCCAATATGGCGCGCTCGCCGGCCGCTTCCCCAGTCGGAACAGCGTAAATATCACGCAAATAAATATAATCCAAATACAGCGTATCCTGGTCGGCCGGATTGACGTTATAATTAGCAGCAGCCTTCGCCACACTCACTTTGGCCTGCGTACCTTGCGTGGTTGATTGAATAGTTGTCATCAGACAAGGCGTTCCGCTGGCATACCAGTATTTATTGATATAACTCGTTTGATTGGCCGTAAAACTGTACGTTTTTCCGTTAGTAAAGATTAAACTATCAGTAGCCACATTATTAATCACACCGTTTTGTCTAAATATAATTTTATTCGCGGTAACATTTTGGACTCTACCACCCTCCGTACGAGTATTATAACTGATTTCCAAATTATAATAGATATCTCCTGCTTTGGCTATCACATTGGCATCACGATAGGCAGTTGCAACATGAATGAAAGAATTGGCAGTTTGAGCTGCAGTAAGAGGTTGTCCTCCGGTATATTCCCATGGATAATCATACCAGCCTATTATATCTATGTTTGAATTAGCGATATTCAATGTCCGGGTTGGCGAATAGTTACCGGTATTTCCGGCACTGTGAAAAGCATTTGTTCGAACATATTGTCCGCCAAAATTCAGATCACCATTATAAAAATAAATTGCACCGCCTCCTGTATTCCCCGCCATCAACAGCGAATCTTGCAATTGCCAACCGCCTGTACCGTTGAACACGAGATTACTTGCAATCAAA
>BNTW01000239.1 GCA_025996895.1 Bacteroidia bacterium | reverse complement strand
GGATTAATAGCCCCCCAACCCCCTGAAGGGGGAGTGAAGGAAGCAAAAACAGTTGCTGTTAGTAAAATCTTACTTTTTTTGTTGCTCATTCCGATTGTTGTCCAACTGATTTATACCTAGTCGCGGGCGGCTTGGGTAGCAGCTATTGCCGGAATAATGGTTTTGCTGTTTCCATTCTTCCACAAACTAACCAAGCGAAACAAACTTATGCTAATTTCTATTTTGCTGGTTACCGGCATTTTGTTTTCAGCCAAAATCTATTATTTGAAAAAAGACTCGGCCGACGGCCGGCTACTGGTTTGGACGGTGTGCCTGACTATGATAAAAGAAAAACCGCTGACCGGTTGGGGTGTCAATGGTTTTCAAAAGAATTATTTGCTGAAACAGGGCGAATATTTCAAAAATCATCCCAATTCGCCCTGGGCTGATTTGGCCGACGACACGACTTCGCCTTTTAATGAATTTCTGAAAGTGGGTGTTGAGTATGGAATCATTGGCTATTTCTCCATCTAAAGGACAGGATAAAGAGCAAGCTAATTCTCCCGATAGTCCATTAAAATCCGATACTTACATCTGCGATCATGTTTGCGAAGGCTATTATAAAACTACATACGTTTATTATAATGGCGATTATCAATATACCATATATGAATATGAATATCATTGCTGGTATGAACATTGCTTTCCAACAAGTGGCGGTGGTGGAACTGGCGGTAGTGGTGGTAGTAGCAATACTAATAATAATGATGCAAAAACTGCTCGAGAAAGAATATGCGATGCTTATCACGGAGTTATTAAGATTGCAGCTCTAAAAAATTCAAAGAATCATTTTACTTCTAATCAGGAAATGTTTATTGTCAGTTTGTCAAATCTTGCGGCTTTTTCAGAGTTAGGATATTCGCTTGAAAGTTTACATCAAGATTTGATAAACTATCCATCAAATAACGCCTTATATACAAAGTACAATAAGTTAAATAATCCATAAAGTTTAACGAATTAAATAAATGCATATCATAAATCAAGTCATCAAGACCTAAGTTATCTCTTACAAAACCATCAAGATATTCAAGTGCAGCCTCAATATAGTGTTCAGTCCCACCTTTTACTAATCCTAAAGCATTGTATCCTCCATTTTTTTCAGGATAATATTTTAGTTGAAATCCAGAATTTCCAATCATCGGCGAAACGTATGCCGTATTAGAATTTGAACTGGAATTTCCTGTAAGAGTCCAACTTGA
>BNTW01000238.1 GCA_025996895.1 Bacteroidia bacterium | reverse complement strand
AATTACGAATTAAAAATTACGAATTACGGTTTTTGCCGTGTTTGTAATTTCGTAATTCGTAATTCGTAATTCGTAATTCGTAATTATTAATAATAGAAAGTGAAATGCCAGGATTAATAGGAAAAAAAATCGGAATGACATCCGTTTTCAGTGCTGATGGAAAAAATCTTCCATGCACTGTTATTGAAGTAGGTCCTTGCGTGGTTACTCAAGTAAAAACCGTTGAAAAAGACGGTTATGAAGCGGTTCAATTAGGATTTCAGGACAAAAAGGAAAAACACACCACAAAGCCTGAACAAGGACACTTCAAAAAAGCAGGAGTAACACCCAAGCGGCACTTGGTTGAGTTCAAGCAACAAGGAACGTACAAAGCCGGAGATGTAATCACAGTAGATTATTTCAACGGTGAAGTGTATGTGGATGTGATCGGCACATCGAAAGGGAAAGGTTTCCAAGGCGTTGTTCGGCGTCATGGTTTCAAAGGGGTAGGTGAAGCAACGTTAGGACAGAGCGACCGGCAACGGCACCCTGGCTCTATCGGTGCCTGTTCGTATCCGGCTAAAGTGTTTAAAGGTACACGCATGGCCGGTCAAATGGGAAGTGAACGGGTAACCGTTCAAAATCTGGAAGTGATTAAATTGATTCCGGAACACAATTTGATGTTAGTCAAAGGCTCTGTTCCGGGTGCAAAAGGTTCAATCGTAGTAATTCAAAAATAATGGAAATAAACGTATATAATATTAAAGGAGAAGATACCGGTAGAAAGGTAACTTTGAAAGAAGGCGTTTTTGGGATTGAGCCGAATGATCATGTGATTTATCTGGATGTAAAACAACATTTGGCGAACAAACGTCAGGGAACGGCGAAATCGAAAGAAAGAAGCGAAGCCTCAGGCAGTACCCGCAAATTAGGTCGTCAGAAGGGCGGCGGCGGTGCGCGTCATGGAGATATTAACTCGCCGGTGATGGGTGGAAGCCGTGTATTCGGTCCGAAACCGCGCGATTATGAATTTAAACTGAACAAAAAAGAAAAAGCATTGGCTCGTAAATCGGCATTGTCGTACAAAGTGCGCGAAAATGCGATTACCGTAGTAGAAGATTTTTCTTTTGAAGCTCCGAAAACCAAAGAATTTATTGCTTTGACTAACCATTTGAAAGTCGCAGGCAAAAAATTATTGGTCGTACTTCCGGAAAATAATAATAACATTTTCCTGTCGGCACGCAATTTGCCTAAAACGAAT
>BNTW01000237.1 GCA_025996895.1 Bacteroidia bacterium | reverse complement strand
TTGGTGGGGCGACCACATCCAAATTGCATACGGCATTAAAAATCGACCCGATGTACAGCGGTGCAGTGGTGTATGTGCCGGACGCTTCGCAAGCCGTTCCGGTCGCTAACAAATTGTTAAACCCCGAAACGCAGAAAGAATATACCGACGAAATCAAAAATACTTACCGTTCGTTGCGAGAAAAAACGAGCGTGGGAAAAGAATTCGTTTCGTTGGATTATGCGCGCAAACACGCACTGAAAATTGATTTTACGAAATACGAAACGCACAAGCCCCGTACAGAAGGTTCGATGGTACTTTCTCTTCCGCTCGCAACCGTTGCGGAATATATTAATTGGGGCGCATTTCTGGCGGCGTGGAAATTTCCGGTGCGTTATGCAAAAGCTGTTTCATCCGGTGATTTTCCGGCGGAAGAAAGGGAGAAAGTGGAGAAATCCATCGAATTAAAGCAAGATGCACAAAAATTGCTGGCTGCATGGATTGAAACGCAACCAAATCTGATTCAGGCAATTATCGGTTTTTATCCGGTGAAAACGGAAAACGAAACCTTATTGATTGAAGACAAAAAAATACCCGCACTCCGACAACAGGAAAAGCGGGAAGACGATATTTATAAATCATGGATTGATTTTATCAATCCGGCCGGCGATTATTTGGGTTTGTTTGTTGCTACGGTTTCTGAGCTTCCTGCGGAAGATGATTATCAACAGCTTGTGGGACAAGTACTTCGCGACCGGCTGGCGGAAGCATCTGCCGAATATTTGCACGAGCAAGTCCGTAAAAATTATTGGGGATATTCGCCCAATGAGGCATTTACACCTGCAGAATTGTTGAAAGCCCCTTATCAAGGAATCCGGCCGGCTTCGGGTTATCCGTCACACCCCGATTTATCGCTGAATTTTGTCATCGACGATTTGTTGCAAATGAGCCGGATAGGCGTGCAACTGACACCCAACGGCGCGATGTATCCGACTTCTTCGGTGGCGGGAATGTATTTTGCACATCCCGAAGCGGATTATTTTTATGTCGGTGCCATCGACGACGAACAGTTGGCGGATTATGCCGCAAAAAAAGGCATTTCGGTGGAAGAAGCAAAAAGATGGCTGGGCATTTAAACGGAAAAACATGCACATACTCGAAAATTATTCTTTGTTGAAACACAATACGTTCGGCTTGGACGTCAAAACGCGCTGGTTTGTGGAATACGAATCGGAAGAAGATTTGCAAAAGTTATTACACGACGAAT
>BNTW01000236.1 GCA_025996895.1 Bacteroidia bacterium | reverse complement strand
ATATGAAGACACCCAAGGCTTTTGGTATGACTTATCGATGGAGATTCCTGTTTATGGAGCTGCGCAGCGTTCCAGCGATGCATTGAGTGCAGGGAATTATTGGGGGGCAGCCGATCAGTTTCTTTATGCTGCCGCTGAAATGCTCACACTGGGCGTGGGTTCCGAAATTGCGCAGGGGACGAAGGCAGTGGGTCGCTATGTGGATATAGCATATAATTATGTTAATAAAGCCGCTAAAATGGGCGGAAGAGAGTTTTATAATTTTTCCGAAAAAGCTGCATTACATATGGCTGAACCCGGGCGCAGAGTTCCAATTCAAATTATGGACGATGTGCTTAAAACAACTAAAGGATTTCCTGACCCCAAGGGTTCCGGTGCATTAATGTATTATTCACCAATGTGGAAAAATGGTACATTATATAATCTTGAAATCCTATATAATCAATCTACTAATTCTATTTGGCATTTTAAATATTACCGTTAAAGCTAAATTATGTACGACAAGACAGATAAACGAAGATTATATTGGCTTATTGATCAATATTTGTCTAATAACATAGATGACGATACATTTTGTAGTCAATTTCACGATTCATTTGTTAATGAAATGGATTACAAAATACTTACTGAATCAGAACTTGATGTTTTCCATAAATTAAGTGATGTGTCGCAACGTTTCTCAGAGTTTGAAGAAGACCATAAACTTTGGTCGGGTTTTATTACCGCAAAACAATTAAAAGAAAAAGTTGTTGAAACAAAAGAGAAATTAAAGGAACAAAAAACCTTATATGATAAAATAATTAGACAGAAATTATACTGTTTTCTCGATCAATATTTGTCAAACAGAATAGATGAAGTAATTTTTCGTGATGAATTTCACAATACCTTTATTAATGAAGTGTATTACGATGGGCTTACAAGTGTTGAATATGTGGCTTTTTGCAATTTAGATGATATATCTCAATGCTTTACTGATAGTGAAGAATGTTTTAAACTATGGTCAGGGTATATAACAGCAAAGCAATTAAGAGAAAAAGTTTTGGAAACGAAAAATAGGTTAAAAGAAAAGAACTTAGTTGATGAATTTAAATGTTAGGATTTGATTTTGCCTCTGTTGAGTGTAGTGTGCAAATAATGAAATACAGTTAGGCGTTAGCGTCTTTCGCTACGTCGAAGTTAAAAGCAAGCGTCCACGCTTGCAATCAAGCCACAGGCTTGACAAAATCCGTCAGGATTTTCATATCAATAGAAAAGATTACCGCTCTTGCTACAAAT
>BNTW01000235.1 GCA_025996895.1 Bacteroidia bacterium | reverse complement strand
GGGTGCATTTCAAATTGTCGTTTTTTTCTAAGCCGCCAACCTGTTCGGTTTTTGGAGAATGCTAATCACTTTATTCCATTGCCTATTCATAGCAATCACTCTCAATCGCAACATGTTTTGTGTTCCCGCCCTGCTCCAATGTTGACCGGATAATTTCATTCTTTTTTGGATTACTGTTCGATGTGCGGATTCTATTGATCCCGAACCGATAATACCACAGCCAATATTTCTGTATGTCTTGTAATCCATCCTGTCCTTATTATTTTGGTAATAGTTGATTAATTTGTCCTTATCCGCTTCTTTTGCCTTGGTAGCTGCAATGTTTGTAATGACTTGCTCCACTTGCGATTCATACAATAATTCTTTCTGCTCCTTGAACCATATTTGCCCGGATACCGTATCCTCTTTGAAACAACTGTCTACAAAATTGTGCAGATGTTCACAGGCATGGAAGTAGTCCAAAATAGCGTATGCATCCGAATAACTGTCTTCTATCCAATTCTTTATCCATGTGGCTCCATCCGTCAGAAATACCAAACGGTTTTTCAACTGCCCATAAGAATCTATGACATCTTCTGCTTTGGAACAAAAATCCTTGCTGTTGCCAAAATGGGCTATGTACTGCGATTGGCTCAGGTAAGATACGTTCGTATTGGGATTCATGCAATCGCTGCTCCTGAACAGACGGGCTAATTTCACTTCCTTCCAGCCCTCTTCCCTTGTACTTATCATTGACCCGTCAACACCTGCATAAAGAACCTCTGTTGAACTTACCGGAGGTAAAGTCCGTTCCGTGGAATCATCTTCCAGCGACAAAGATTCGGATACGGCATTCGTTACCCGATAAATCTGTGCAGGACTAACTTCTATGGACAGAAAATGCTGCAATATTTCATTGCCGCGCTCATAACAGTCCAAATGACCGGCATAGACCATCAACTCTTGCATGTAGGGACTTATTCCGAAGCCCTGATGATGCGATTGCATGTAGGGATTGCTCTTTACGATCGACATACTCCCATATTTGGTTAGAGTTTTTTTTTACGTCTATCTTGTGTTTTAGACGTTTCATTCAACTGCGATTCCATATACAGGCGACCTAAATCGGTCCAAATGGCATCGAAATTTTTCTCGTAATCGTAAAAATTGTCATGCTCTTGCAACTTTTCTAATGCCTCATACCGACTGGCGGCAAGGGACAGATATTCTTCTTTTGTCATAATATAGAGTTTTTTTGATTGTGACAAAGGTAGTTCGTTTTTGCGACAATTTGAAATGCACCC
>BNTW01000234.1 GCA_025996895.1 Bacteroidia bacterium | reverse complement strand
ATGGATTCTCAAACCGTTACGGATAAATTGACCAAAACATCTGCGAAAACGGAAACTTCCGGTTATGACGATTACGGAAATCCTTCAACCCAGAAAACCACCCGGGGAGGCTTGACGGAAACACAGACTTTCCATTATGTTCAAAAAGGCTCGTGGTGTCTGAACAAGCCGGACAGCATCAAGACTGTCCGGACAATTTCCGGCGACAGCCAAACCCGGATAGTCGCTTTTGAATATGACAACAAGGGAAATTTGACAAAAGAAATCATTCATCCGGCAGATACGAATAAAGTAGTAACCGAGTATAAGAATTTTGACGGTTTTGGAAATCCGCGAACGGTAGAAGTTACGGCCAACAATAAAAAGCGGAGTTCCTCAATGACTTACACTTCGTCCGGGCGTTTTGTCAAAACGAAGACCAATGTATTGGGCGAAACCACTACCTACGACTGGGACGAAACAAAAAGCCGGTTGAACTACGAAAGCGATTATCAGAGTAGAAAAACCTCCTACCAGTACGACAACTGGGGTCGCCTCGTTCTCACTACTTATCCCGACGGTATTAGATCTGCCCAGGTTTTGCAGTGGGCGGGGAATAAATCCGGCAAGCCCGACGGCGCGAAATATTACAGTTATTCCGAAACATCGGGTGCGCCTCCGGTGATTGCCTGGTACGACGGACTGGGGCGCGAATTGCGGACGGAATCTTATGGACTGAACAGGAAAACGATTTGGGCGGATACCGAATACAACAGTAAAGGGCAGGTGCAAACTGCTTGGGAGCCATATTTCAGTAACGAAGCAAAAACCAACAAGACAACTTATAAATACGACAGATATGGTCGGGACAGTGTGATTGTTACTCCGGTGGGGACAACTTCTTACGTCTATTCCGACACGACTGTTACGGTTACCACTCCTACCGATGTTGTCCAGACCAAGACAAATGCTGCCGGCTGGACGATTTCGCAAAAGACAAACGGTAAGACCGTCACTTTCACGCATTACGCTTCGGGACAGGTGAAAACGGCTACTCCCGACGGTGGCACGGCTGTTTCGATGGAATACGACTTGCAGGGCAACCGCACAAAATTGATTGACCCGGATGCAGGCACCATCCTTTCGGCTTACAACGGTTTCGGCGAGCTGTTATGGACGAATGAAAAAGTGCATACCACCGGTGATTCCATCATTACAAGTTACGATTATCTCGCTTCGGGCTTGCTTAACTATAAGCTGCGCAGCACCGAAAAAACAAATTATCGCTACGACAATAAAAACCGGTTAAGCAGTATTTCGATTTC
>BNTW01000233.1 GCA_025996895.1 Bacteroidia bacterium | reverse complement strand
TTCCTCAAAAAAAGGTACATCACGGGCGGAATGTACGATATTTCCGCGAAATGCGGGAGATGAAACAGGATGTATTGGCGAGTGCTTTAGGTATTGCTCAACAGACCGTTTCTATCTTGGAAAAAAAAGAAAAAATCGACGACGAAACTTTACGAAAAATAGCAGAGGCAATGGATATTCCGATGGAAGCTATTAAGAATTTTGACGAAGAAAAAGCAATAAATATTGTTTCAAATACATTTCAAGATGGAGTATCCGTTAATGGAGTAGGGCCGATTGTACATTATGAGCCTACTTTTAATCCATTAGATAAAGTTGTAGAATTATACGACCAAATCATTAAAGGAAAAAATGATGAAATTACATATTTGAAACAGTTGCTCAAAGATAAAAAGTAGTTTAATTCTGATTTATTTACAAAATTAGAGCGTACAAAACTTCATTTTATTGTCAGCCGGAGGCCGACTTTTAAACGACGCAGGCAAAGCCTACGCCGAATACATTCGCTTGATTTTCAATAGATTACGGCGAACAGAGGTTTCTTTTCCCTTGCGGCGAAGCCACAAAAATTCCCCCGCCCTTTTTTTGCCGCGAAGCGGCAACATATTTTGCTTAAAAACAAAAATGGATCCAAAATTGAAGCCACTTTTTGTCTTATTCCGCTACAAACTCCGTCGAACATGGAGGGTTACAATTTAAAAATGATGGGCAAAGTATAACACATTTTACACGGAATCCCATTATTTGAAGCAGGCTTCCAATCAGGCATTATTTTAACTACCCGAAGAGCTTCTTCATCTGCCGCTGGATGAAGAGACCTATAAATTCTTGGACAACTTATTTTCCCCATTTCATTAATAATAAACTGGACTATTACACGTCCTTGTATTCCTTGTTCTTTGCATTCAGAAGGGTATTTAATATTATCTTTGATAAAAGTCAAAAGAACTTCATCTCCACCCGGAAATTGAGGGAAATGTTGAGGATGTCCTCCAAAAATGTTTGGATTTGCCGAACAAATTTTACTGTACAATGAATCACATTCATTGCAAAGTAGAGTTGAGCCATTCTCATTGAATTTAGATTCTGTTTGAGAATAAGAAATTTCATAACAGACAAGCATTGCTAATAATGTTGAGAATAATAT
This sequence comes from Bacteroidia bacterium, assembly GCA_025996895.1. GTDB lineage: Bacteria > Bacteroidota > Bacteroidia > Bacteroidales > Azobacteroidaceae > Azobacteroides. The sequence goes on along the minus strand of BNTW01000233.1, from coordinate 191 downwards.
CACTTTTCTTACCATCTTCTTGGAATTTTATAAAATTTTCTATGATTTACCTTTATCATTTACTATTACTGCCGTTGCGTTAACTTTTAACAATTACTAAACAAATTATATTGTAGTTCTTTGACATTTTGATTGATTTGAAAATCGGTAAGCAGTTCTCTGATTGGCGTTTTGTCGAAAGCCGATACGCT
>BNTW01000232.1 GCA_025996895.1 Bacteroidia bacterium | reverse complement strand
GGCAGGGCCGGAAATAGATACAGGACTACCATATAATGCCCATACTGCAAGTTTATCGTCTATGTGTAGATTTCGATTAATGCCCGAATAGTACGCATACATAATAGCTTCGAAAACATTCGAGTGTTCTATACCTAACAAGTGTCCTATTTCATGAATAGCAACCGTTACTAAATCAATACCGGAGCCGTTTATTGACCAATTTTCGTCGTCATCAAAATGTAATTCTCCGGCAAAAGACCCTCCAGCGGGAGGAGGATAAAAGGCATGAGCCAACACACCCGTATTCCCATCGAATGCATTATTTGCTCCGTCTCCATGATTTCCTGTCGCCCATTTTATTTTTAAATCTGCTTGACTTGGATTTGATACTTCAGTAAAGTTCAGCACAGAATTGTTTGACCACACATTAAATGCTTCATTAATAGCAGATGTTCTTTGAGCCGCCGTCAAATGAGAAGATGTATTATAGATATAATATTTCAACGTAGTTTTATTCCATTTAGCACCTTGTAAAACATAATTTCCACTTCCTGATAATGGACCATTGTCATACAATCTCTGCGAATAAGTTAAGTTTGATACAGCAAGACTTAAAATCAATAAATAAACAAATCGTTTCATGATTTTTCAATTTAAATTAGACATAAAAGAAATTTCAACACAAAAATAGTGAGTACCTGCCGGAGTAGTTACATCTAAGGATATATCAGAGGCTATTCCGGAAAACAACACTTCTTTATCTGGAATTTTATATTTTTCTTCCAAATTACATGGCAAGTATAATTGCACTTCATCGTAGGTATCTTCTTTATGAACACGTATATACCATTTTTGAATATCCTTATTAAAATTAATGATGCCCTCTACATTCGTTACTCCAAAAGTTTGCTTATTACTACAGTCACAATTGTTTTTGTCATACTCTTTTTCACATCCTATCATTAATGTACAAAAAAGTGTCATCAGTAAAATCGGCCTAATTGTAATTTTTTTCATTGTTTTTCTGTTTTTATCGTTTTTAATTCAAAGAAACTAGTAGGTGCAAGTTTGCATTCAGGACAGGGTGGATTACAGTCGTTAAATGCCCCATAATCTAAAATATTTCCACTGATTAAAACAGCCAATTCATCAACCTGAAATTCTTTCGGAACACCTTTGCAGGGAAAAATTTCTTGGGATATATACATTTGATTATCTGGCTCATTAATTAATACAATACTGAAAGAACTAACCACTCCTGAATAGTTATAAATAGTACTTTCTCTATATTAGCGTCAGGATTCAGATTAAATAAATCCAATTTAGAAGATTTATTTATGCTGTGAGCAATAGCCGTATGATCCA
>BNTW01000231.1 GCA_025996895.1 Bacteroidia bacterium | reverse complement strand
GAAGACATAAACGGATTTCCCAGCATGATTTCCTTGCCGGTCGGGACAGTGATTTTGAATGCCTCTTTGCCGATGAATGTTCCGCTCGGTATTTGCTCAATCTTGCCGTCGAAGATAAAGCGATAGGTTTCGTTCTCGCGTTGGATGCTTCCCTGCGGGTGGTCGGTCAGCGGAACATCCGGCACATAATACCAATATTCCTTGAAAAAACTTGTTTTGCTTCCGGTGTCGTATTGATGTACGCGGTGCGGGTGAATATGACTTGGACTGTTGTCGAAATCACTTTCGTCGTAAGGGCCTTCAAAATAAGGAATAGTGATAATTCCTTTCAAGGTATCCAATCCGGCTTGATAGCCGCCTGACCAGTCTTCACCGTTGTAGCCCGGATTGTTGTCTGCCACCAACAGGACGATGGCATAACCGAGGTCTTCGTTCAATTCGGCTTCGTTGTTAGGCTTGATATTGTCGTCGGGCCAACTAAAATTGCCGGTAAATGTACCGGTTTGTGCATCGGAACGGACAAAGCGTTTCTGCCAGGTGTGTGGTTTGCCGCCCAATGAGAAGTCGCCGGTTACAATCTTATTTAATGGGGCGGAAAGGGCGTACCATTGATCCCTGTTCATGAAAGAGGGACTAGCCGTCGCTTGTCCCGGATATTCTATCGGATTTCCACCTGCATCAAAATAGCCGAAATTGTATTGTATCCATGCTTTGGTATAAGTTAACCGGTCGGTTTGGGCAACTTCGCCGCCAAACTCAAAATGGATGTGGTCGCAAGAAGCATCGTGGTAGATGGTTCTGCTTGTTTTGTCTTCGTCCAGGTTGGCATAATAATTCAATCCGTCGGGGATTAATACGTGCGTACAGGGGCGGGGAATTTTTGACTTTGGATAGAGTGGCGTCAAATCATTCGGGTCGAGCCAGTTATTGTAATCATGCCAGTCATTATTATTTCCTGCTCCTGTCCAAATCAGACTGTCGGATGCAAGCCAGGCATCTACACGATAATAACCGGTTTGATCACCATGCGTATCATCGTTTTCATTTACCCAGGTTGTACCATCATATACACGGACATAATAGCTTTGTACAGGGCTGTTGTCTTTGTCTATGTCCAAGTAATCGCCGGTAGCGATTTCCGTCAATGTTTGGTCATACCAGATATAGGTATAGGATGAATTTTGCGGATAAAAATTTAAGCGTTCATCCGTTCCTTCACAGAGTACTTGGTTGGGCGCACCATAATTTCCCGAAGGATAAAAATTATTCCAATACACACATTCTTCCTGCTCTGCAGTCATCGGAAACAGATTATCCAATTCGTTTAATCGGAGTTGGAGTGCATCATGAGCAT
>BNTW01000230.1 GCA_025996895.1 Bacteroidia bacterium | reverse complement strand
TGGTCGAACAGTGGAAACGCGCTTTCGAGCTTGAATACTTCGCAAACGACATTTAATTTCCCGAATAGTTCATCCTTGAAAGACGGCAATCAAATTCAGGTAGTTTATTTGGCGATAGACCGCGGAAACGGCTGTATTACCGATATGAGCGATACGATTTATGTGGTTCCGTCTTACAGTGTTTGGGAAGGCAATGCCACCCCGGCAGAAGGCAGCGGCGACCCCACCGATTGGAATAATGTCTATAACTGGTCAAACGGTATTCCCGACAAGTGTACGGATGTATTGATTCCCGATAACTTGACGGATTATCCTGTTCTGCAGCCTTTGAATACACCAAATTACGCTCAACCGGCTTGCGCCAAAATCACCTTTGAACATGGCGGAGAAATCGAAAATCCATTCTATCTGGATTATGATTCGGCACAAGTGCATTTAAGTACTGCCAACAGCCGCTGGTGGATGGTAGCGCCTCCCTTGCGCGACATGTATTCCGGCGATTATTTTGATGCAAGCAGCGATCCGATGTTCACCAGCCGCCCGCGTGTCTATATGCAAATCTATCAAGCGGAAAATCCGGAAGATGCGGGATTAGGAGCGAAAGCAGCAGCACAATGGTCGAATCCGTTTAACACCGCAGATGTAGAACTCCCATTAGGCTCCGGCGCCATCACATGGACAATGAACAGTCCGACAGGAAGTTTTGTCTTTCCAAGTCGCCATACATCCGCCGGAAGTTACCAAAATGGAAATTATGCTGTTGGCGATTATATCAGGCAATACAAATATTTCTCAAAGGACGACGGCACTACGTTTATGAACCGCTGGTCAAGTGTTTTGACAAGAACCAATGCCTCGCGATTTATTTACGAATCATCAGCTACACCCATAGCCTCTCCGATAACAAATAATTGGTACACGACCAAATACGGGAAGACTTATAAAGGTACTTATACGCCAAGTTTTACGATGTCCGTAACAAACGGCGATGCTGCGTATCCGACTGTGCTGGTGGGCAATCCGTATATGTCCCACATCGATTTCGACCAGTTCTATGCAGCCAATTCGGCCAATATTGAAGAGACGTATTACATCTGGAACGGCAACGCTTTCGATGCAGACAACACCGGATATATCGCACCTTTACAGTCGTTTATTCTGGCGAAGGACGCTGTCCCAAGTACGATTACCTTGAATTTCAACAGTGACATGTCGGTAGTTCCTGCTCCGGCAAACAAGTTGAAAAGTCCGGCGAACGAGGCAAATATTTTGACTGTTGATGTGTTGCGCGACAAAGAACGCCACAGCGGTATCCGTCTGGTCTATGACGAAAATGCGAAACCGGTGTTTGAACGCAACAAAGATGCTTATACGTTGTTTCAGACCGACGAAGTGAA
>BNTW01000229.1 GCA_025996895.1 Bacteroidia bacterium | reverse complement strand
GCGCTAAAGATAAATGCAATGCCTTGCAAAAGAAGAAAATTTGTGTGGCACCCGGAGAGACCTCCGGAAAGTATGCCTTCTGAAAATCAGTCGGTTAGCAGCGGTTGATACGCAATGTGGGTTAAATCCTGTCAACCAATCCATTCCGCCATCAGGATAAGCAATGTAACCATCGAGCGACACAGCGATGAAAACTTTAATCTTTTTCATTTTTCTTCAATTTAATTGTTTATACTGTGTTCGCCTGCATCCAACAAAAAAGCGTGAACTTACGCTATTCCGACACGAGGTACTGGCATACCCAACAACCGAAACAGGCAAGCCCACGCCATACTTTCGTATAGCATGAACATTGCGACTGTTATTCTCGGTTGTTTGAAAAGTGCCAGTTTTCGTGTCGAGACGTTCAGCGAACGTTATGTTATATTATATAAACGGCTTTACAAGCCGCTATTTTCTATTTTTCAGGGGCAAAGGTACAAATTCTTTGACTATATTCATACTGTCCGAAAAATAGAAATAGAAAAGGTATTGATTGTTGTGGTTTCTCTCAAAAAGTAGTTATAATAGCGAAATTATTTGAAACAATGAAAAAACGAAGCAAGGTAAGGAATTTCGCTCATTTCCATATTGTTGCCCAATGCTTATTCCCGCCTGCCTAAACTTCTGTTTTTAAGTTTGTAATGAAGGGTTAAAACTGTAAAAGCATTTCGTTATGAGTAACCAAAATAGATTGGAAAAAGGGAAACAGAAAAGAAATGATTGAGTATATTGGTAATATGAGGATTCTTTTGTAACTTTGCAGTTCAATATCGTTCTTTGTACTTTGTGAAAAATGACGTAAATAAACGAGACTCGCTCGTTTCTAAACCGTTACCTGTCAAGAAAAATATTCTTGTAACTTGCTTGTTTTCAGTTGAGAAGGAAAATTCATGTGTCTGGCGAGGTGCATGGAGACCTTTTTTTTAATGGATGTTTTTAGCAGGGTATCGTTGATAATCCAATGGATACTGCGTTCACCCATAATATCTCCGGTAGTTTGTCCTTCAAAAAGATACAGCTGCGGCTTGTATTCGTCCAAATATTTTTGCAGGCGTTCCTTGATAAAACGGGACAGGATTACGTAACGGTCTTTTTTCCCTTTCCCCTGACGGATTCGTATCTGCATACGGTGGGTGTCTATATCACTGATTTTGACATGCCGCACTTCGTTCAAACGCAAACCTGCCGAATAGGTAAATGCCACCAGTAAACGGTTTTTCAGACTGCGTGGGGCTTTGAACAGTGGGTGCATTTCAAATTGTCGTTTTTTTCTAAGCCGCCAACCTGTTCGGTTTTTGGAGAATGCTAATCACTTTATTCCATTGCCTATTCATAGCAATCACTCTCAATCGCAACATGTTTTGTGTTCCC
>BNTW01000228.1 GCA_025996895.1 Bacteroidia bacterium | reverse complement strand
ATTTTCGGCGGAGAATTGGATGCCCGAACATTAAAAAATCAGAAAACAGAGGTCAAACTCAAATGTTTAACATTAAATAAATTCATCGGGATTGGTATGCCCGATGCTTACAAAGTGAGTTAATTTTTACAGGCTACGATAGTTAAGAAAAATACCGGCTTGACTACCGTTGCAACAAAGTCCGTTTATATTATGAATTAAAAATATATTTTAAAACTTGCCCACCATTTTGTAAATTCCATATGTTGTTGTGGTTGAAGTGGAACTAAATTTTGAAAATTGTTAGTACCACCAAATTTCAGAGGTTGTATATGGTGTATTTCAAAGTTACCTGAAGGCAAAGAATTATCCTGTTCCATCCCTCGTTGTGCAACAGACACCCGGAGACTTCGCCCAACTGCTTCGCAAAATTGAATATCACTCTATGGCTAACCTGGGCAGGCGAAAGTAAAAGATGCCTCGCCCAACTGTTCAGCAAAATTTGATCATACACTACGGCGAACAAAGGGTTTTATAGCAAATACATATTCTATTTTAACAATATAATCACCACCCTTACCTCCATATCCATCTGAAAAATAAATTCTTACAGGCTTATAACAATTAGGGCAATAAAAATCAAGATAGGAATCTAAAGTAAGATTATTATCTTTCAAATAATTATCAAATTCTTCTCCATCTTTTTTCCATAAATTGCTAAAATGATTATGTTTATGTTTTTGAAAATCTATTCCTTTAAAACTTGTAAGATGCTCACAGTTATTACAACGATATAATATTTTTTCAACAATCCCAGTATCAAAAATAAAAGCATCTGTTAGAGTATCATGCTCCCAAAATTTAGGAATCCAATGTAGATTCAAACATTCTGCAATATTGATATTTTCTATCATATGAATAATATTTTTAAATAATTATTAATATACTTCCACAATATTCCATTTATATAATTCACTTGGAGAGTAAGACCCTCTATACAATATTTCCCAACCTCCACCGCCGCGACCAAATACGTTACCAGTTACTCTTCTTACTACATCAATATTAGAAAAATTAAAATTGGGATCGCTTGTCATAATTTCTATTCTAAAAGAAGGTTTATACCCAGGTAGAGCTAAATCCAAAGAACTATTAAGTTGTCCTAAATTACCATCTGTCGTATAGTATGCCCAACCATCTCCTCCGGGTCTTATTTCTGACCAGTCACCAGGATATTCTCTCGTATATTTATATAACTTATCGGGTAATTTTATATCTGACTTATTCTGGAATCTTGAATCAAAATATTCCATAGACTCATCTAAAGTAGGTTTCGAGATTTCCGATTTATACAACTTACTGAGATCCGGCATTGTGGGTTTAGGAAGATTTAATTTTCCTGTCAAGAAATTTCGTCCATTTGCGGCTGCAACAGTTCCATTAATAAGGCCACCCG
>BNTW01000227.1 GCA_025996895.1 Bacteroidia bacterium | reverse complement strand
TGCTTTTCGTTTAAATGGGGAGAGATTAACGATAACTTTTCTTTGAGATTTTCCATGACGCAAAGTTAGCTATAATTTTTGATACTAACACTATAAATGTAAAATTAATTTACGGACATTTCCTAAATGCAGATAGGTATCCGGCAACGTTGATCCGCAATGCGAAAGGGTTATGTCCATCGCCCTTGTGAGCGTCAATTTGTAGGTTACGTCTTTGCTACTCTGTCCCGCATAATAGTTTTGGGAATTATCCGTATTCTGGGTGCTGGTGTAAGTAAAATTTTCACTTTTTATACCTGTGTTCGTATGTGGAAGGTAGTTCGGAGAAGAATTGCCCCGCACGGTCAATAAAATCTTGCCGTTGCTGCTGTAACCTTCCGAAACAATGTAATAGGTGCCGGGCATCAGGACACGCTTGATATAAGAAAGATATGAATTTTCGCATACCAAACCGTCGCAGTCGTCGTTGGATACAATCACAGTACCCGAAGAATTGAGCAGATACATGTAGGTATCCGACAAAGTGGAGCCGCAATGTGAAATAACGATTTCCATTGCCCTGGTCAAGACAAGTTTATGCCATACATCGTTCGTCGACCGTCCGTAAGTATTGGTAAAAGTAGCGGTATTCTGTTCGTTGGCATAATTGAAATAAGCATTTTCCGCACCGGAAACATTCACCGCTGTTGCTTGCGTATTCTGGGCCTTTACGCCCACAAAGACACTCAAAATCAATAATATAAAAATTGTATTGCGTTTCATATTTGTATTTTTTATCGTAATTCGTAATTTTAAAGCTATCGCTTTAAGATGATTTCACTGATCAATTTTTCATCCAACCAAATATCCAGAATATAATTGCCCACCGGCAGTGTCCAGGTATCCACACCAAAAGCATGCGTGCCTGTGGCAAAAAAGCCCGAATGCTTGTCCGACACAACCAATCCCATCGGATTACGAAGTTGGATATGAACATTGTTCGCATTCTTGGGCAGATATATTTCCACGCTCAAATCGCTGTTTTTTACCGGATTGGGGAAAATATTCCAGGTCAGGCCTGCCCAGGGGTCGGCAACCGTGTCGGTTTCTTCTTCCAGCAAAGCCAAGTTTTCCACATCTTCTTCCAGATAATAATGTTCCTGCGGCGGAAAGAAGAATGCCGTCTCGAAATTAACAGTTTCCGCCGTATCGTTCTCTATCAAAACCGTTGTCCGGATGGTTTCAAAAACAGGGTAGCGATAGCCTTTGGAATACCATTTGAAGGTTTCTATCGACGAGTGCTGTTCCGTTGTTGTACTGTCGATGCTTTCGAAGACCTGCCGGATGGTCTGCACCGTCCGCGTACGCAGGACATGGCGCAAGGTATCGCCCGAAGGCAGAATCATCATGCCGTAAGCGTCGGCCTGCAATTGTGCTTCACCGTCGGAAGTGAAAGGAACGGAAGAAGAATACA
>BNTW01000226.1 GCA_025996895.1 Bacteroidia bacterium | reverse complement strand
CCGTTACGACAATACCGGAAGAAGTGTTATAGACGTCAATTTGGCCGGCGGTTTGAATGTCGTTTATTCCCGTCAAATCCGAATAGATTTTGAGGAAGAAACGGCCGTTTTGCACGCCTTTTTTTGTGTTTTGGAAACTGTATTCAAAAGTGCTTTTGCCTGAGATGTCGAAAGACGTTGTCTGCCCGGTGCTTGGATTGACGTCGATAAATTCGATTTGCCTGGCTTTCGGGTAATTATCCATTCCGGTAAGAGTAAAAGTTGTTTTTCCTAACTGGTCTGTTTTTAGTCCTACCGGCAGTGTAATTACTTCCGTTCGGTTGTCAATGAAATTCATGGCTGCCGGTGTTTGGCCTGCCAGCGTATAAACTTCGGGAACTTCGGTGTATTGCGAAAACAATTTGTAAATATCTTCGCCGTCAATATAATTGTTACTTGCTTTTTCCTTGTAACCTCCAATCAATGCGGAAGACTTGTGATTGGCATTTTTGGCTTCAATCCGGATAATGTTTAATCCGTTTGTATTGGCTTCCTTTCCCGGACTTCTCAGGTTAGAGGCTTGATTGATTGGCCTTGTTGTAGAAATATTCTTGACCACAAAACGAATATCCTGACCGGCATACGTTGGTTTGGTCAGCAAAAAGAACGATTGCATAGGTGCAATATAGCGGTCTGCAATCGTTGCAGAAATATCCGTAGATGTAATCTCATTCCCTACGTTGAGCGTGTCAATATCGTAACTGATAAACGTATTTCCTGCACCGTCCCACACCCTGAACTGTGGTTCCAACCATTGACCATTGTCCTTGTAGAAAGCCACCATGTCAATGGAAGACATGTATGGATTTCCAGCCAGAAATTCGGTCGAAGCACTTAATCCGGCTCCCGAATGCACCACCGTATCGGGAAAGACCCAGTTTCCCTGCTTGTATTCTTCGGGAATAAACCGGTAGTTACCGGCCACTTCCCGCGTTACTTCATCTGTTTTTCCTGTAAAGTAGTGATACAGAGCCGGCGGATTGGGTCCGTAGTTGGCATCTCCGATGTGGTAGAAGACGCTGTTGCCTCCACCGTCATAATCCTGCGTGCGGTGAGAAACTAACAATAAAGAATCCTCAAAGAAAGGTAGCTCCAGGATACCGTTCATGTTTTTCAGACCAAACGTACCGCCTGCACGTCCTGCAATATAACTGTTGTCGTTTTTATCATCGAAGTTTCCCAATTCGTCCGTTCCCCGGTTGCGCAGATTGACCGTTGGATTGGCACTGTTCCAAGTGCCAAAACCATTGTCAAATTCGTAGGCATAAAAGGCAAAACCTTCGGTTACCACAAGTGGCTCGCTCATTTCGGTGAAGAAGTCTGTCCATTGTCCAACCAGATAAGTCATTGTATCCATTTCGTGTTGCGGCTTTGTCCGGATGGGGCCGAACTTCTGCATGTAGGTCAGCGGATAACCGCCAAAGCCGTAATCACCGGAAA
>BNTW01000225.1 GCA_025996895.1 Bacteroidia bacterium | reverse complement strand
AATATACAGAATATGCACTGGCTGACGATGAGGCATTTAACGACAGCATTCCCGACGGCAATACGCGCAAGTTTACGTTTACCATTCCCGGCATTATTTCAAGTATGGGCGGCATTGATGCTCATGACGCCCTCCAACTCCGATTAAACGAATTAGACAATCTGTTCCCGATGACCGCAGAACAGGAAGAATGTGTCTATTGGAACAATTTTTATCCTTCGGGAAATTATGGGGCACCCAACCAGGTACTCTGTGAAGGAACGGATGAACGCTTAAATTTTTATCCGCAAAATTCATCCTATACCTATATCTGGTATGACCAGGCATTGACGGAAATCGCTACCGGTGATTACTTGGACATAGACAAAGACAACAGTCCCGTACAAAGCTATTATGTCCGTGTATATGACGGTACAACCTGGGTAAATGAAAACGATGATACGCATGGTGATCAAACCGGTTATTATCGTGTAGATGCCTGGCTTGCATCCGACAGCCTGATTTGGACAGGAAACGGTCTTAATAATGACTGGCATGATTACAATAACTGGCTCGACCCGAATGATTTGACGCCACTCTATCCAAAGTCAAAAATTCCCCGCCCCTGTACGCACGTACTTATTCCCGACGGCTTGGATTATTATGCCAGCCTGGACGAAAACAGCACAACAAGAACCATCTATCGCGATGCTTCCTGCGACCACATCCACTTTGAGTTTGGCGGCGAAGTGGCGCAAACCGACCGGTTGACTTATACCAAAGCATGGATACAATACAATTTTGGTTTTTACAATACAGAAGGAAACGATACGATAGCCGAAGGTTTTACAAAAGGAGCAGGTGCCAAGCAGCCCTCAGCAATGGAACGCGACCAATGGTATGCGCTTTCTGCGCCATTAAATAAAATCGTTACCGGCGACTTCTCATTGGGCGGCAAACCGCACACATGGCAGAAACGCTTTGTCCGTTCCGATGCTCAAACCGGTACATTTACCGGCAATTTTAGCTGGCCTGACGACAATATCAAGCCCAACAACGAAGCCGAATTGAACGACAGTCTGGGTTATGCAATTGCTCTATTGGTTGCAGACGACAATCCGGGCTACAACGGTGAAGACTGGTCAGGCGGTTATCAAGCCGGATTGGATACCTTGAAAGGAATTATCACGCTTCCCTACTTTGAAGGCCCGTATGACGAAAGTGATTTCGACAACAGCGCAAGTCATATTCACCCTCACCGTGTACATAAATACGATACCGGAAGCAAAACAAGTTTTTTCAAGGAGTATTGGTATTATGACTTCAACTTGGCCTTGACCGACCACCCGCAAGGAAGTATTCAACGCGAAGACGAAGCCTATCGTTTCATCTTCGACAATCAGATTGTGCCAATCCCCAGCGGAACATTAATCGGTAAAAATGCGTTCAAAATCACAGTCCCGACCGGCAAGGAAATCATGCTCGGAAATCCGTTTATGTCCTCGCTGAAGTTCA
>BNTW01000224.1 GCA_025996895.1 Bacteroidia bacterium | reverse complement strand
ATTACTATCTTTGTAACCGGGAGTTATTTGATAGTATTGCACCGCAAAACGCTGAAATACGCACGGTTGCCAAATCGTTACCCAAGTTCTCTTAAAGACCTTCTAACATCCTGTTAATAGGAAGTTTCTACCCAAACTGTTCATATTGAGGTAGAATGACACCTTCAATTCATTTTTCATAACTCGTTTTTAAATGTAAAATTATTAATAACCGGGTTATTCAAAACGAAGCAAAATACCGTAATTCTCAGAAAGAAAATCGCAATTCGATTATTTTTTTGCCTTCGTTGCAATTTATCTGTAAAAACATTTATCTTTGTCGGTGAAATGCTCCCTGAGAATGTTTTGGTTACTCATTTCCTATCGACTTCCCTGCCAAAAACAGGTAACGGATAAGTAAGGTAACTTTCGCTTAACATCACTCATTTATGCATTTTGGGCAAAGTGCAGAACAAAGCGGATGAATGTGTAACTGACTATAATTCCGTAATTTACTTTACTTATCTGTCTTTTACTTTTAACTTACGACTTTTTTCATTATCTTTGCCCCAATTATTGATCATTATTATGAAAAATTTATTTATTGGTACGCTATTGTTATTGTCTGTGACAATAGTGAAAGGACAAGACAAAATCATTACTATTCAGCATGATACGATTGATTGCCGTATCTTGTCGGTTACACTCACCCGTATTCATTACGAGCAAAAAGCAGGCAAAGATTATGTAGTTGGCAAGTCGATTGCAACCGACGAAGTGCTGGAATATTATCGCATTCCATCTGTCATGTATTACAGTGAAATAAAAAAAACCGCTGATAAACCGGATCATCCGTGGATTATCGGCGTGCAGGGGGGATTTTCCTCGTTGTTGGCTTCTACGGCAAATAACGAGAAAAATATGATTGACAGGGGAATCTCCAAAGAGAAAGCGGAAGATTACTGTGGAAATTTTAAGCACGGATTTCACTTGAATGGCGAGGTATATTACAAGCAGACGAATGTGTTCGGGCTTGGAGTGAAATATTCGTATTTTTCTTCTTCAACCAAAGGCGATTTTGCCATTCCATTGGCGTCGTATTATTCCGATTCCTACCGCTCGTCTTATTCTTATGTCACATTGGGAATAGAAGAGAAACGGATTATTAACTATGCAGGGCCATCCGTTATCTTTCAGCAATGGTTAGACGAGAAGCATAAATTTCAATTAAGCGAAATGCTTTCTATCGGTTATATGAGCTATCGCGATGAAGCAAGGAAAGACCCAACTTCTACTTATGTTTGGATCAGTGATTATTATGGTAAATTTACCTATAACGAATTAATAGAAGGTAGTACTTGGGGCGGTACGGTTGGTTTGTCGGTTGAATATTATCCGAAATCATGGCTGTCGGTTGGTCTAAATGCAGGATTGATCTATGCACTTCCGATTGAAGAAATGGATTATTCTACCCAATATGATACCCAAACAATCGAATTGGGAAAACAAGAGTACTTAAAGCTTTCACGTTTGGATTG
>BNTW01000223.1 GCA_025996895.1 Bacteroidia bacterium | reverse complement strand
CTGCAAAACTAATCATTTTTCTTTGTTATCCAATCATTAAGCAGAACAAATCCGACTATCGGCACATTGTTTAAAATAGGTCAGGCTTTGGAAGTGAGTTTAGTCGAAATTATTGATATTAACAAAATCGAAGTTCACACTTGAAGTTGATTAAACCCTTCGCCATAGACCCCAATAACGGAACTTTGCGAGATAAACGCTTTAGGGTCAATGTTTTTCACAATCCGGAAAATGCTGACGGATTCATTTTTCTTCGCCATGACGACTATTACTTTTACCGGTTTTTTGGAATACCAGCCTGTGCCGTCTAACAATGTACAGCCACGATGTGCCTGCCGGTTGATAGCGTCCGCAATTTCGTCGTATTTATCCGAAAAAATAAAAAACTGTACCGATTGCCGCGCGCCGTTCAACACCATATCGACCGCATACGACGTTACTCCCATGACTACCAACCCGTATACGATTTTTTCGATGCTGTGAAAAACCAGATATGAAGAACAAATAATCAACACGTCGCAAATCAACAGGCCTTTTCCCAACGAAATAGTACGGTAATATTTGTTGATAATCATAGCTACAATGTCCGTACCGCCGGTACTTCCCTTAAAATTAAACACCAAGCCGATACCTGTACCGCACAGGATACCACCTAAAATGGCGGCCATAAACGGCTGATTTTTCACTAACGGCGTTTGAATAACCGGCTGAAGCCACGACAACAAAAAGGTCAAAATCAGTACATTGATAATCGTTCGCAGACTGAATTTGAAACCGAACAACTTGACGGAAATCGCCAGCAACACCGAATTAATGCAAAAATAGGTAATCCCGACCGGAACTTTGGTCGCAAAATAAACAATAGCGGCAACACCGGTTACTCCGCCGGTGGTAATTCCCGAAGGCAAAAGAAAACCCGTCCAACCCAAAGCGTACATGGACAAACCAATCAAGATAAAAAAAGTATCATGTATTTCCTGCCAAACTAATTTTCGGTCGATTTTAAAATGCTTCTCTGTATTTGTTTTCATCTTTATCTTCTAACATATTGAGATAACTCCGGTAGCGCGATTCGCTGATAAAATGTTCATCGACCGCTTTCCGTACAGCGCAACCCGGCTCTTTGCGGTGCATACAGTTATTAAACCGGCAATCGTGCGAATGCCGGAAAATTTCCGGAAAATAATGCGAAATTTCCACACCTTCCATATCAAAAACGCCAAAACCTTTAATTCCGGGAGTATCAATCAAATAACCGCCAAAAGGCAGTTCTATCATTTCCGAAAAAGTGGTTGTGTGTATTCCTTTTTTATGGTATTCGGAAATTTCCTGTGTTTTTTGCTTGGCGTCCGGCACCAAACGATTGATTAGCGTCGATTTACCTACGCCCGAATGTCCCGAAAGCAACGTTGTTTTGTCTTTCAACAAATTCTCCATAAAAGACAAATCCGCGTCATTCCGAAGCGACATCTTGTAACATTTATAACCGATGGTTTCATACAAATGAATGAGCGCGTCCATAT
>BNTW01000222.1 GCA_025996895.1 Bacteroidia bacterium | reverse complement strand
TCATTTTGATTTATTTTTTAATTGTAATTTACTTGTCTTGTTGTTTTTCTCACTATCTTTAAAAATCAACTTACTGCCTTTAAATTTCAACACCTCATTATCAAATATTCTATAAGAAAAAAGCGAATCATTCAAAGCAATATCGAAGATGAAAATGTTTGATTGTGGATAAATCTTGACAGTTTCTGTTTTTAATCTGTAATAAGTTCGAACAAAAGGGGTGCTTTCAAATCTTTCTGGTCGTTTTTCTATTTCAAAACAAATACTGTCAACTGGTTCATTTAATGACAGACAATAATTTCCTCTTTTAACAGGAGGAATATTTATACTATATTTACCAGAGGTATTAGTCCCTAATCCTATAAGTTCTTTGAGATCAATAGTGAGAGGATCATCAGATAAATAGGGATGCGAATCAAGATAATTTTTTCCATTAATATAAGGGAACACGCAATAATCTCTTGTCGTATATTCTAAATTCGGATCTTTTTTCCTTGTTTGAGTAATACTTAAATTTTCACACACAGAGATGATTGGGTTATCAGATTTTTCTTTCTTCAATCGTATTGGAACAATATTATTTTTAATCCGACTATTTAAAATAATTGTATTATTATTTGTTTGTAACCAAGTACCATCAGAATATGTATTGACAAAACTACTGCTATAAAAAAGCAAGGACTGATAAATGAATGTGGAATCCGCAAAGAATTCAAATCTATTCAAATTTTTCTTTTCCGAATATATACCTTCTATCGTTTTCGTAGTTTGACAACTAAATAAAGATATTATTAATACACATAACATCATGATAGATATATTTTTCATTGTTTTTACCATTTATTGTTTTTTGCCGTTTGAAATGCTCTTTGCATAAGTTTGTAATTATATAATTTACCATGATAAACTTTCGCATAGATATAATCGCCATTATATTTTATTCCTAAAACGTATGGATTATTAATATCTGATGCACTACGAATGGGTTTATACCAACCAGATGGTGGGATAGTATTGTTATCATATGAATATTGTCGCCGATACGCTTTGATTTCTCCATCAAGGTAATTATTTTTTGTATATGGTCCATTTTTCCATATATCATATCCATGGGATGATTCGTGAATTCCATTTGCTATACTTGCTGTTTTCATATTTCCTTCTTTACTTGCTATTTGCATTTCAATAATGCCATCAGCTCTTTTTTCAGTATAACCTGCATCTCCCTCTATATATGTATAAGTAAACCCTTGTTCTTCTGTTTCTCCCATTGCTTTTAACTCTGTTACACCTATATCCATATCTTTTTTCCCTTCTTCTAACATGTCAATTTTAGCTTGATAATTAAGGGCAGTGTCAAATTTCCCACGTTCTTTAGCATTTTTCATTTTTTTAGTTTCATTATTAATTTCTTTTTGATAGGCAAATGACCTTTGTTCCATAGCAGAAGACAGTGTAGCCGCGAATTGTTTATCTTCATTCGTTACCCAATACATACCTGATGGATCTATCCGATTGATAGGATT
>BNTW01000221.1 GCA_025996895.1 Bacteroidia bacterium | reverse complement strand
GGTCAAACCACAAGTCAATCATCAACTGCCAAAAGCCGCTTGTGTATAAATCATTAAAGTTCAATCTGTCGGAAATGTATTTTTGTTGTTCTTTACGAACATCTTCGGCAGATTGAGTAAGCGAACTGCCTGTTCCGGTCAAGCAATTCAACATTTCCACCAGACGGCCGGCATACAGCGGGCTGTTGCGGATTTCTTTCTGCAAAGCAACATACTGATTTTCCAACCCCATCTGCTCTTGTCGAAGAGCCGGATACATCTGGTCTTTCATCTGAAACTCGTTCAATCCGGACAGAACGTATTGGTATTTTTCCAGCAACTGACGCTGGCGGGCAGTAATATCGTCAATAAACCGGTTTTCTTCCGATTGATCGAAAGTTACCTCAATATTGTCATAACCGCGCACTTCATTGATCGCAATCAACTTCTCACCGTTGAGTATCAGATTGATACTCTTACATTCCTTGATTGCCAGCCGTCCCACGCCGCGATAATTCGCGTATTGTGCAGGCAAAACAATCGTGGTTTTACCTGCTTCGGCCATGCGGCCGTTCAAAACAGTGTCCTGTTTCATCCCTTCCATCAATATAACGGAATATTGCAAACCGGAACACGGTGGCAAAGTTACTTCGATGGTTTGCGCGGAAAGCGTTGCAACCAATAAGCATTGACAAGCAAGAATTACCCATTTGTTTAATCCGTTCATTCGTATCTTATTTGTTTAATAAGTTTGTATATAAAAAGCGTGTAAACTTTGAATATTGGTTTACACGCTTAAAAATATAATGAAAATATGTTTTATATTATTGACTGAAATACTGATTTTATTTTACTTTGAGTTGCATTGTCAATCTGACCCATTTTTGTTTCTATCATGTCCGCTTCCAATGTTACCATTTTATGAACACGAACAACCGACGGTAATTTAAGCCCGAATGCCAACCAATCATTAAGAGAAACATCGTATTCACTTTCATAAATCTTGCTGGTTATTCGGCAAACGAGTACATCACCATCACCAAAATCCCGGATGACTAATGCCGGACGACGTTTGTAGCTAACTCCATCGGTAAAAGGAAATTTTAACAAAACAATATCTCCAAATTCAAACATAACCTACAAATCGTAAATTGAATCTGACTCGGCATATCCTTTCAAAAATTGGCTTTTAGCCATTTTACGGTATGCTCTTTCATCATAAATATCCGTATCATCTATAAAAACGATAACCCGAACGCGTTTGTCTTGTCCCACCGACAATTCCGATTGCATTCTATTGGGTATCAAAATTCTGTTGTCACGAATCTGCGATTTAAACTCTACTGCTCTCATTTTTATCCGGTTTAAAAATCCAACACCGCAAAGATAATGATTTTAATTGAAAGTTGAAAATTTATCACTACTGACCGACTAAAAAAAAAGCTAAAAAGGGGTTAATCCCTTGCGGTTTCGCCCCCAAGTTGTACATTTGTTGTACCACCAACAATTTACAACGATGGGCAAAGATAGCGAAAAAAATTTAGTCGGTCAGCCGATATTCA
>BNTW01000220.1 GCA_025996895.1 Bacteroidia bacterium | reverse complement strand
TTTAGCACCAAAAAACGAATGTTTTAACATATACACCATCCCACAGAACGTATAAAGCATATTTAACTTGGATATTTTTGATCTTTTAACACTTCGATAAAGGGGTGGCTGCAATGTGGGTTAAGTTATATTTCTCCCTTTCAATTATGGTTTGTCGGATTGTTGAGTATAGGATTGAAAGTATTTACCGATATGAGATATGCAAAAGCATTAATTATTAGCGGTTTATTTTGGTTAATTACAATACTTATCCCTGTTATTGCTGTTTATGTTTCGCAATTGACGATAGAGCGATCTGGAGTAATATAATTATCGAAAGGAAAATATGCAGAATCTAAAGCTAACAATCCTATTTGTTGTACTGTTGCTTTACGAAGTAGTAAACTTTAGTTGTTCGTCCTATCAGCCGAACAGCATCATTTTTTTGCGGGCTTTTTTTGTGATTTTGTGCTGTGTATTCCTTTTAAATACAATATTGTCAAACAAAAAATTTCGAGCCTGTTTTGTTATATTCATTAGTTCTTTGGCAGGTTTGCTGGCTTTATTCAATATTCCTGTTTTCTTTTTCAGATATTATGAATCTGCTATCTACGGATTTGAAGATTTTTCGCAGTTCCGTTTTTTATATATGCCTTGGGGTTTTCTTTCCAATGAATGGGTAACAATCATACTCTGTTTTTTGCCGTTTCCTCTTATCGGATTGTTTTTATTTTGGAACAGAAAATATTTCCGATATATTTTTTTGCTGGTTACTGGATTACTTGTGTTCAATATGCTTATCTCTTTTTCGAGAGCAGGTATATTGGCTCTATTATTGTTTGTTGGGTTATTGAATCTTTTCTTTTGTTTTAATCGAATTATTTCAATTAAAAAACAGTTGTTGCTGAATGGCGTATTAATATTTTCTTTATTTATATTCTCTTTGTGTTTTTTCGGCAGTATCCACTCGTCAATTCATCAGACAACCACTCATCAACGAAGTACGGAAGGAAGATTAAAACAATGGGAACAAGCCACAGATGTGATAAACTATTATCCGTTTTTCGGAACAGGCTCTAAAAACTATGCGCTGGTTGGAAGCCAATCTCAACAAATAGATTTTGAAAAATCATTTAGCGGGCGAGTGAATAATACTTATATTCAATTGATCGTAGAAAAAGGCTGGATAGGATTTTCACTATGGTTGTTAGTCATCGGATTTGTTATTTTTTATTCATTCCGGCAAATCAGGCAAGAGAAAGATGTTTCAGACAAGGCGATAAACTGTATTGTTCTTTCGGCAATCTTGGCTGTTTTATTCAGGGAAATCTTTTTTTCATCATTGCTTTATAACGGTGGTATTTTATTGTTGTTTTTTGTTTTATTGACATTTAATAAAATCATCATAACTCGTAAAAATACAGCTATCGTATTTGTTATGTTACTATACTTCGCTCGGTATAGATTTGTGCAATAGAAAAAGAATAAGCATATTTGCAAAACCTCTCACAGTAATGCAGTATGCTTATTCAAATGAATTTATCCGAAGAAGAAATTCGGGTGCTAAATTA
>BNTW01000219.1 GCA_025996895.1 Bacteroidia bacterium | reverse complement strand
TATCGCCTGGGGAACGCCACCAAAGTAACGAAGTGCATTTTCACAAGCCTTGATAAAATCTTCTTTCTTTTGGCTGGCTACCGCTTCCACATACGTTAACTGACTGCAGCCTAAAATCGCAACTAAGGATACATCAATAAATAAATATAACAAATAATTTTGTAATTGCAGAAAAAGCATTATCTTTGTTGTCTCAAACATTAGATAACACATGGACGCGGAGATAATCAAAAAGAAAATAGCGACAATGTTGCCTGTTTTGGACGAAAAACAAACTCGCTTATACCTTGCAAGTGAAGCACAAAGCATTGGTTGGGGAGGTCAGAGTAAGATAGCGGCTTTGTCCGGCAAGAGCCGTTTTTTAATAGCTCGTGGAGAAAAAGAACTTCAAAATCCTGACATGCAGGCAGCATCGAACAAGATACGCAGAAAAGGCGGTGGTCGTAAAAAAGAAGTTGATAAACAGGCAGGACTTGTTGAAAAAATCAAGGAAATAGTTGAGCCGTACACGGTTGGCGACCCTTCGCGTTTGTTGTTGTGGACAAGCAAGAGTGTTAAACATATTCAATCTGCGTTAGAAAAGTTGGGCTATAAAATTTCGCACGAACTGGTGCGGCAGATATTGTCTTCGCAAGGTTACAACTTGCAAACCAACAGAAAAGTCTTTGAAGGTGGCGACCACATTGACCGCGATGCACAATTTGAATATATTAACAATACAGCGAAGTCATTTATTGCAGTAAATCAACCTGTTATATCAGTAGATTGCAAGAAAAAAGAATTAATTGGCAATTATAAAAACAACGGACGGGAGTGGCAAGCGGTAAAAACTCCCGTTGAAGTAAATGTGTATGATTTTGTAGATAAAACAAATGGTAAGGCATCGCCTTATGGCGTTTACGATATTGCTAACAATCATGGATTTATAAGTGTAGGTATCAGCAAGGATACATCTGAATTTGCAGTTTCCACCATCCGCAGATGGTGGGACGAAGAAGGAAAAAATCTGTATAAATATGCTGAAAATCTGTATATTACAGCCGATGGAGGTGGCAGTAACGGAAGCAGGAATCGGCTGTGGAAAACACAATTACAGACTTTTGCCAACGAAACAGGCTTGAAAATATACGTCAGTCATTTTCCGCCCGGAACAAGCAAGTGGAATAAAATAGAACACCGTCTATTTTCTTATATATCAATTAATTGGCGCGGAAAACCATTAGAAAGTTTGTTGGTAATTTTAGGTTTAATCGGTGCAACAACCACAGAAACAGGTTTGACTGTAAAAGCCGTTCTTGATGAAAAACAATATGAAACAGGTATAAAAATTAGCGATGAGCAACTGGCAAAATGCAAGATTATAAGAAGTAGTTTTCACAGTGATTGGAACTATTGTATTCAACCTAATTGTTAGATTTATTTATTGACGACTCCTAAGACTTCTACAGGATGTTGATTACACGCTTTATCCCTCAAGTAAAGTCGATGACCGGTAAAGTCCACATACAGCTTGTCGCCCGCTTTGTGCTCGATGTGCATAATCGGACGTTTTTCATCCAA
>BNTW01000218.1 GCA_025996895.1 Bacteroidia bacterium | reverse complement strand
CGACAAGCATGTATTGATTGTCAGCGGTCGGGCTTGTATAAGGCTGCAGCGGGATTATGCCCGAAGCGGGAACGCTGTTGTCTGCGTTTTCGTAAATAAACCGTCCCTTCGTTGTGCGGTCTAAATTCGCACCGCGACCGGTGATGGCACCCTGAATATTGTAATAATTATGATACGGGTCACTCTTAGGGAAGGGGAAAGTAATCTCGAGGCCGTTGTCGTAGCCTGTTGCGCGCGGGTTTGCCCAGAGTGCAAAGCCCTGTCCGCAATGAATCAACGTGTCGTTGGTATTGAAACCGCCCGACCAGTCGTATTGCGGGGCTGCCCCATGCTGATAGTTGGCTACGTTGAAGTGCATCATGTGTACCAGCATGCCGGTTTTGCCCGATACCGGATTGATATAGTCGAAAATCGGATTCGGATTCTCAGAATAATAATCGCCACTATACGTACTTTTCAGCGGCGCAGAAAGCAAATACCACTGGTTACTGTTGAGCGTCATCTCGACATGCGCCTGCGTGTAATGCAGCGAATCGGTGCGATAAACCTCGCCGCCATGCTCGAAATAGATGTTCAGACAGGAGGAGGTCATCGGCTCATCGGCATCTTCATCGGTTCCGTAGTTCGTACCGGTGGTGTAAACACCATCGTTGGGTGTCAAGTCTGGATAGACAGACAGGCCTGCCGGGATATGAACGTCCGTACATTCCGTCGGGACAAAGGTTGCAGCCGGGCCGCCCTTGGTTTCCGACCAGTTGACCGGATTGTGCCAGTCGGCAGTGCCGGCGGCACCCGTCCAATACAGTTTTGTGTATTCAAAGGTGAGTTTGACCGTATCGTTGAGGGTACAACTGCCTCCCTGGCCATCGTAGTAAACGGTTAAAACATAATCGCCCGACTCGCCGGCTTCGTAGCTGGGGTCGTTGCTCACTTCGGTGAAGTTAGAGTCTCCCACGGCTTTTTTCTCCCAAATGAAATAAGCATTCGCGGTAGGTGAAAAGCGGGTAGAGCGCAGTTCCTGCGTGGCTTCGCAGACTTGCCGGTCGCGACCCAAGCCGGTGGAAACTTCATTTCCGACGTAGGGGGCTAACGTCCAGTTGGTCAGGCCGGTAGCGTAGGGTGATTGTATCGGAGAGTTTTCGCCCAGTTCGAGATAAGCCCAAGTCGTTCCGTCGGATTGAGCGGCTACATTATAGATACGGACAAAATTAATTAAACACGTGTCCGGCTCAACGGTTGCACCGTCAATGCCCACGCGGAGGGTAGCGCTACCGGTAGTGGTATTCACCGGCCAGATTTCGGTCGGGATACAGGGCGTTCCGTTGGGGATGAATGCTTTATTGGCAGTAATCGTGCTTCCGTCGCGAAGCAGGTAAGGATTAGCAGCACCCTGGAGAATCAATGAGTCGGCGACAATAGAACCTAAATCGCCCACGCCGTTGGTGATAGACAGGGTCTTGAAATTGGCCGGGTCGATCGTTGCAGTTCTGTAAATAGAAATTACTTTGCCGAATGTATCATTCTCTTTGGGCTTGAAATGTCCATTAACGGTGATAGTGGAAT
>BNTW01000217.1 GCA_025996895.1 Bacteroidia bacterium | reverse complement strand
TAATGATAAAACTCACTATTTTTATTATCTGTTTCATAATAACTTTCTATTTTTCAAGTGGATATTCCCAAAACAATGGGTTACTTATGTAATCCCAATCTACGCCATAATGTTTTTTAAAATATTTCTTTGCGCGTTTGTTGGCTCGCCTTTCCGTACAGTAACGCATTATATTCACTCCAAATCTTTTTCTGCAATAATAAAGGTCAGTACCCAACCTTTTTTAGTGCTACCGCTACACAACCAATTATCTGCAACCCATATCTTTTTAATTAATTTTCGACTACTGTGAGTATTAATTATAAAACTATTTTCATTAATTTTTGGATTACAATCATAATTGTAAATAACACGCATATTTGCTTTGAAAAATTCGCTACAACTATTTGGATTAGAGACAAATGAATAAGCAAATTTTGTATCTAAAATAGTTATCGTGTCACTTGTTCGATTATCAATAATCAAACAATAAGGAACATAGTCATCACCACAAGAAATCGCCCCAAGCAATACCGTTATAATAAATAATATCTTTTTCATAATTTCACTAATTTGATGTTGGATAATAATCTTCAATGGTAGTTCCTATTCCTAATCTATATGGATCGTATAGTGAATTCCAATCTACACCATAATACTTACCAAAATATTTTTTAGCACGTTTATTAGCTCTTGTTTCAGTCCAGTAACGATCGTGAGAAGAAAGTCCCCACCATTCCATTTGTTTACTTTTTCCAGCACTAAAAATACTTGGAATACCAATTGCAAACAAATAAGATAAACCAAAAGCACGGCTATCAATCGTATGCCCGTATTCGTGCATGTACATAGGATTGCTTAAAACATAATTATCAAAATTGCCTGTAATTTCATGGTCTATGTTTGCATTGATATAATTCCCCAATGAAACAGCCGGACCGTTTGTACTATTTTCATTAGTAGCAAAAGTAGCCCCGCCAAAATAATCGACTCTATCCACATTTCCTGCCATATTCCTTATTTGTGAGTAACCTTGTCCACCTAACGATTGCAACATTTCCCAAGTATGTCGGCTAACTCCTTGAACGACACCTCCGAGCCAATTGTTTTCATCCAAGTTGAAATTTCCGAGAAAGAGTTTGCCTCCTCTACCTAATCCGTCCCAGCCATCATTAATTGCACCGCCTGCCATACCTAAAATCCCAACGCCTGCCTGCCCATAAGCATACCATGTCATTGCAGTTTGAATACCCTGACCTATCCATGGAATCATTGGGGCAAACTGCCAAGCGACGCCAAGTGCAAAACCAGTAATGGCTCCTTGTCCAAAATATTTCAATCCGTCCCAAAAGTTATTAATATCTCCTCGTATAGCGTGAGCAACTGTATTTCCTGTGGCAAAAACAGCAGCAACAATAACAGGAACTAACCACCAAACTTCGCCGTCTGGGTCAACATATTTGAGCGGGTTATTTAGACAGTAACTATACCGGTTATGCGACTGTGTAAAATCAGGCTCCTGCACATACGGATCCGGACTTAAAAACCGCCCCAGTGCAGGATCATACAGTCGCGCATTCAAGTTGATCAGTCC
>BNTW01000216.1 GCA_025996895.1 Bacteroidia bacterium | reverse complement strand
AACACCGTTAATACATAAAGGCCTGCAATGAGCAGCAGGCAAAGCGTTCCGTTTCCTATCGGGATTTTGAGTGCCGTATCGGTGTTGCTGTAAGGCAGGATTGTCCAGTCGCCGGTGGCATCTAATTCATATTGCGCACCAAAACGGTTGATGAGCCAGTTGCCCGACGGTGTGAAACCGGAGAAAAAGGATTCCAGGTTAAAATCCAACGCGGAAGCGTTCAAATCCAACGTGCCGTATTCGAAGATCCCCTTGTCAAACGGTACATTCTCCTGCATGGTTTTATACGGATTGGCGTAGGGCGAAGCGATGTCTTCATACAAGAGTTGGGCACGAACAGGCAGGATTGCCGTCAAAAAAATAAACAGCATGATGATTGTTTTCCCGCAGGTCGCTGACCTACGGTTATGAAAATAATGGCTTTCAGCCATTGGATATTGAGTTTTCATTGTTGTATCTCCTTTCTTATTTTACAATTATTTTTCTCGTTTCACCATTCACTCTCACGATATACACGCCGGTTGCGTTTGCCTGATAATTATACACCGGTTTGACGGTGTTTTCTTTCACCAATGTTCGACCTTGTGTGTCAATGATTTCCAGGTTTCCGAGCGAATTGCCGTTGTTGGAAATCACTTGTATTGTTCCCGGACTTGGATTGAGAACAGAAATCTGCGATTGCTGCAAATCCGTTATACCGGTTATGTCCTCAAACGTGAGATAAAAACGATTGTCCGTATAAAGTTCCGTATCGTATTTGATGTAACTGTACTCGTCCTGTTCGTTGAGATTGACGACGATGTTTTCCTTCGTATCGTGGAAATAGATTTTTGCCTTGCCTGCAAAGTCTTCCATGCCGTCGAAATTCAGCGTGATTTTACCTGCCTTTGAGGTATGAATACCAATCGGAACGGTGCCGTTCAAATCGTTGGTTGCGCTGATGTCAAGTGCAATGCCATCACTGGAAAGCAGATACACCAGCACCGGCCCGGTCGATTCTTTCGGGAACAGTTTGCGGCTGTCTTCCTCCGGACGGTAAGTCTTGTCGGCTTGGTCGTGCAGGACTACAATCGCTTTGCTAACCTGCTTGCCCCGCGTGGCTGTAACACCCAGCACCGGCAGTGCATTTTCTTTCTGCGGACTGCGCAAAATATCACCGGGCTTTGTTTGGGTATCATGAATATCGGCAACCAACGCCGGAGTGGCAGGCAATATGGTGGTTACAATAAATGACTGCATCGGAGGTATTAAACTGCCGTTTATTCCCGAAGTATTGTCGCCGTTGCTGTAATAATCGCCTCCCACTTTTTGATAACTTATCAAATCATTCACATAACCGTCCTGTGTCGATAATCCCGAAGCCAGCTTGTAGCCGTCGGCAATCACTGGGCTGTTGGCCGCAATGTTGGCCGCAACAAACTTGCCGAAATCCAAGTGCGCCATAAACGGATTACCGACAAGCATGTATTGATTGTCAGCGGTCGGGCTTGTATAAGGCTGCAGCGGGATTATGCCCGAAGCGGGAACGCTGTTGTCTGCGTTTTCGTAAATAAACCGTCCCTTCGTTGTGCGGTCTAAATT
>BNTW01000215.1 GCA_025996895.1 Bacteroidia bacterium | reverse complement strand
CCTATCCTCCAAAAAGCCGGGTGCCACACAGGGGGCTTTTTCGTGGTTTTAGCACCAAAAAACGATTGCTATTCTCACATAGCGGATATTAACCCACATTGCAGCCACCCCTTTATCTTGTCTTCAAACCATTCTTTCTGCTTGCTAAGAAATTATTTACTCTATGGGTGAATCGTAATTCCTTGAATAAATTCAAAATCTTTCTTATTGAAAGTCAGTAACTCCATTTTGTAATACATAGCAAAAGCAGCTATCATACAATCTGCTAATCTTAGCATCGGCTGACCCGTACGCTGAATGCAATAACGTTTCATCAGTTGTATTGATTTATCCGACACTTCAGCGTTATGCTTCAGTAAACCGTAGGCTTCCAAGAAATGTATTGCATATTCTCTTTTTTCAGCAGTAAAACAACCCGCTAAAACTTCCAAATAGGTAATATCACAAATATACGCCTTATCTGCAACAAGGCTATTTAAAGCATTTTTGGCATCTTCGTTTTTCCGAAATAAAGCGATAAGCACGGAGGTATCTACCAGACATTTCTTTCTGTTTGCCATAATTTATCGCGATAGTTGGTTTCGTCAAATGGAGCATCTGCCGCCTCAGCCCAGAAGCCATAACTTTCGGTCAAACTTCCTTTCCGTCTTGGAGGTACAATTTCTTTCGCAGATACATCTTCCTTCTCTTGTGTCATAACCCATTGATACAACGTTTCTATTCGTTTTTTATCTTCTAATGCGGTTATCCAAGAGATAATATCATATTTTAATTGTGCTGTTTGCATAATTATAAATTTTAATGTGTTGCAAAGTTACGATTTTTCTTCCAATGAACAATCTTTTTCAAATCTTTCTTGCGAATCCGTTTTCCGGCTGCGGCAAATTTCGCTACTGCGCCAACCGGAGTAGATTTCGAGGATTGTCCGCTGGTGTTGGAATACACTTCGGTATCAACCACTAAGATATTGACGTTCTGACCGGAAACGATTACATGGTCTAATCCGCCGAAGCCGATATCGTAACCCCAGCCGTCGCCGCCGATAATCCATTGCGAACGGTTCCATTAAGACCTGTTAAGTTTCAAAAACTTAACAGGTCTTGCTGCCATTCATCTGATAATTTGTTTATTTCTTAATTATCTTCTTCGTAATGATTAGATTGCCTACAAAGATTTTTACAAAATAAACACCTTGCGGTAAATGCGAAACGCTAATAGTTTGTACATTGCCCGATTGTAGAGACGGGGCATGTTCTGTCTCTATCATGTGCCCGGTAATATCCAAAATTTCTACCTTTTCTATTGCTTGTTCCGATTGAATAAAAATCTCGTTTTCGGCAGGATTGGGGAAAATGAAAATTCCTTGTGCCGAAACATCGTTTATGGCATTTGTGGGATTATTTGTAGCTACATTGGAACGAATAGAACTTGTAGCATTTGTCGATTTTGTGTGAACTGACGAAATAGGTTGCGCCGTTGTGATGCAAGACTCGTTTAGGCAAGAAAAATAAATAATTTATAGTAGTTAAAAAAATAAATATTATCTTTGTAGCAAAATAGCAAAGATGAAAAAAGAAGATTTCACATACGAGATAGACAAACACGAGAAGTTTTTCTAC
>BNTW01000214.1 GCA_025996895.1 Bacteroidia bacterium | reverse complement strand
ATTACCGTTGTTATTGATAATTTGTATTGTTCCCGGACTTGGGTTGATAACCGACACTTTATTGGTTGTTAAACCATTAATACCTGTTACATCTTCAAACGTGAGATAAAAACGATTGTCCGTATAAAGTTCCGTATCGTATTTGATAAAACTGTATTCGTCCTGTTCGGAGAGGTTGATAACGATATTTTCCTTCGTGTCGTGGAAATAGATTTTTGCCTTGCCTGCAAAGTCTTCCATTCCGGAGAATTGCAAGGTGATTTTCCCAAGCGCCGAAGTGCGAATACCGACAGGAACTGTACCGCTCAAGTCGTTCGTTGCACTAATGTCGAGTGCAATGCCGTCGCCGGAGAACAGATAAACAAGAACAGGCTCGGTAAATTCTTCGGGAAACAGCTTGCGGCTGTCTTCTTCGGGAATGTATTTTGCATTTGCTTCTTCCCAAAGGGCTAATACGGCTTTACTCTTTTGCTTGCCTCGAGTGGCAGTTATACCCAACACCGGCAAATCGTTTTCTTTCTGCGGACTGCGCAAAATGCTTCCCGGAACCGTTTGTGTATCGTGGATATTGGCTGTCAATGCCGGAGTGAAAGCTGACAGCGAAGTAACAATAAACGACTGCATGGGCGGTATCAATGTCCTGTCAGTGCCGGTTTCGGGGTCGTTATTGATATACTGACCGCCCACGTTTTGATAACTTACCAAATCGGCCAATAAACCGTCGGTTGTTGAATTAATGCCGTAAGCGAGTTTGTAGCCGTCGGCAATCTGCTGAGTGGGTGTGTTGTTGTCCGTAACAAACTTGCCGAAATCCAGATGCGCCATAAACGGATTACCGATTAATACATATTGATTATTGTCCGAAGTCGGAGTAGTGAAAGGCTGCAGCGTGATTATCCCGCCGGCAGGCACCTCGTGGTTTTCGTCTTCATAAACAAAGCGTCCCAGATACGTCCGGTCTAAATCCGCACCGCGTCCGACAATCGTTCCCGACAGATTGTAATAGTAATGGAAGTCGTCGTGTTTCGGGAAAGGAAACAGGATTGAATCATTATCGGTAAAGTCTGTTTTGTAGGGATTGGCGAAAATCGCAAAGCCCTGTCCGCAATGCAAAAGTGTATCGTTGGTATTGAAACCGCCCGACCACCAGTTGTATGCCAATTTGGCCGGATCGCCGGTTTGATAATTGGCAACATTGAAGTGCATCATGTGGACTAACAGACCGGTTTCGCCGGTATACGGATTGTTGTAGTCCAAAATCGGGTTGGGATTATTGACATAATAATCGCCCGAATACGTGCTCTTGAGCGGAGCGGAAAGCATATACCACTGGTTGCTGCTGATTTTCAACTGCACAAAAGCCTTTTCGTAATGCAGGGAATCGGTACGCGAAACTTCGCCACCATGCTCAAAATGGATATGATAACAACCTGCCGTCGGGTGTCCGATGTCGTAAATGGTGTGTGTATCGTCCAAAATCGGATAGGTAGCTAATCCGGCAGGAATCAGCACATTGACGCAGATGTCGGGAATGGACGTCACTAGGGTTGAGCCGTCGGCTTCTTTCCAGTTATGATAATTGTGCCAATCTGAATCGCCTGCTGCACCTGTCCAAATCA
>BNTW01000213.1 GCA_025996895.1 Bacteroidia bacterium | reverse complement strand
TCCGACAAATACAAATCAAGAACACGCTCATATTTCCCAAGAATGTGTTTCTTGGATAATGGGAGAACTTGTACCTCAACATTTTGTCTTGGACGGTATCAATGATTCATGGAATAAAGGCGAGGTGGCAGCGAGTGGCAGTATAACATTAAAACCGGGATTTTCTACTGTTCCGGGTACTACATTCCATGCCTATATTTCAGAGGCATTGCAACCGTGTGTTTCTTCTCAATCAATACAAGCAAGTGTTTCTTCTGTTTCTTTAAATGAAATATCTACTACAGTAGAAAATGTTAAAGATGAAATACATTTATCTGTTTATTCTAATCCTAATAATGGACAGTTTATATTACATATTGACAATCCAAAAAATATTTCTCTTGTTGCAATATGCAATGTTTATGGAAAAAAAATTAAAGTAATTGATGGTCAATTATTATCCAATGAAAAAATATTCGTTGATATTGCCGGGCAGCCCACCGGTGTTTATTTTCTTACTTTTATATCTTCCGGTAAATTACACACAATTAAATTCATAAAGCAATGAAACGATTTAAATTGATAGTATTTTTCTTGTTTTTGGCTAACATCACTTCGGCACAGAATCAAATTACCTGCTCTGTTTATACAGGAGCAGGTTCAGGAACTAATCTTGGGGGTATTTTTGGGGTTGGATGTGAAATAAAATACAAATTTGTTTCGGTAAATGTTGCAACCGGTTATCCATTTCATGTCTCTAACAAAATAGGTTTTGTTTCGAGATTTGATTATGACACAGGAGTAAAAATATATGCGCCATTTGGAGCTTTTGCAGGAATAAACTATGGATATTTGACATCCCCAAGTTATAACAACGAATCCAAATCAATTACGCGATTTCACGGGTTATCATATTCTATTGGCTATCGGCATACAATCTTTAAAAAAATTTATGGATTAGCTTATGTGGGAATTGCCCCGAACAAGCGAAAAGAGGATAAAAATGCATGGTTTGTGAATACAAAGAATGATTATTTGCCAAAGTTTGGTTTGCTTTTAGGATATGAATTTTAGTTTATTTTTATAATTTATTGGTTTTAAGTTGCTTGATTTCGCCTTTCAGGGCATTGTGCAAAAAAAAAATACAACTATTATCTTTTGAAATTGTAAAATTACGGCAATATTTTGAAATATAGTAATTTTCTCGCAAAAAGCAGTACCCCGTTCATCGTAGAGTGATATTCAATTTTGCTAAGCAGTTGGGCGAAGTCTGGAGGTGTCTGACTTGCAACAAAACGAAGTTTTGTACGTTCTAAAATAGAGTAGAAAAATGTCAAGCAGTGTACAATTATCAAGACTTCAAAGAAGCTGGATCTTTGATTTTAAGACGTCGGCACGTGAACGTTCCGCCGAACGAGGGTAATTTCCATTTACCGGAATAATACTCCGTTAAGCGTAAAATTCCAATACGGTCCCGACAATCAACGCCGGAAAAGTACATATTATGAAAAATCATCACCTTCGGATACGCTATTGTCTATTAAAAAAATCATTACTTATGTCGGCGATTACGAAAAAGAGGCTGTTATTGGTGGAAATACGAAAGAATCTGATTATATTTGCACGCCGGAAGGCTTGTCGGTGATAG
>BNTW01000212.1 GCA_025996895.1 Bacteroidia bacterium | reverse complement strand
TCGAATTTGGTCTGCAAAGTAACGGTTTTTTTCCGGATAAAGCAAACTTAATTTCCGGATAATTTCCAGCGACCGCTCATATTTCTTCTGTTTCAGCATCATCACGCAGTTAAATGTCCCAACGCAATCACATGAACACCGTCTTGGCGAGTATAAGACTGATTGCCTGCAATAATCACATTCAGCGAACTGCATTGCGCTGCTTTTTCGGGCGTGAGGCGTGTGAGGAGTTTTTGCAAATTTCGAGCGGCTTCATCAATCGTTTCAGTTGAGCCGAGTTTAATTTCAAAAGCAGCCCAACGCTCATCAGGCAATTCCACTATCGCATCTATTTCCAAACCGGAAGAATCGCGATAATGATACACTTTGCCGTCAATCACATCGGCATAAATTCGCAAATCACGGATTGCCATAGATTCAAAAAACAAACCATAAGCGTTCACATCACTCAAAAGCACGTTTGGCAAAATGCGCAAAGCCGCCGTTGCTACCGAAGGGTCAACAAAATGCCATTTAGGTTTCACTCGTTGCTGAACAGATGAGCGAATGTGCGTTTTCCACGATGGCAGTTCTTCCAAAATGAAAATATCGGAAAGTTGGTCAAGATATTTACGAACGGTACTTGCTGCCATTTGCGACTGGCCGGTAATGCCCGTTTCTGCTGCCAATTTTTCGAGCGATACCTCTGTGGAAATATTCCTTGATAAGGAACGAATTAGCGCAGAAATTCGTTCCGGCGTTGGCGGCGATTCAAGTTTTTGCATATCTACAAATGATATATTTTCAACATAATCCAACATTGCCTCGTGCGCAATTTCAACGGTCTCATTTACAAGCGCAGGCATTCCGCCACGCACGATAAATTGGGCGTAATCTTTGATTGTTGCGCCGCCTAAGCCGCCAATTTGTTTGTCTTTTTCAAAACAATCGTGCAAAGAAACTGATTTTGTCGAATTGCCACTTTCCGCAAGCGACATCGTGCGCAATGTGATACGCGCAAAACGTCCCGCGCCTGTGTGTGCCGAAATATCATCGCTTGGACTTGCCGAGCCGGTAAGAATAAACTGCCCTTTGGCAGCGCGTTGGTCGATTTCGTACCGTGCCGCATTCCATATACTGGGCACTAACTGCCATTCGTCAATCAAACGGGGTGTTGCTCCCCGCAAAACCACACTTGGCATTAAAGCGGCTTGCTCGCGTATTTGCTCCGATTCGTCGAAACGGATAATGCTTGCCGCGTGGTGCATGGCGGTTGTCGTTTTTCCGCAATAACGCGCTCCTTTCAGCAAAATTCCACCGGAAGATTTCAACTTTTTGCCGATTTTTTCGTCAATATAGCGTAAATTATAGCTACTCATAAACTACTTATATTTAGTTAATTACAAACTCATATGCGATTTTGTATGATTTTCACACTCGATTTTGTATGATTTTCAACTATGATTTTGTAGAATACAAAAGTAATTCATTTTTTTTAATAAACAATGCTTTTTTACCGTTTCGCTCAACGAAACAAGAGGTAGAGAAGAACGAGTATTCATTTATGAAAATGGACAGCAAATATGGTGGTGAACGAGCCGGTTAGAACTTTTTTATTTTTTTGTATTTGCAATCAGTTTTTCCAAAAATCGA
>BNTW01000211.1 GCA_025996895.1 Bacteroidia bacterium | reverse complement strand
GGGCTTTAAGTTCGCACATTTCAATCATCTCAATATGTGTGCCGAAGGTGGCAGACATCGCCGTGAGGCCGGTATAAACATCCAACATGCCTCCGTAATAATGTCCCATTATACCTAACCGGCTATGATTTAACGCATGCATAACCTTTGCCGCTTCCAGCCACTCCGCTATTTCGCGCCAAGCCTCCTCGTCTGCGAGGTGGCCGGATACGATATCGTAACGGATGCCGGAACGGTTGAATACGCAGGCTATTTCCGGTACCGAACAGGCCTGGCAATGAGCCAGCCATTCGCCGGTCATCGCGCCACGGTCGTTCATGCTGTTGAGCTTTTCATAATCAATAGCGGCCACCGGCTGCATATTCAAGAGAATAACCGGCACCTTCAACTGCCGGGCGACAGGCAGTACCGTTGACGAAAGTGCATAAGTCGAAATATAAAGGAATACAATATCTACATTCTCCGCTTTCAGGTAAGCGGCTGCCTGTTGCGCCTTATCCGGATTATCAACCATCCCGGCGTCAATAACCGTCACATTCCGACTTTCCATCCGTGCCTTTATCTGCCGCCGGTATCCTTCCAAACGCGGCAACAAGCCTTCAAACTGTGGCCAGTACGTATCCAATCCTATTCCAAACAATCCCGCTTTCATACAATATAAAATGATTAATTATAAGGAGAAATAAACTCATATTTCCCCGACGTCACCTTAACCACGGCATATCCGTTTTCGACGTCTTTTAACGTGACGCCTTCGGAAACCGTTAACTTTTTACCGCTTTCGGTAACCAATCCGGGTTGCGAAGCCGGAATATACACCCTTGCCGTCGTATTGGGCGGAACCGTTACCGAGAGGATGATTTTGTTCTCCTTCCGTTCCCAGCGGCTGGCGATTTCGCCATAAGGAGAACCCACCGATGCCCCTGCAAAATCAACTTCATCAACGATGCACGGCTTGACGGTAAAATGTTTGTAGCCAGCCTCCTTTTCGTCGGATTGAATACCACAAAGACCTTTGGTCAGCCATCCGGCGATACCGGTGAAACAGGTATGGATTTTGCTTGGCACATCGATCGTCCAGTCTTCCGGCCAGGTCGATTCTCCCTGGACGATGAAATATCCGTATCCCGGAAATTCGGTACGGTTAAGAATCGACGCCGCAACGCCGGCTGTTTCGGGGCGTTCCGCGAGATAATGCAGTAGCACGATCAGTCCCGAACTGCCCATGTCGAAATATTTTTTCCCGTTGCGCATGTTGTCAACGATAGAAGCCTCCACCCGCGCCCGGATACTGTCGTCCTTTGCCACGCCGGTGATTACGGCAAAAGCCTGTTGCACCTGGTTTCCATCGCAATAATTTCCGGTGGCCGGATCATAAAATCCGGTATGGATGGCAGGCCGCAGTGCCGCGAGCCGCGAGTCGTACAGGGCGGCGGCGGCGGATTTACCGAGCAAGTCGGCAATTTTCACGAACGTTTCGAGATTCAGGGCATAGACGCAGTTGTTGAAATAAACAGCCTGGCGACTTGAACCAAATTCGTTACGGGAGCCGGGAGCCAGCCAGTCGCCGAGGAACTGTCCGTCGTGATCGCGATATTTTCTCAACAGGCCGTCGCTGACATGCGCGTTCAAAAACTCAAGCCAGCGTACGGCCGTAGG
>BNTW01000210.1 GCA_025996895.1 Bacteroidia bacterium | reverse complement strand
CACTTTGGGAAGAAGCCGGCAAAAACTATCAACCGGCAGAAGACAGCCGCCGCTTGTTTGATAATGCGGCTACCGCCCCACTCACACTTTACCTGCTCTCTCAAGACGGTTTTGCACTTGACATCAATACTACCGACAGGCTCGACGAAAACACCATCATCAAAATCGGGATACGCACTTCCAAAATTGGACGAATCGTCCTCAATTTCTCCGGAATGGAAGAATTTGCAAACACAAAAATCTTCCTGAACGATGCAGTGGAAAACATGAAAATCGACCTCAGCGAGCAAAGCGAATATGCTTACATCAAGTATGACAGCAATTTCTATACCGACGACCGCTTTTACCTCACTTTCGAGGATTTCACGGGCATTAAGGACTTTAATGGCCTTAAAGACTTTCAAGTAACCAGTCCGGTTCCGCAAACAATCCGGATTACTTCCAACAGCGGCAATTCGCTCGGAAACCTGGAAATCATTGACACACAAGGTCGAACACTGGTGAAGGAAAACACCGTCAAGCCGGTGTACAACTGTCAGGCAAACGCCACAGGCGTGTATATTGTGAGAGTGAATGGAGAAACGAAGAAAATCATTGTAAAATGAAAAACAATAAAAATACAACAATATGAAAACAAAATATAATATCGCAAATCCAATGGCTGAAAGCCAACATTTTCATAACCGTAGGTCAGCGACCTGCGGGAAAACAATCATCATGCCGTTTCTTGCGTGCTGTACTGCGTATCCAAATATCCCTGTGCCGTTTGTCCGGCATAACTTGCACCGAACTTGTTGGTCAGGAAATCACCTGCTGCCGAAAACTCGGAGAATGGTGTAAAAGCCGTTTCAAAAGCGAACAAATCGTTCGACGGAAAGAAATAACTCTGGAGTGTTTCATAACTGTCGTACGGATTTTCGTAGGGCGAAAAAAAGTCGTCATACGCGAGTTGGGCATGAAGCGAGAAGGTCGCCGTCAAAAATAAAAGAAACAGCATGATGATTGTTTTCCCGCAGGTCGCTGACCTACGGTTATGAAAATGTTGGCTTTCAGCCATTGGATTTGCGATATTATATTTTGTTTTCATATTGTTGTATTTTTATTGTTTTTCATTTTACAATGATTTTCTTCGTTTCTCCATTCACTCTCACAATATACACGCCTGTGGCGTTTGCCTGACAGTTGTACACCGGCTTGACGGTGTTTTCCTTCACCAGTGTTCGACCTTGTGTGTCAATGATTTCCAGGTTTCCGAGCGAATTGCCGCTGTTGGAAGTAATCCGGATTGTTTGCGGAACCGGACTGGTTACTTGAAAGTCTTTAAGGCCATTAAAGTCCTTAATGCCCGTGAAATCCTCGAAAGTGAGGTAAAAGCGGTCGTCGGTATAGAAATTGCTGTCATACTTGATGTAAGCATATTCGCTTTGCTCGCTGAGGTCGATTTTCATGTTTTCCACTGCATCGTTCAGGAAGATTTTTGTGTTTGCAAATTCTTCCATTCCGGAGAAATTGAGGACGATTCGTCCAATTTTGGAAGTGCGTATCCCGATTTTGATGATGGTGTTTTCGTCGAGCCTGTCGGTAGTATTGATGTCAAGTGCAAAACCGTCTTGAGAGAGCAGGTAAAGTGTGAGTGGGGCGGTAGCCGCATTATCAAACAAGCGGCGGCTGTCTTCTGCCGGTTGATAGTTTTTGCCGGCTTCTTCCCAAAGTG
>BNTW01000209.1 GCA_025996895.1 Bacteroidia bacterium | reverse complement strand
GCCAACTACCAAACCCATGCGGCAAAAATCCCTTACAGCTGGAACAACGGCTTCAACACCAACGATATATTGATTCAGCCGGGTCAAGGGTTTGCCCTTTTCGCCAATCCGAAAAACTCGAACTACACCGACCAAAGTGAATTAACCGGTTATCCGTTCCTGTTTCCCAAAAACGACGGATTTCATTACTATTACAGTATCCTGGGGGCAATCACCGGTCGCGGTGCTGATTTAGACCGCACCAACAGCGGACGGTTTATCTATGAAGGCAAATTAGATGCAGCAGGTCAGATGAAACTCGCTCATTCGTCGCTTGCCCAGGACACGTTGGTACTTGTCGGCAATCCGTTTATGGCACACTTGGACTTCGACGCATTTGCCGCCGACAACACCGCCCTGATTTACGACGAATACAAGATTGCTTTCGGTGAAACGACCGACGGCAGTTTCGGTGATTTTGTGAGCTACAAGAAATTCGGCGGTGATTTTTATACTTCAGCCGACAGTCTTTTACCCCGCTACATTGCACCCATGCAGTCGTTTATTGTTTATTCGAGAGGTGCAAGCAATGACAGCCTGGTTGCGGACATTGTCAATCACACCGCTGTTGCACCGGTTGTAACCAACAGTCCGTTGCGCAGTCCGGCCAACAGCGACATTCGACAGCTGTTTGTTACGGCAACAAGAGGAAAGCAAAAAAGTTCGGCCTCTTTGGTAACGACAAGCGGTGCAAGTCCCGGTTACAACGCTAATGAAGACAGCCGCAAGTTGTTTGACGAAAAAGCAACTGCTTCTGTCCTTGTCTATCTGCTCTCCCAAGACGGTATCGCACTCGACATCAACACCACCGACAAATTAGACGAAAATACGATGGTCAGGATTGGGATACGCACTTCCAAAATCGGACGAATTCTCCTCAATTTCTCCGGAATGGAAGAATTTGCAAACACAAAAATCTATCTGCACGACACGGTCGATAACCTCAAAATAGACCTCAGCGAGCAAAGTGAATACGCTTATGTCAAGTTCGACAGCAATTTATACACTGACGACCGGTTTTATCTCACATTTGAAGATGTAACCGGCATTAAGGACTTTAATGGCCTTAAAGACTTTCAAGTAACCAGTCCGGTTCCGCAAACAATCCGGATTACTTCCAACAGCGGCAATTCGCTCGGAAACCTGGAAATCATTGACACACAGGGTCGAACATTGGTGAAAGAAAACACCGTCAAACCGGCTTACAGCTATCAGGCAAACGCAGCAGGCGTGTATATTGTGAGAGTGAATGGTGAAACGAAGAAAATCATTGTAAAATAAAAAACATGAAAACAAATTATATAACAGTCCTTTTATTTTTGACGGCAATCCTGCCTGTTCGTGCCCAGCTCGCGTATGACGACATTTTTTCGCCTTACGCAAACAGTTACGAAATATATCAAACACCGATAGACGGTTTGTATGCAACAAATCCGCTGTCGCTCGATTTTGAAACGGCCTTTTCGCCATTTTCCGAATTTTCGCTGACAGGTGATTTCCTGACCAACAAGTTCGGTGCAAGCTATGCCGGACAAACGGCACAGGGATATTTGGACACGCAGTACAGCACGCAGGAGACGGCGTTGAAAATTCCAATAGGAAACGGAACAATGTTGTTGTTGTTGATTGCAGGAATTTATGTATTAACGGTGGTCGGGGGATTGCGCGTCAAGCGCGCAATGACTGCCATGACTGCCATGACTGCAAGAAAGGCTGTCTCATAAGTT
>BNTW01000208.1 GCA_025996895.1 Bacteroidia bacterium | reverse complement strand
GGCAAAGTTACTTCGATGGTTTGCGCGGAAAGCGTGCAAACGATCGAAAATAAAAAAACGAAAATCGTTAATTTTCGCAACCTGTTCGTTTTCATTTTTATTTCTTTTTATTGTTTCTATTCATTTTCAGTGAATTTTATTTTTCCGATGGCTTGGGGACATCAAGCTGTTTGCATATTAATACACATAAATCCGAATCAATATCAGGGTGGCGCGGTATCATTGTGCGCCGGCCATTATTGTGATTTATATATTTATCGTGTTTTGCCCCATGTTTTACAAAACCACAATTACAACTGTTAAGGTATTGAATAAATTTGGTCCTTTTCATTTTCGTTTTTTTCAAAATACCATTTCAGCTTCTTCAATCATTTCTCCTTGCGGTTCATAATTTTCCCTGATGTCTTCCAAATACATTTCCAAAACATCAGCAATGTTTTCCTTTACTTCTTCAATTGAATAGCCTTGCGTAAAAACAGCCGGCAACTCTTTTAATTGCCCGATATAAAAACCGTCTTTTCCCGATTTAACAACTAAAGTATATTTCATAACTTTCAAGATTAAATATTTTTTTTTGCAAAGATAATAATTATTTCAATATGTCAAAGATCGCATTTTTAAATTTTTAAATTCGACCGCTTACGCGGTGGTTTATAAACCGCCCGCTTTAAATGCGGGCGGTTGAAATAGTGAAATAGCGGAATAGACAAATAAATCGAATTTAATTTTTGATACAACGAAGGGCGAAGGCGCTTGCACGGCCGTAACTGACGGCAGGATCCACGGTACTACTACTAAAGCGCAAGCCATAGGCATTATTACTTATATGCGTAGCACTCCAGTAGGCACCGTACGTTCCCGCGTGGTAGATTATGCCACTGTCGTAGAGCCGGAAGCCACTCGCAGGCAGAAACAATGTAGTAGTAGCACCGTCAGGTTTAACGGCCATACCCTTGACACCTTCGGTGGTGGAGCCGGATTTCAGATACCAATCCCATGTATTAGCCAATGCGTTAGTATTACTTCCACCAGAAGTCCCGCCGCGGTAAAGGATACTCCATTCGTGCTGAGCAGGAATCCGCCAACCTGTCCCGCTCGATCCGCCGGCTGTACTCGTAGGATTGGCAGGAGGATAAAAAGTACTGTAAGTCAATCCGTCAGCCATAATGTGCTGGCAGGGATCGTTGGGTGCAAATGCAGACTGACGCCAAAGTAGATCAACAGCGTTAGATAGAGCATTTGTGCCGGCATACCAGTTGTAATTATAAATAGAAGAAGGTCTTATAAATTTACCGTAATATCCGTTAGGATCAGCACGCGATACCTGCTGGTAAGGATACGCCAGACTACCTGTACCCAAGGGGTTGCCGTCTTCAAAAACCGGAGGTGTAGAAACACTCCAGTAAATAATATTGCCATTAGCAAGGTCAGAACCATTACTGCCCACCGAAATCAAACTTCTCTTTTCGTGCCCGTCGGCAATACGCCCCCACTGAAACAAGTCGCCGTAAAGCGTTTCCTCGTCAGTTGATTTCCGGTGTATGCCACTCGGATCATTCTCATTGTAAAAGGTGATATTTGCATTTTGCTGTGCATTAATCGTTTGCAAGGTTGCCCCCAGATTAAAGCACATAAAACTGATCCACTCACCATTTAAATCCTTGGCACCGCAACCCACAGCCACTTCGGCAATATTACTGATTACGGAATCGTTGGTCAGATTTTTGGCCACGCAATAATAACGGTAAAAACCATTCTTGGAAGCAA
>BNTW01000207.1 GCA_025996895.1 Bacteroidia bacterium | reverse complement strand
TTGTAGTGGGAGGTGTAGAATTAACCATTATAGGATCCCGTTCGGATTGGAAGTTTCGTTGGACAACCTCTGCCGGTGGAGGCGGTGAAATACCTTTGAATGGAAAAAAGCAAACCACTCCTGAACAAGCAGTGGATAGAGCTATCAATAATGCAAGAGATCAACATTATGCCCAAAGTACATGGAATTATAGTGCTTTTTCATGGGCATCTACAGCTACTTTAGGATTAGCAGCAGATGATGTTACTGGAGTCGGTGCAATTGATGATGTATTAATACCTTTAGCTTGGGCAGGCGCATCTGCACAATTCGCATATCAGAATAGAGAACTAATTGGTAAAATGGCACATGAAATTGCCGGTATCGTGGAACGAAATTTGACTCTACAGAATGGATTTACATATGCGTTAGAAGCGAAAAATTCGGGGTATTACCCTAATGTCAGAGGTGGAAGTGTGTATTTAAATGCAGGTGATGTTTGGAAGTACGGACAAACTACGAGAGGGAGTGCTCGGTATTCTAAGGATGAACTAAATGGTGCGGGATTAGTAATGAACCCTTTGTATTATGGGAATGAAATGCAAACATTAATCTGGGAAAAAATATTAATTTACAACTATTATTTTCAACATGGTCATAAGCCTCCAGGAAATAGAATATTCAGATAAAATAATAAAATAATGAACGTATCATTAAATGTATCTTTATCGAAAGATGTTAATCTGTTAAAAAGAGAAGAAATAAGAGAATTTTCAAATCGAATGGAAGCTTATTTCAAAAATAAAACCTATGGAGAAAGTATAGAGACTTACGCCATTGGAATGAATTGTGTCAGCCCTGAATTTGCGTCTTTTTTCAAGGCGGAAAAACCTTCTTATACGGAAGATAAAAACGTGATTGTATATGGGATTAAAGCACATCTTTACAAATCTTTCGGTTTTTGTCTTGTATTAAATTACAATGATTTTAAGAAATCTTCCACAGGAGATGGCTTAAAGATAATGGCGTCTGAGATAATGAAAGCCTTATCAGAGATAAAGTATCCCAAGAAAATAAAAGATTTTGATCAGGAAATATTTTATCAAGATATGGAACAATTTTTTAAGGAACAAAATTTAATCTAAATAAAATGAACAAAATAAATTTATTTTTGGTCGCTTTGTTTATTGGGTTATCTTCTTGTGATGGTGGTATAAAGAATAATAAAACGATTAATTATAACATAAAGATGGATAAATTTGAGGAATTTAGAAGAAAAGATAAATTTGGCGAAGACTTATCTGTGTTTTATCCGGGAATGTCTGACGATTTGTTAAAGTCGGAACTGACTGAAAAAATTAATTTGGTTTCAGATGAGTTCAAGAAATTATCTTTGAAAAAAGAAGTTACAAGTAAAGAATATCAGGATATGATAGGAAAAAGCATGAATACCTTCTCTGATATTTATTTTGAGCTTGACAGTGAAGATTTGGATAGAATCTGTTCTTATTACGAAGAACTCATGGATATTGTAGGACTGGAAAGTTCAGATGGACATTTGAATACTTTTCGATATGGATTTAATCTCTATTGAGCGTAGTGTGTAAATAATGCATTAGTAGTTCGGCGTTAGCGTCTTTCGCTACGTCGAAGTTAAAAGCAAGCGTCCACGCTTGCAATCAAGCCACAGGCTTGACAAAATCCGTCAGGATTTTCATATCAATAGAAAAGATTACCGCTCTTGCTACAAATGTCCACAGATAAAGTCAAATGACTTTAACTAACGGGCAAAAGTAT
>BNTW01000206.1 GCA_025996895.1 Bacteroidia bacterium | reverse complement strand
TAGAAAACGATGAAGATGATGAACTAGGTGATGAAGAAGATGAAGAAAAAGAAAAATCAACAGCACCTGTAGCAAATAGTGTGATAGCAGTGGATGATGAACTAGGTGATGAAGAAGATGAAGAAAAAGAAAAATCAACAGCACCTGTAGCAAATAGTGTGATAGCAGTGGATGATTACGACAGCAGTAGTGTTTCTACACCACAGCAAGAAACAGCATTAGAGGAGCTAGCGAGGATAGACAGAAGTTGCGAGGAGATAGACAGAAGTTGCGAGGAGCTGGATAGAATAATCGAGGAGACGGATAGAAGAATCGAGGAGATGACGAGAGAAGGAGAGGAGAGAGAGCGAAGGCATAATGAGCTAATGAGATTAGCGCAAGAGGTAATAGAGAGAAGGAGACTAGAGGAAGAGGCACTGGAGGAACAAAATAGGAATAGAATAGGGAAAGTAGTCCACTGTATGTAAGACTTATGTAAGCAACATTATATATTAAAGCACCGATTTCCTCTCCTTTTAGACTTCGATAGTTTTCAAAGAATTTTCACCTACTTAAATACAATATGTAACAATCAGGTGTTTAACCCACCAAACAAATAAAACAGCCAATGCACCTGTTAGAGTCCAGCCTATAAATTTAGCCATTGTGACACCAAATTTATCGATTAAGAACTTTCCAACTTTAGCTGAACGAATACTTTCCATATACTCTTGTGGGTCCTGCCTGTAATGGCTTATTGCTTTGGCTAATGTGTAAGCTACAAAAGACAAGAGCAATATAAGCATGATGATGTTGTACACTTGACCAAACCTAGTAGTAAATATGAGTCGTTTTTTAGTTCATCTCCATCTTCTTCATCTTCATCTTCTTCTTCGTATCCATTTTCGTCTTCTTCGTCAACTAGTTCATCACCTTCTTCGAATCCATCATCTTCTTCGCCTTAATCGTCTTCTTCATCTCCATATCCTTCGTCATCTAGTTCATCTTCGTCCTCGTTATCATCATCTCCATTCTCGTCATTTTCTTCATCATCATCGTATTATCCATCTTCTTCATCGTCATTTTCTTCGCCTTCATCGTCTTCTTCATCTCCATCGTCTTCTTCGTCGTTTTCATCATTTTCTCCATCTTCTTCGTCTTCATCGTCATCTTCTTCACCGTTTTCTAGTTCATTTTTATCATCATCATCTTCTCCATCATCGTCTTCTTCATCTCCATATTCTTCGTCATCTAGTTCATCTTCGTCCTCGTTATCATTCTCTCCATCATCATCATCATCTTCTCCATCATCGTCTTCTTTATCGTTTTCTAGTTCGTCTTCTTTATCTTCATCTTCTTCATCACCTAGTTCATCATCTTCATCGTTTTCTAGTTCGTCTTCTCCTTTTACTCTTTCTTCTTCTTTTTCTTTTGCTTCTGCTTTTTCTTTTTCTTGTTTTGCTAGTGCCTCTACTCTTACTCTTTCTTCTTCTTGTTTTGCTAGTGCCTCTTCTGCTTCTCTTTTTCGTTGTGTTTCTTCTGCTTTTAGTTGTGCTGCTTCTTCACTTACTCTTTTTTCTTCTTTTGCTTGTGCCTCTACTCTTACTCTCTCTTCTTCTTGTTTTGCTAATGCTTCTTCTGCTTCTCTTTTTCGTTGTGCTTCTTCTGCTTTTAGTTGTGCTGCTTCTTTTCTTACTCTTTCTTCTTCTTTTTCTTTTGCTCTTTGCGCTTCTTCTTTTTGTTCTTGTTTTGCCTCTTCTTGTGCTTTTGCTTTTGCTCTTTGTGCTTCTTTGATTACTTCTGCTTTTG
>BNTW01000205.1 GCA_025996895.1 Bacteroidia bacterium | reverse complement strand
GAATACGCCGGACAACCAGACGACGCTTACCAATATGGTTAAAAATACGGTAGTAGTAGAATCCTTTTCGGCTTCTGCCACCGCCAATTACGGCTATACCTGGAACACGCTGACCGGAATAACGGCAGGCAGCCGGAAAATCCTGCAAGTGAATTATTACGACAGTTACAGCTTTAAATCGCTCGCTCCGTTCAGTACGGATTATGACCATGCTGTCCAGTCAGGACTTGCCAATCAACGCTACGGATCGGACAGTGAAACAATCAAGCATAAGGGATTATTGACCGGAACGGTTACCTGTATAGTGAATGACACTACCCGTCTGGGAACTTGCTTTTATTACGACAGCAAGGGAAGAGTTGTACAAACCATTTCGGGAAATCACCTGAAAGGGTTGGAAAAGGAATACGTTAATTATAATTTTACCGGACAGCCAACAAAAAAACAGCTTATTCATTCCGCTTCAGGCAAGAATAAGCAGACGGAAACCTACAGCTACGATTACGACCATGCCGGACGGCTGATACAGACACGGCACAAACTCAATAGCGAGCCGGAAGTAGCTTTACAAACCAACAGCTACGACGAACTCTGCCGGTTGAGTTCTTCGGTTGCCAGAGGTAATTCCAAACTGCTGACATCCTACAAATACAATATCCGTTCGTGGATGAGCAGTATCAGCAGTTATCCGTTCAATGAAAAACTGGACTATTATTACAACGGTAACATCAAGTCGATGGAATGGGAGCAGTGGAACGGAACAAGGAAATATACTTTTACCTACGACGGACTTTCACGGCTCAAGATTGCTGATTATACGGGCACTTCTCCCGAAAACTACAAGGCGGAATATAATTATGATTTGCACGGCAATATCATATCGCTCAAACGTTACGGACAGACTGCCGCAAACAGTTTCGGACTGGTGGATAATTTGACTTATAACTACAACAACAGCAATCAGTTGTATTCTATTTCCGACGCTGCCGGCAATATTGCCTTGAACAGTTCGTCTGACTTTAAGGAATACAAGACAGGAACGGCGAAGGAGTATTATTTTAATGTCAACGGGTCGCTCACGCAGGATTTGAACAAGGGTATCAGTGCCATCACCTACAACAGTATTGGTTTGCCTCAGCAGATGGACATCAAGAGCCCGGTGGCCGAAGCACGGAACGACTACACTTATTCGGCCGACGGCAGGAAATTGAAAGTAGTGCAAAAATGGAATCCGTCTTATTCGACTTCTCCGGTTATCGGCAGCAGTGTGAATACCTCCTTGCTCACTGCTTCCAAGACGACCGATTACGCCGGCAACAAGATTTATGAGGACGGCGTGCTGAAAAAGATACTTACGGATGCCGGATATTATGATTATCCGCAGAAAAAATATTACTTTTACATCAAAAATCATTTGGGAAGCAACGTTGCCGTAGCAGACGCAAACGGGTATGTAGATCAGAATACGTTCTATTATCCCGACGGAACCAGTTTTGCAATAAGCAATGTGCAGGCAAAGCAGCCCTACAAGTTTAACGGCAAGGAACTGGATATGATGCACGGACTGAATCAATATGACTACAGCGCACGGTACTACGACCCGGGATATGGAAGATTTACAACCATTGACCCGATGGCGGAAAAATACTACGCGGTAAGTCCGTATGCCTATTGTGGAAATAATCCTATCAATCGGATAGATCCATCAGGTATGTATTGGGTAACGAATGAAGATAAACAATTCGCGGCTACACTGTCTTCTGCTATGGAACAAAGGTCATTTGCCTATCAAAAAGAAATTAATAATG
>BNTW01000204.1 GCA_025996895.1 Bacteroidia bacterium | reverse complement strand
GAATCTTTTTGATTTCTTTTACGTCTTTATGTACGTCTTTTGTGGTTTCGAGATTTTCCGTTGTGGTTTCGTCTATCCTGCTTACTGTTTTGCTTAATTCGTCAAATTTATTGCTAATGCTTGCTAATGCCGTCAATACCTGTTTGTCGTCTGTCAATACGATTGTTTCCCCTTTTTCCCATTGCGTTGCCAAAGGCGACAGTTTATCGTACAAGTCGTTTACGATTTCTGTTTTTTGCGCGGTCAATAATTCGGACATATCGGCTTTGCTTGGCAAATTTTCAAGTATTGTACGCTGATAGCCAATCCACGCATCGCTGTTGTTGGGGTTTTTCAGTCCTTCGCGGAAGTAGAATATCACATTGTTTGCAAACTCGTCGTCAATCAGATTTATCAGGGCATCGTCCGCGCCGTTTTCTTTCAACAATGCTTTTACAGTGTTGATTATCTTTGTTTTACTTTCTTCAGAAGTTATGTTTTTGACAAACTGCATTACATCGGTTTCTTCCCATTCCACACTGTGAACGTCAGATAATTGCCTGTTTGTCTGTTTAACGGCATCTTTTGTGCCTGTTACTTCTTTTGCGTTGGGTTTGTCATCTTTATATTTAGACAACGCCTGTTCCAAAGCA
This sequence comes from Bacteroidia bacterium, assembly GCA_025996895.1. GTDB lineage: Bacteria > Bacteroidota > Bacteroidia > Bacteroidales > Azobacteroidaceae > Azobacteroides. Next base: position 1,217 of record BNTW01000204.1, on the reverse strand, counting down.
TAGAATATCGAAACCGAAAACAGTTTTACAATGCTGTGATTGAGTTCATTGGGCGATTTGTATAGTTTTGCGTTTGCTGCAATTTCGCTGACACCTCCGATAGTTTTGTTTTTCAAAAACTCTTGAAGTAAGGATTTAATCGCATCAATAGCCGTTCCCGCCAGCGGTACGGCAGCGGCAGCCCCTACGCCGCTTGCTGCCAATAATACCGACGAAGTGCCAAACATCAGCGTTTTGGCAACAGGGTTTTTCAATATGTTTGAAAATTTCTTAATGATTTCCATAAATTTTCTTATGATTCAATTTTGCACAAAAATACTACAATTTTAACACATACAAACATTTTGCCTGTTCAGTAATCCACTTCTTTAAATTGGCTTGCACCATTGCCGGCAGAATCTAATCTATAACGTTTTCCGTCTGACGAGTTCCATATTCCGGTTGCGCCCTGTTCAAGACGGTTGCCTTTGGAATCATATAAAATCCTGCCGGAACCTCGAACAGCATTGCCGTCTGCGCCATAGATTGTTTCTTTTTCGGCTTCCTCTTTGGTGCCTGCACCGCTGTCGCTGCCCAGTGCCATACACAAAATAAATATCAAAGGAATAATCATTATAAACATTGAAATAATCAGCAGAATGAAAGCAATACCGATTATTACGGCAGGAAATGCTACTGACAGTATTGCGACAAAGGTATTTTGATCCCATCTTACATCATCAAAACAACGTGCAATCTGATAAACAATACAACCCAAAACTCCTGCTGCTACCAGATAAACTTTGAGAAACACATTCCAAAAATGTTTGTCGAACGTTCCATTCTGAAACGGGTTCGGCGTGTTAGGGTTAGACGACATATAAATCAATACCAATATTGCCACAAGATAAATTGTTATAAATCTGATTGTTGATTTATGCTCTGATAAAATAGCAGATAGAATAAGCGATAAAACGGTTATAATAAGTGCGGACAAAGGAACGGCATTTTTCATACTGCGACTAAAGTCCGATTTTGAGCGGGATATTTCTTTTCCTGTTTCCACACTCTCCATATAGTCGGCTGCCGTACTGTCGGGCAAAACACGAAGGTCTTTAACCCACATTGCGTATCAACCGCTGCTAACCGACTGATTTTCAGAAGGCATACTTTCCGGAGGTCTCTCCGGGTGCCACACAAATTTTCTTCTTTTGCAAGGCATTGCATTTATCTTTAGC
>BNTW01000203.1 GCA_025996895.1 Bacteroidia bacterium | reverse complement strand
AAGTCTTCAAGCTGGGTACCGACAGTTTCACTGTTGGTACGGGTATCGTTCGTTTTACAACTGCGAGCGTTTCGCAGCGTAAGATTGCCCTTTGGGGCGGAAGTGTTACTTCCGATATTCCCGCCCGTTATTCCGCTGCCGATACGGCTGCTGCCAATTTCTTCAAGCGCGGGAATTATTACATTGCGTTTCCGAACGTCGAGATTGCCACAACCGACACAATCCACGTCGGTGCCGTTCTGGGCATGGACGCTACGACTGTCAGCCGGACAGTGGCCGCTAACAATAAAGGTGCGTTGTATCTGGAATCCGGTCCTGTATTAAACAGTGCTTCCTCTGCCGGTCAGATCTTCGATGCCTCGCTGCGTGTAACCGGAAGTACCGTATCTCCCGGCAGTGTAGTGATAGAAAAATACGTATTGCCTTTCCGCGACAATTCGGCCAACAAGTACCTTTATCCGTTTGCCAGTCCCTACACCAACCAGCGTGCAGGCTACTTTGCGGGTAACTGGGTACGCGCACCTCGTGTCGATGGTGACGGTAATTATCCTTATCCCTACGCCAACTTGAAAGACAGCAAGGGTAAGGATTACATTGACGAGAGCCAGTATGTACGCTGGGCACCCGATCCCCTGCCTCCCAAATCCCCTTACCTGTTGCGTCTTCAGCCCGACGGCTACGGCTACGATTTGCCTTTTGTGATTACGGGCGGTGAAGAGCACAATTTGGAGAAATTCATATTCAACGGCACTCCTTACAATCTTCCTCACGTAGAGGAACAAAAATTCACGGACAATATCACTTTGACCCCTGTTGCGGGCAAGAAACTGCAGTGGATTATCGGTAATTCTTATACCTCGGCCATTTCCATTGATTCTTTGCTTGCTGCTGTCGGGCGTTCATCGATAAAATTCTCGAAGTATCTGTATCTTTACGAGCACGGCGCGACCACCTACGAGAGTTACGATATGACTAATCCTGCAAACATTCCCGACATACCTTCGATGAGCGTATTCATGCTGATTGTGTCGAGTAACAACACCAGCACCCAGCCATTCACGATTACCCCGAACATGCAGGTGCATGGCAAGAGCTTTGCTGATGATGGCAGCGGTCCTGCCAAATCGCCGGCACAATCGTCCGGTGCATTGACATTCCGTTTAACACCCGAAGACAATCCGTATATTTATGACCGTGCCTATATTGTTCTTCGTTCGGATGCAAGCGAAGGTACGGACAGTTGGGATATATCCAAATCGCTCAATCCTTCGGGCGATTATTTCAATCTGTACGGCGGCAGCCTTGAGCGCGCGCTGTCGAAAAATGTTTTGCCCGAAACGGTGACGGAAACAAAATTGTTGGTTTCTCCTCCGAAACATGCTCTTTCGTGCCGTTTGACGGTGGAAGGTGTAGAGACGGTGCATGCACCGTCTCTACAATTGTACGACACAAAATTGAATGTATGGACAAATTTGTATGAAACACCTGAATACGTTTTCACATCCGGGCCAAATGACAGTCCCGAACGTTTCACGCTGTATTTCAAATCGCCGACCGGCATTGAAAATGTCAATAGCGAAGCGATATACGCCTGTTACGAAAACGGACAATTGCATCTCAACCGTTTGACAGGCGAAGACAACGGCTCGAAACTGTCGATATACAACATGTCGGGTTTGCAGATTATGCAGACGGAAATTGATAATTACCCGCATTATTCGACAGCGTTGAATATTTCGCAGGGCGTATATATTGCGAAATTGGAGGGAAACAGGAATACGGTTTTAAAATTCATAAAACGATAGGCCGATGAAGACAAGAATAATTTATACAATGATACTGATTGCGATGTCCGCAGGGGCAACGCGTGCGTTGCCCCTGCAATGGGACGGCGTACAAT
>BNTW01000202.1 GCA_025996895.1 Bacteroidia bacterium | reverse complement strand
GCAAATCATTGACATTGACCGTTGCATAATGAACGCCGGTCTGTGGCCCTGATGTTCCGCTTTCATAATCACCTTCGGTTTTGTCGAAGGCCAAATCAGGCCCCAAGCGAAGCATTTTGCCTTCATCGTTCAGCAATGTAGCCTGTTGCAGAAAATTATTGAAGGGATAATGATAATCACCGTCTTTAGTTACAAACTTCGTAGCCGGATGGAGCGGGTGAGCCGGAATCGTTAACGAATCTGTAACATAGACCGGATTATACGGATATTGATTCCAAACCGGACGGGCAGGCGCCCAGGGTGCGCCATTGGATTTGAAGACTTGAAGGTTTCCACTGTTATTACTGATAGTAGATGAACCTGCAATGAGTATTTCTGCCTCCCCATCATCATCTACATCTGCCACTATGGGATATTCATAAGTAGTAGCAGAACCGGAAACAGGAGAAGTTTTTAATAAATCGTAAGCGATTATTTTTCCACTTCCATCAATCGTGTCATTTCCTGTAATATGGCTTTTGCCGCTGCCATTGATTATTCGTAATGACTGTTCATCCCGATAGACCATTTCCGATAGCCCATCCTGATTAAAATCGAAAGCCGTAATACCGGTAGCACCGGAAGTATCGTTATGTTTTAATTGCCATAAAACTGTCATGTTTCCTGTAATCGATGTATCATATTCGATGGCAGTAATGTAATCATTGGCTGTTAAAGTATTGTTACTTGCAGCTCCATGTATCAATATGATTTCAGGGTGTTTATCCTTAGCTATATTGCTGATAAACGGAACACCTCTTTTATAAACATTTTGCGGCATTTTGAAAGTTCCAATAATCGTGTTTTTGACAGGGGACCAGACCCATAAATAAAAAGAGGCTCTACCTACAACCGTACTTACTACCACATCTAAATTCCCGTCCAAATCTATATCTGCCAATTGTGTACAGCCATCCGTAGGAACTAATACGCTGCTAATGGTTGGCGGAGTGATCGTTGTTGTTGCAATTGTATGTCCGGACGTGCCGTTACGGTTGGCAATGGTTACGTCATAAACAGCATTGCCTATGCAGACTTGATTTCTTCCGTTGTTTAACACAGGGCCGGCTAAGGTCTGCCATGAATTAGAGGTATCATTCCAAGCATGTACGATTCCACGATTGCTTCCCAATGTACATAGCAAAATTCCCGATTCGGCAGCATATACTTTATTTCCGGCAACTATTTCCGTCCAACCATCGTTGTCCAAATCAATTAATTGAAGAATAACCATTGCTCCGATTGTTGTATTCGGAAATGATACAGACCAGAGAAGAGTTCCATAGATGTCGTAGGCATTCAGTTTTTGACTATATGAGGCTACATAAATCATTGTCGTATCAATACTTGAAGTATATTTGACACGTCCCACAGCAGACAAGACATCTCCATAAGGAGTGCCTCCGTCTATGGAAAACTGTCTTTCAATCGTCAACGTTTTTCCGTTGATAATAGACAAGTCTGTCGGAGGATTGTTCAATGCTAAAATTTCTACTGTTCCATCGTTATCTATATCCCCTGCTAATACTTTTTGCGCACTATAAAAATTTGCACCTAAACTGTTAGGTATTAATCGGATAGGATTATTACTCCATTCAATTGGTATTGGCGAAACGGCACAAGAATTGTCCACAATATTTTCCGGCTTGTCCATTACATTGATTAATACCAATACCGAATCCGGCGAGGATTTGCCGCTGCAACTGATTTTATATCGCAGACTGTCCTGTCCGATAAAATCGGGGTCGGGAGTGTAAGCTATTGTATTGTCTGCATTGATTGTAACGGTTGCATTTCCGGCTGTTGTTAACCCACATTGCAGCTATGCAGAGTTAATATCCACAAAATCAGCAGGATGATTTTTTTCAAACGTCATTTTGTGTACTACGGATTTTTTCTTTTTGTAAGGTGCATATTTGTATTTTAGTTTGTC
>BNTW01000201.1 GCA_025996895.1 Bacteroidia bacterium | reverse complement strand
GCAAATCATTGACATTGACCGTTGCATAATGAACGCCGGTCTGTGGCCCTGATGTTCCGCTTTCATAATCACCTTCGGTTTTGTCGAAGGCCAAATCAGGCCCCAAGCGAAGCATTTTGCCTTCATCATTCAGTAAAGTGGCTTGTTGGAGATAATTATTGAAAGGATAATGATAATCACCGTCTTTAGTTACAAACTTCGTAGCCGGATGGAGTGGGTGAGCCGGAACGGTCAAGCTGTCGCTAATATATACCGGATTGTAATAAAACCTGTCCCATACAGAGCGGGCGGGCGCCCAAGGAGATATATCTGGATGGAGAGACGAATAAATTTGAAGATACCCAGTGGTAGCACGTAACGTTGTAGGGTGAGCTATTGTAATGATTTCCGCTTGTCCATCCTTATTGACATCGGCAACAATCGGATATTCGGAAAGTGTAATACTGTTTGCTGCAACTTTGAACAGATTATATACGATGGTATCATTTCCGGTAATATGGCTTTTTAAGCTGCCGTTAATAATCCGCAAATCGGTTACATCCCTGTAAATCAGTTCTGATATTCCGTCCTGATTGAAATCAAATAAGGACATTCCCGTAGCACCGGAATCATCGGTAGTTGGAACAGACCAAAACAATGACAAACGGGTGTTAACCGGCTGGGTTGCATCATAATGATACGTTTTCATGATGTAAGTACCTGTCAATGATATATCCGGTTTTCCATCGCCATCAATATCTCCAATGAAAGGGGTAGAAATAACGGCTGTACCGAAATTTATTATATTAGACATCAGGGCACCGGTTCGAGGATTATAAACAGCCAAATAGGTAGAACTGGAAGAAATCCAGGAGGTTGTAATATCCAGCAATCCATCGCCGTCCATATCCGCTATTGCAACATTCCCGTTTCCTATGCTTGCGTTGGCTGTTGTCATTTTCTGATAAGTATTGCCCGCGACTAAAGCCGTTGGATTAGCTATGTTGATTTTATAAACACAGTTTCCGGCGACAATCTCCAATTTTCCATCGTTATCAATATCGGCTGCTGCCATTGTACCTGTAACCGGGCTTGCATAATCGTGGGGAAGATCTCCAAAATTATTACCGGCTACTCCCAACAGGTTGCCATTGACCAATAAAGTACCGTTTTGTGCATTATAGACCTTATCATATACCGCCACTTGACTATTGCCTGTTCCCATAAAATCAGCAACGACAGGGAAACAGGAGGCATACGTATCGTTCGTACTGTATCGTTGTCTCCATTGCTCTACAAATGCAATTCCATTGAATTTGTATTTAATCAGGTATCTGGAATCAGCAGCACCGGATATAGCATCAGTATGGGTAACCAAAAAGATAGATGAGTATCCGTCATTATCCACATTGGCAATAACGAAAGAATTGGCAGAACACCCGACCGTAGGAATCGGAACAGTATATTTTAAAAGCAGGGAAGTTCCTTGTAATTGAAATATATTAAACTCTGAAGATATAAATCCACCCGCAGAGGACATTGTAACTATTTCAATAGTGTTTTTATCATTGTCCAAATCGCCGGCTAATGGAACAGTTGCTACACTCAATAACTGGCTTGATTGGGCTAACTTTTTAATTCCCCACTCCACAGGTAATGGTTGAACGGCACACGCATTGTCAATAATATTTCCGGGTTTTTCCGTTACGTTGATTAATACTAAAGCCGAATCCGGCGAAGATTTTGTGCTGCAGCTGATTTTGTATCGCAAGCTGTCTTGTCCGACAAAAGAAGCAGAAGCCGGTGTATAGATGATTATTTTATTTCCATCACCGTCAGTCGAAACAACAGCCGTTCCTCCGGCCCCGGTTGTCAATGACGTTTGCAATGTTCCGGTGTTGTCAAACAGTTGAATTTCAATACTGGTACTGTTGCATGCGCCTAATTCGTCATTCCGGAGGACATTCAAATTGAGGGAGCCGGAGCCGGGAGGCATAAAGGCATTGTCTGGTATGG
>BNTW01000200.1 GCA_025996895.1 Bacteroidia bacterium | reverse complement strand
CCTTTTTTCAAGGATTTGGTATCCACTTGGCGACCAAACCACAAGAATTGCAACATAATGTTGTTTCCGCGCAAGCTACTGCCGCTGCCGTTACTGGTACCGGGTATATTCGGCGCATCCGTCACGACGGCTCGTATTCCGAAGATGCTTACACGGTGAGCGAAAACAACACGGAAGCGATCCTTAATTACACACACAAATTTTCGGATGATTGGTCGTTAGACGCTTTGGCAGGGTTTAATGTGCGTAACAACTCGTATGAAAACAACTTTCAAAACGCATCCAAACTTGCAGCTCCGGATCTTTACACGGTAAGTAACTCAAAAGACCCCTTGGTATCAACCAATCTGATTAGACGTTCGCGGGTATATAGTGACTATGCTTCAGCACAGATTGGTTTCCGCGGTTGGGCCTATCTTAACCTTACCGGAAGAAATGACATATCCTCCACTTTGCCTTCTGCCAATCGCTCCTATTTTTATCCATCGGCAACAGCCAGTGTGATTTTGAGCGATGCTTTAGACATCAAAAGCGATGTGTTGTCATTCCTTAAACTGCGTGGCGGTTGGGCAGAAGTGGGTAGCGATGCCGATCCTTACCAATTGGCTACCGTATATAACTTAGGATCACCGTTCAATGGCAATCCGATTCAAACTTCATCCACAACGAAAAACAATCCTGATCTTAAACCCGAACGTACACAATCGACCGAATTGGGTGCGGAAGCCGGATTTTTAAATAATCGCATCCTTTTGGATGTGGCTCTGTACAACACCAACAGTATCGACCAAATCATCGGTTTGCAGACCTCTCCGGCAAGTGGTTACTCTTCACAGCTTGTCAATGCAGGAAAGATCAATAACAAAGGTATTGAAATTCAGTTGAGAACAATTCCCGTGCAAACGAAAAAATTCTCTTGGAATTTGGACTTGAATTATGCGGTTAACCGCAGTAAAGTAGTAGAATTGGATAAAGAAGGTTTGTTGACACGCTATGTGCTGGGTACTGCCGGTCCGCAGATTGTAGCAGCAGTAGGCGAACGCTATGGCGCTATCTTTGGCACCGCTTGGAAGCGCAATGCAAACGGAGATATATTGGTAGGGGACAACGGAAGACCGCTTAGAGATCCTACTAACAAAACCTTAGGCTATTTTACACCCGATTGGACGGGCGGAATCACCAACACGTTTACTTACAAAAACTTCTCGCTTTCGGCATTGATTGATGCGAGCATTGGTGGTTCGATTTACTCCAGGTCAGCATCCACGGGTGTTATGGCAGGTGTGTATGAACAATCACAGTTCGGTCGTTCGGCTGAGTTCGGCGGTTAGAAATGGACGGATGATAACGGTAAAGTACGCGATGACGGCGTAATCTTCCAAGGCGTCAATGAAAATACAGGACAGCCTAACAATGTGATCATCTCGGCCGAAACTTACCACGGACAATCCGCTCACGAAAAGTATGTCTATGACGCCTCTTATGTAAAATTGCGCGACATCAGTCTGACATATAACTTCAAAAAGAGTCTTATCCAAAAATGGGGAATAGGCGGATTATCCATTTCGGCGGTAGCACACAATGTTGCCATCCTCTATCGGGATAAAGAGTTGGATGCAGATCCGGAAACTTCACTTAACACAGGCAACGTGCAGGGTGTAACCGGTTTGGCGCGTCCATCCACCCGCTCGTTTGGATTAAATGTCAACCTCAAGTTTTAATCATTTTTAAATTAAGAAACAAAATGAAAGTATATATAAAATTATTTATAGCAGCAATAGCCGTTTTAACAACCGCTTGCAGTGAATCGTTGGACGATATTAACAAAAATCCCAACGCAACGGAAATTCCCGACCCCGCCTATCTGCTGACAGGCGTAGAGAAAAATGGTGCCGACCTTTATTGGGGCAATTCGGCCGATTATGGCGGCACAGAACTCTTTGTACAACATTGGGCGGCTATCCAATATCCGGATGCCGATAAATATGACATCACAACCACTGCGGGAATAGT
>BNTW01000199.1 GCA_025996895.1 Bacteroidia bacterium | reverse complement strand
AAAGTGGGCTAAAAAGAATTTAGGTGCAAGTTCACCGCAGGAAAAAGGCAATTATTATACTTGGCAACAGGCGCAAACGGCTTGTCCTGATGGTTGGCGGTTGCCGACAAAGTCGGAATTTGAAAGTTTAGTTTCAACAATAGGCAGTGAAACAGGTGCTTACGAAAAAGATTTAAGCCGTACATTTGCTAATGGCAAACTTATTTTGCCTTATGTCGGGTACGAGGGTTATAATGCCTTTACTGTTAATGGCGTTTATTGGGGAAGTGCCGCACATTGTCTTGTAATTTATTCAGATGATTTATATAAAAGAGAAGAAATTTATGTAATAGTAGGCAATAGGAGTAATTGGAAAGGTAGTTGTGTTAGATGTGTAAAAGAAAATATTAACAAATAAATATAGGAGATTAAAAAAATGAGATCAATAGCAGAATTATATACCGATGCAATGAGACAAAAATACGGTATGGTGTATGCAGCATGGAAATTAGGTAATCATTATGAATTGGGCGATTACGGTTTTTTAAATGATAATGTCTTTGAAAGACAAGGCAATGTAAAACAGTTAGGCTTTGACTTTGAAATTCTTAAAGACCCCAATCCGTCTGACGAAAATTACAAATCAACAGGAGTTAACAAAAACAAAATTACGGCAGATGGAAGTACCGTGGTTGCTGCTAATGCTAATGCGGCTGTAGGGTTTAGTATTGAATTTTCAAATGCTAACACAGTTTTTTATGAAGCAATGAATGTTCGTACAAATAAAATAGACGATGTCGCCAAATTAGGTGCGGAAATCAAAAGAATTTACTCGTCTGGCAATGAAGGTGAAAACGGCGTAAAATGGGATAAAAAATTTGCCGTCATTACCGAACTTGATGTGGCGGATAGTGCAACCATTATTTTATCGAATACTCAAAATGCAAAAATAGAACTTCGAGCCAATGCAAATATAAGTGTGGCGCAATTAAATATTGCTGACCCGAAATGTGGATGGGACAGAACTTCTGAAACGGGGTTAGAATCCTATATTATTGCAAATGAAGGTGCAACTCCACTATTTAAGTTAATGGGACTGAAAAAAAGATTCTTGGGTGCATATATATTTAAGGGACAAGCATTTGATAAAAATGATAGCAAAACGGAACAAACAGAAGTTTTAGATTTTGTAGAAGTTATAGAACAAACTTGGACAGGAGTATAAGTTATGAAATCAACAAAATTATTTTTAGCAGTGTGCGCACTTTTCGTGTGTACCTGCTCTTTTGCGCAAAAAAAAGAGGTAACAGCAAAATGTTTGGCATGGCAAAGCTCATAGAAAACACCCTACGCCATTTGGCAACCTTTTGCAGTAAATACAAAAAAGCGAAGACGAGCCGTTTTAATATTAAAAACAAAACATCACAAGACAAGTTTGGCAACCGCGTTGAGATACAGCATTATGCCGATGGCAAAAAGAAGAAAATAACTTCCCCCCGCTCAACGTATTCTGAGTTTGAGTTTTTGGGCGATGTCTATTCGGTAGTGGAATTGCATCAAAACAGCGAAATGCTCAAAGAGTATTACCGTTACAGCGATGAGGAGGCGTTTTTGCAGTGCGACCGTTACGGACGGCTGTGGCTCTATTTCTACGATTATTACAGCGACCACCACCGCAAGGATTACCTTTGGGCAGTCGTTGCCGACGAAGCCGATGCCGACAGTTTGGTAAAAGACACCCGCCTCTCACGCCTTCGCGAGCCATACATTGCCTGCGATGGCGAGGGCTGGCAGGCAGCGCACGAATGGATTAAGGAGTAAATTGTTAAAATTCAAAAATAATTATGCCCGAACAACAAAACACAGAATACAATAAGCTACTGAAACAAAACAATCACTTTATCATTTTCAAAACCGAAGATGCTCAAATTTCGGTAGATGTGCGTTTTGAAAGCGAAACGGCGTGTGAAGGAAAAACGCAGACAAAAGAGGTAGGATGAAAAAATTAAAAAGAATAACACAATGGATAAAGAATTAAAATCTTTTGAAGATA
>BNTW01000198.1 GCA_025996895.1 Bacteroidia bacterium | reverse complement strand
TATCAGTAGATTGCAAGAAAAAAGAATTAATTGGCAATTATAAAAACAACGGACGGGAGTGGCAAGCGGTAAAAACTCCCGTTGAAGTAAATGTGTATGATTTTGTAGATAAAACAATCGGAATTTGCAGTTTCCACCATCCGCAGATGGTGGGACGAAGAAGGAAAAAATCTGTATAAATATGCTGAAAATCTGTATATTACAGCCGATGGAGGTGGCAGCGTTCTTTGACATATTGGTTTACACGATAAAATTATCAAAACCCGTAAAATTTGCAAGTTTTGATAATTTGTAAAGAAATCGCCTGTCGGAAATGGATGTTGCGCAGGAACAAATCATTTTCTACGATTTTGAGACATTATGCAACAGCACACCATTTACGACAAACGCGCCTTTGCCAATGTAACAAAATACATTGCAGGCATTATCGGCAGTCAGGTTTCACCAAGCAGTATTTCAAAATCGTTAAAGTCTGACAATCAGGATATTCACCACGCAACAGTAGAAAAAAATCTTGCTTATTTAACCGAATGTTATCTGTTTTATCCAGTCAATCGCTTTGATATAAAAGGGAAAAAACAGTTGGCAACGCAGGAAAAATACTACATTGTCGATTTGGGTTTTCTGAATGTGCTGACCGGCAGGGAAAAGACGACCGACAGGGGGCATATTTTGGAAAACATTGTTTATCTTGAACTGCTTCGGCGCGGTTATAAAGTTTGGACAGGCGCATTACGCAACGCAGAAGTTGACTCACCGCCGATTCATTCCCACAAAGCAGAAACGGCATAATGCACTTGAATGTCTTTGAGTGGTTGTTAAGTAGATAAAAATCTACACATTATCAGGCCCTTTGCTACTTCAGAAAACAATTTCAATGAGAAAATATCCGTATCGGCTTTGCCGTCGGGTGTTTATTTGCTTAAAGTCTATACCGAAAAAGGAGCTGCTATTTAAAAGGTTGTGAAAGAATAATAAAACTCCCGCTGCCTTTTACCCAAAAGCCCGCCTGCAATTTTAAAAAGCAAGCGGGCTTTTAAATTTGTACGGTAATAATGAAGACGAGAAGGATGTGTCGGGGACACAAATAAATTGACCGGACGACAATTCAATATCAAACTTATCGCAGAATTTTAATCACAAAACTATAAGTACCCGATAGTACTTTAATTTGGGACGGATTGTTCTTGTCTATAATAATCCCGTCAACTTTACTGATTGGAACACCCGACTCCAAAACAGACCTATTACCCCATTGGGGGAAAATTATTGTAGCCGATGTATTTACAGGGACATCTATTTTGAGGTTGAAATTCCCGTCCTTATCAATTTCCCAATCCGAGCTTATTTTCCCGTATAAGCTGTTGTACGATGCTTTGCAATATGCCAATTCCGTAACCGGTATGGGTTCGATATAGAAATGTTTCATGCCCGGATTTGATTTATCCGGTTTTATTCCTGCCAACGAATTGTAAAACCACGCGACAACGCTGCCGAACATAGGATGGCAACGACCGCTGCCATTGGGGTCATCCACGCCGCCATCCCATGTTTCCCAAAGAGTGCTGTTTTTATCATCCATCAAATAGCCGTATCCGGGGAAATCCTTTTGATTCATTAATTTATAGGCAATATCGGCTCTTCCGTTTTCGGTCAACACTTTCAATGTGAGGGGTGTTCCAAATATACCTGTATCAAAGTGATAGTGGATGCTTTCCAAATAGCCAAGCATCGCCGCGAAAACTTTCCCGTACTTTTCGGTGGGTACAAGCCCGAATGCCAAGGCAAGCGCGTCAGCGCCTTGCTTTCCTTTCCAATAATGATTTGTAAGCGGGTCGTAAAATACCGAGTTGAAATTTTCTTTAATACTTTGAGCCAGATTATTTAATTCCGTTTCATCATCAGCCTTATCCAATATTTTTGCGACTTCAGCCATCGTGCAAGCGACATGATAATAAAACGCCGTGTTGACCAATTCCGTCGGGATTTCTATCCTATTATAAGGTGTACACCAATCGCCCAAGCACCAACCGTTCGGCTCTTCCCTAACGATAATAC
>BNTW01000197.1 GCA_025996895.1 Bacteroidia bacterium | reverse complement strand
GAATTTTTCGAATAACTCCGCTATTATTTTCTTCTTCATAATTTCCCATGTAGTATTTGACTTGTGTCCCACCGGTCGAACGCACCCAATCGCTCTTTATCCGCTGTTCGTCCACGCCGTAATAAATGTTCAGTATATCGCCCCACTCGGAGATATATTTCACTTTCTTGAAATCGGTATAACGAATGGTCTGCGAATTGTTAAAATTCGTCAAAGATGTGGTAAAGGAAGTCAAAGCATGGGGCGGCTTGCTGTTTTCGCCGTACTGCATATTCGCCAGTCCGCTTTTGGAATTCATATTGCCGGTGGCAGAATCATACAATAACGAGTTGCTTTGCTGATTTGTTCCGTTTTTGTAAATATTCCAGTTCGTCAAGCGATTCATCGCGTCATAAGACAAAGAATCTTTATAACCCGAAATAGCGTCATAGCGCGAAGCCAGATTGTTTTTTGTATTAAAAACATAGGACAGGTCTATGATTCCGGAAGTATAAATGGTCTTCGGCAATCCTTTCGAGAACGGCAACCTTTTCTATTGATATGAAAATCCTGACGGATTTTGTCAAGCCTATGGCTTGATTGCAAGCGCGGACGCTTGCTTTTAACTTCGACGTAGCGAAAGACGCTAACGCCGAACTTAATGCATCATTTGTACACTACGCTCAACAAGAGAGGCCGACTTCTTAAATGACGCAGGCAAAGCCTACGCCGAACATATTCGCTTGATTTTCAATAAATTACGGCGAACAGAGGGAACCGGTTTTGCCCCAAGGGAAATCCATACCGCCCGAAATGGAAAATACTAACTTTTTGGAATCAATGTTTTGAGAAAACAAGAGAAGTCCAAAGCATAAAAAACTTACTAATACTATTATTCTTTTCATATTCATTATTTTATGAAAATAGGGTGCAAGCAAATTCTTACACCCTACTTAAATTATTAATTTACTCGAAATCAGGATAAAAGAAATTATATTTTCCTGTTTTAATTCTATTCACAATATCAAAAGGATTTACTATTACGCCTATTTCGGCTTTTCTATTTTCTCCTTTTAATTTCCCTACATCTATAAAATTACCCCCAATTCGCCACACATACCAATTTTGAGATATTTTTATCGGCTCATCACTAATCCATACACCATAATCACTTGTGTCCCTGAATAAAATATGATTTAATGAGCCGGTATCAGCAATATTTCCAACTTTATCCCACAGTTTCAATTTTTTACCCAAATCCGTAACACAATGAGCATAAAATTCCACATCATCTTGTATAATTTCTGCCAAAGTGGGATTTTCATTCATTCCATATTTTTTTTCAAATGCCCTGATTACATCACTATTCAGTTGTGTCAAATCAAATGCAATCAGTTGAAAATATTTCTTATTATTTTCATCTATTTTAACAGAAAATACATCTCCTATTTTTGTTGTTGCTCTCATATTTTATTTCTATTAATAAATATTGTATCGTCCCCAATTTCGAGATGATATGGAATTGATTTTATTAAACAACATTCCACCGTTCTTTTGAAGACCATATCGATTTATCAAGTTCTGTTCCATTATTCTTGCTTCTATGCTTGTCAATCCGGTAGATCCTTTTACAACTCTATATTGCAATGTACTCCTTACTGTTCCCGATGTTGCGTGTTCTGTAAATCGTATAGCTGGTTCTCTGCCTGTAATTCCAACATATCTGGTTTTACCTGCGGCATCTAATCCTTGATAAACAGAATAATTTCCTCCCTTCGTAATACTATTTGCTGCCCAATTGAAAGCATTATAGACAGCCCTTCCTATCATTAAAACGTCAAATTCGGGATAAACGGTTTCTAACCCTCGTTCGCCCATCATAGGCAAATAAAATCCAAGAGGCAAAGACCAAATATACATATTACCGTTAGAATCTCTATAAGGTTTAGGTGTTATTACCGCATCATCACAAGAATATTCCCCTATTGTACCATCATCAGCGACAAATTTTTCACCTTTGTGATTCAGTGCTCCAACACCATATCCTTGCATAAACCCACTCAACGGGTCGCCACCTACT
>BNTW01000196.1 GCA_025996895.1 Bacteroidia bacterium | reverse complement strand
CGTTTATCGTCTTTCAATTTGAAATCGACCGGTTGATATATTTTCTTTACTTCCAGACTTTTAGCCGAAATCGTGCGATCGGCAAAGACTACGCCGTTGGTGCAATAACTGCCGTCGTTGGGCTTGTCGCCGAAATCGCCACCGTAGGCAAAATAGGTTCCTGTGCCACCCGGAACAGGCATTTCAATGTTTTTATCCGCCCAATCCCAAACAAATTGTCCCATGAGCGCGGGATATTTTTCGTACGCATCGTACTCGTCGCGCAGATTACCGATAGCGTTGCCTTGCGCATGATTGGCTTCACATTGCACATGAGGTTTCACCGTTTTTCCACTGTTAAATTCCTGCAAGCGGGTCGAGCCGATGGATACAATGCCATTTACGTCATAATACATCGTGCTCGAAATGTCGCAATAGTTGCTGTTCCCTTCGTAGTGCGTGGGGCGGGTGCTGTCTAACGCTTTCATGGCTTTCGCCTCATAATCAAGGTTGATACCGCTTCCCGCTTCGTTGCCCAGCGACCAGATAATAATGGACGCATGATTTCGGAAACGCTTCACCATGTTTTCGCCGCGCTCAACAAACATCTGGCGGAAACGCGGCTCGCTCGACAATCCCCAATTGGCATGACATTCTACATTGGCTTCTGCCAACACATACAGGCCGTATTGGTCGCACAAATCATAAAAATACGGATTATTCGGATAATGTGAAGTGCGTACGGCATTGATATTCAGTTTCTTCATTAGTTTGATGTCGGTTTCCATTTCCTCTTTGGAAACAGTGCGACCGGTGAGCGGACTCATATCGTGGCGATTGACGCCTTTTATCAAAATCGGATTACCATTCACCCGGAATTCACCGTTTTTAGCCAGCGTAATTTCCTTAAATCCAACCTTTTGTGTGCGAATATCAATCGTTTCCGTTCCGTGTTTCAGAGTTAAAACCAAATCGTAGAGATAAGGCGTTTCGGCCGTCCATTTTTTAGGATTATTCACTGCGATTTGCAGGCTTGTCTTGCCGATAGTTGGATTGGTAACCGTTTGTTGTGCAATAACTTGCTCGCCATCCTTGATTTTTATTTCCAATGAAGAGGCAGTCAACGTTTCGCCGGTCAATTCCACATCAAGCAAAGCCATAGCATTGACGTAATTTTCGTCCAAATCGGTACGGAAAAAGAAATCGCGAATTTGCGTTTTGGGCGCAGACCAAAGAAAAACATCGCGGTGAATACCGCTGAAACGCCATGTATCCTGGTCTTCGAGATAAGAACCATCGGTGAAGCAATACACTTCGGCTGCAATCACATTGTTGCCCGAATGAACATAATCCGTAATATTAAATTCGGCCGGCAGGCAGCTATCTTCCGAATAACCAACCTTTTGGCCGTTTATCCACAAATAAAAACCGGCACCTGCACCATTGAAACGCACAAAAATGTCGCGATTATTCCAACCGGCGGGCAACGTAAATTCGCGGCGGTAACTGCCGACCGGGTTGGGCATCGAAGCATACGACCAGTCGGACGGACGGGATTGAATTACGTTAGGCCACTGATTTCCAAAAGGATAAGTAATATTGGAATACAGCGGTTTGTCCCACGATTTGTTTTTCCGCACGCCTTCGAGTTGCCAAACGGAAGGAACATTAATATCGTCCCACGTATCAATATTGAAATCCGTTTTGTAGAAATCGGCCGGTCGATTTTTCGGGTCGGCGACCCAATGAAATTTCCATATTCCGTTGAGCGATAGGTAGTACGGCGAATTTTCGATTGCCGTCGATTGCTGTGCCTGCACTTCATTAGCCAGAGGAATAGCTGTCGTAACGGCATTTTCCCTGTTTATTTGCGAAATTGTCAAGTTGTTCCATTCTTCCGCACCGTCAGGATTTTGCGCCCAAGTGCTGGCGGTGGCCGCCAGAAAGAATAAAAATGAGTAGAAAAAAGATTTACGTAACATATTGTTCGTCATGATATAAATTGTTAATAATCGGCACAAATATACAATAAAAAATATATCTTTGCACTTTAAACACCAAACAAATAAGTATATGGAAAAAAGTAACATCGAACCAACGAACACC
>BNTW01000195.1 GCA_025996895.1 Bacteroidia bacterium | reverse complement strand
CATTATAGATACGGACAAAATTAATTAAACACGTGTCCGGCTCAACGGTTGCACCGTCGATGCCTACGCGGAGGGTAGCGCTACCGGCAGTGGTATTCACCGGCCAGATTTCGGTCGGCACGCAGGGTGTTCCGTTGGGGATGAATGCTTTATTGGCAGTAATCGTGCTTCCGTCGCGAAGCAGGTAAGGATTAGCAGCACCCTGGAGAATCAATGAATCGGCAACGATAGAACCTAAATTACCGACACCGTTGGTGATAGACAGGGTCTTGAAATTGGCCGGGTCGATCGTTGCAGTTCTGTAAATAGAAATTACTTTGCCGAATGTATCATTCTCTTTGGGCTTGAAATGTCCGTTGATGGTGATAGTTGAATTGGCGGTGCTGGCCTGAGATACCACGAAAGAAGATGACAGGTTTTCAAAAACAGTTCCATAATAGGCATTGTTGTCATTAGCATCTAAAGTAATAGTGCTGTTTGCCATATTCAACGAAGCATTGGCGTTGGTGGCTGTTGCCGCAATTCTTATCTGATTGGCAGTTACGTTTTGTCCGTTAAAATCCAAATGACCCTGAATTAAACGAATACTACCGTGTGAGTTGGTAGCTGCTTGATACAGTGTACGAAAGCTATCCATGAATTTCCAGCTGCCGGTGGAATTGAATGTAACCGGACAATGGAAGGTTACACCGTTACTCGTAATGGTGTTGTCGGCTCTTGTTCCTCTAAATACAAAGCCTACACTTATAGCATACGGAATATTCATACCCGGCTGCAAAAGCAATGAACCAAATATATTGACATTCCCCTGCAAAGTGAAATTCGGCTTGTCGCCGGCGGGGCCTGTCCAACTCATATTGTTGCAGACTGCGCCCACATCGACCGTAACGGTTTTACCACCCGATAATCCGGAATTAGCATCGAAAATCACATTATCTAACGGGGAAGGCAGACAGATGGTATTGTCCGACGAAACGCCCGAAGTAAGCGACCAGTGCGTGGGGTCGCTCCAGTTGCCCGTACCGCCAATCCAGTACCACGTTGTGCCGATACCCGACATCGTGAAATTCCAACCGTCGCTCGGATGTGCCAAATCGCCGTCGGAACTGTCATCAGCATCATAAGATTTATTATCGCTAGTGTTTTTTATATCCACCCGCGTAATCAAAGCATTGGATACATTCACCTCTGCGTCGTCGCTGACATTAATGGTACACTTGTTTGCATTGTTAGACGTAATTTCCATTAATCCGCCACACGTCCCACCATCGCCACCGGTTTGCAGGCGTTTGTTTACGGTTATATCCGTTGCAAGACTGTAAGTTCCGTCTTTCAGCAAAAACAGACTGTCGGTAGTAAATGTATTAAAGTCCATTCCGGCAGAACTAATCCGTACCGATTTGCAAGTACCGTAATGGAAGTAACCCGACACGCCTGATACAGCCTCGACAATATTGTAATTATCGCCTGCTCGACCTTGAAAATAGTATATTGCTTGTCTTGGAGAGCCTGTTATTTTTATAATGGAATTGTCGGCTGTTACGGTTAAATTATTACCGCTTGCGTTCCACCCTTTGGGTGCACCACCCGATACCCAGTAAAGTTGAATCAGTGAATTGGATATATTCAGCACTCTTGTTCCCGAAAATCCACTGTGAAAACTGTTAGCTGTTACGTTTTTTCCGTTAGTATTTAAACTGCCTTTTGCCAAGCGGATATAATAGGCGCTATTGTCATTACCGGTTACGATAGATAGATTGTCGGCTAACTGCCAGGCTCCGTTGCCTTCAAACCACACAACAGCAGGTATCTCTACTCCATTGGTTAGAATGGTTTCGGGAGTTATTACCAGACGGTTGCTCATAAATTGTATAAAGGAACCCGATTGTCCATCTGTTCCTGTCATTGTTATACTGGACTGCAACAACAAAGAGCCGCCAATAAACAGGCCCGAAGATTTTGTATCCATTTCCCCACCCTCTGCTTTTTTAGTAAGAGCCAAGGTGGTTGCATCGGTTTCTGCATCCTGAAAAATCAGGCTGTCGCAAAACGAGAAACCCGGTACGGTTACCGTTGTTCCGCTGCCCAAGCCCGAATTTTTATCAAA
>BNTW01000194.1 GCA_025996895.1 Bacteroidia bacterium | reverse complement strand
CATTTCAATACGGCATTAACTACGGTAAATATTGCTAAAGTTATCCAACTAAAGGATGAAACAAAAAGGGAACTCCCTTTTTCCATGAGAGATGCCAAAGTGTTGTTTCACAACGCTTTATTATTGATGCGATTTTTTAGCGTGTTCGGTAATCCGCCAAACTCACGAAAAAATCAGATGTATTTGCAAGAACTATTGACGTTCGGGGCGATAGCTGCTTAGGTTAGATGAAATTTTGAACGAACTATTGTCATATACAAAATACAATTAAATACGTTGCGCCATGAAAACACATAAGGCAGTACTGGCTGGGTGAGAAAAATAATTATACCCCGCTGAACGCGCTAAATCCGCCGTCGATAGGAAGAATTGCGCCGGTAATGAAACTTGCAGCAGGCGAGCACAGAAATTGCACCGCACCGTTCAGTTCGGTAATATCGCCGAAACGTCCCATCGGGGTTTTTGCCAGTACTTTTTTGCTTCGGTCGGTCAGTGAGCCGTCGGGATTAATCAACACTGCGCGGTTTTGGTCGCCGATAAAAAAGCCCGGCGCAATGGCATTCACCCGGACACCCTCACCGAATTTCTGCGCCAATTCGGTCGCCAGCCATTTGGTGAAAATATTGATACCGGTTTTCGCCACCGAATAACCCGGAACGCGCGTCAAAGCCGAATAAGTCGCCATCGACGAAATATTGATCATGCTGCCTTCCTTTTGCCCGG
Organism: Bacteroidia bacterium; assembly: GCA_025996895.1. Lineage (GTDB taxonomy): Bacteria > Bacteroidota > Bacteroidia > Bacteroidales > Azobacteroidaceae > Azobacteroides. Next base: position 1,390 of record BNTW01000194.1, on the reverse strand, counting down.
CCATCACTTTTCCGAACGCCAAACACGGATACACTGTTCCGTTTTGATTGAGGTTAGTTACTTTTTCCCAATCTTCAATCTTCATGTCGAAAATGTTTTGTTCGGGACTCAACGTTGCACCCGGCACATTTCCTCCGGCACAGTTAATCAAAATATCAATGCGTCCCCATTCGGCCACGATTTTTTCAGCCGTTTCGTGAAGACTGTCCATATTCAGGACATTACAGATAAAACCAACGGCTTCGCCTCCTGCGTCTCGCAACTCGGCTACTTTCCGGTCTAAATTTTCCTGACGAATATCCAAAACCACAATTTTCGCACCCGCCCGGGAAAGGCTGTCGGCAATGCTTCCACCCAACACACCGCCCGCACCGGTGATAACGGCTACTTTTCCTTCTACACTAAAAATATTTTCCATATATCATTTAAAATATAAAATACTATCTTTGCAGGCAACAAAGGTAATAAATTTAATGATATGGCAAGATTCAGCAAGATAGAAACTGTTCTAAAAATGGCGACAACCGGTATGATACCTGTTTTTTATCATAAAGACTTGGAAATCGCGAAACAGGTAGTAAAAGCTTGTTATGAAGGCGGTGTGCGAGTTTTTGAATTTACCAATCGCGGCGAATATGCTCACGAACTCTTTGGCGAATTGACCCAATGGTCGGCAAAAGAATGTCCCGAATTGATTTTGGGAGCGGGCTCGATTGTCGATGCCCCAACGGCTGTGCTGTATATTCAATTGGGCGCGAATTTCATTGTCGGACCGTTGTTCAATCCCGAAATTGCCAAAGTGGCCAATCGCCGGCTGATACCTTACATTCCCGGTTGCGGCTCGGTGTCGGAAGTCGGTTTTGCACAAGAAATGGGCTGCGATGTCTGCAAAGTTTTTCCGGGTGATGTGCTTGGCATAGCCTTCATAAAAAGCTTAAAAGCCCCCATGCCCTGGTCACAATTGATGGTAACCGGTGGTGTAAAACCCGAAAAGGAAAACCTTCGTTCTTGGTTTGATGCAGGCGTAACTTGCGTTGGTATGGGGTCAAATCTTTTTTCGAAAGAAATTATCACGGCGAAAAATTGGGGAAAAATTACGGAATTGTGCGGCGAAACATTGGAAATCATTCGAGAAATAAATAAAGGATAAACTAAATAATATAAATCACTATCAAACGACTAACTTCCCAAATTAGTTGTTTTTATTTTTTATATTATTTATAATCAGTTAATTACAAAAATAGAATTTCTATTTTAAAAACTTACCCCCTATTAAAAGAGGGTCAATTGGGCTGTTGTGGGGCTTTTATTTTTGCCTTTTGAGCGTTTTTCGTATGTGCGCCCCGACTCGGTTACTGCCCAAAACAAATCCAAATGGCTTGTCAAATGT
>BNTW01000193.1 GCA_025996895.1 Bacteroidia bacterium | reverse complement strand
CCGGTAGGGGCGTTGCGCGCAACGCCCCTACGCAAATTCATCTGATATACATTATTCTCAATCTGATCCGCTTGTTTGATTCTTCTTCCTTGCATATCGAATAATTCCACCGAATTAATCTTTTCCGATGAAGAAACGGTTACTGTTTCATCAGCAATTCAGAGCTAAAAAATAATTAATTGAAAATAAAGCAGATAGAAAAGTTGCATAAATAAATATTTCCGGCTAAATTTGCAGCCTAAGAGCGCGCAGGAGGGGCTTTCGCCCCTTTGTTGGAGGCTGAGCTTCTAGCTACAGTGTTCTTTCATATTTTAGAAAAAAAAGCCGCAAGGAAGTTGTGATAACTGTGCCTTGCGGCTGTTGTTTTTACTGCCACAAAGATAGTAATAATTTATTGAATTACAAAGAAATATATGAACTTTTTTGATGTTTTTCATGCAATAACAATGCAAAGAAAATGCAATCATATTGCAAAGAAAATACAATTAATTTACGAAGATTCTATCTGCCATTTCTTCGGTTTTTCTATCCCCATAGAAAGAACAGAGAAAAAAAACATCAGCACCGGATCGCGGACAGAAAATTCTGTCTAAGTACAAACATGTCCTCAAACATCGCTTTGAGGAATTATTTCCCCTGCTATCCGCCTTGAAGGATACACGCAAACGGAAGGATTATCAAATGGAAGAGATAGTCATGGGAGCTATCGCTTGCAGAACAAGTATTATATGATAGCCGTAGATGCCACCGGGGTAATGAGTTTTGACCATAAGCATTGTGACCAGTGCTTGACACGTACATCCAGTGGAGGGAAGATTACTTATTATCACTATGTATTGGAAGCTAAATTAGTTACCCGCGATGGACTTTGTCTGTCATTAGCTACCGAATGGATAGAAAATCCGGTGGGCGATTATATCAAACAGGACTGTGAACGAAAAGCCTTCCTTCGTTTGGCAGCCAAACTCAAAAAACAGTATCCACGCTTGCCAATTTGTATCCTGGCAGATGGATTGTATCCTTACGAAGGGGCTTTTGAAATCTGTGAAAAGTATGGATGGAAGTACATTTATGTTCTCAAAGACAATGTACTTCCCAGTGTACATGAAGAACTTGTCTTGACCAAACGGAAAGATCCGGCAAAAGAAAACCATTGTGTGAAGGATGGAAACTGGATAGACAGTAAATATCGCTTTCAAAAAGATATTTTTTACCATAACAAATACAACTTACACTGGTTGCAGTGCCTTGAAAAGCGAACAAAGCAAATGAAACCGGGTAAAGTCTCCGATGCAAAACCTGAAGAGTTTTGCTTTGAATATGTTACCAATATAGATCCAACCAAAGACAACATTATCGAATTGTGTTACGGTGGAAGATTGAGATGGAAGGTTGAAAACGAAGGATTTAACACTCAAAAGTGTGGAGACTATGAATTGGAACACAAGTATTGCCGCAACTCCTACGAGGGACTGCAAAACTATTATACCTGTCTTCAAATTGCGCACGCTATCAATCAATTACTTGAACACAGCAGAGAAATCAAAGAGATGCTCAAAGAACACTCGAAGGAAACGATTCGCAACATTTGGCAGAATCTGGTCTCATATATGATTATTAATACTCCGTATAAAGACTACCTGATTACTCCACATCCTTCATAAGAATACAAAATTACGGCTTGAAAACCGTGGCGGAGATGTCTTGCTCCCGAATCCAAGACTGACATCACATAGACAATCTCATAAAATTTACAATACAGACACAATGGTGATACATACTGATTTTTTACTCTCATAATTGTATGAGAAAGGGACTGTATTACCCTTGCTAAGGGAGGGCTGTTAATGTGGACGATATTTTTTTAATCCCTGAATCGCTGACGGAGGCCGGAAATGTTGCGTATTAAAAATAAATTTTGTATATTACGCGTGTGAGAAAAAGACGCTTTACAGGGCACATAACGCGTTAATTTTTGTTAAACAGCCAGGTGAGTAATGTGTGTGTAGCATATTATTTTGCATTTTTTAAAATAACTTTATATGTTTTACAATACTGCCGTTGCGTTAACTTTTAACAATTACTAAACAAATTATATTGTAGTTTTTTGACATTTTGATTGATTTGAAAATCGGTAAGCAGTTCTCTGATTGGCGTTTTGTCGAAAGCCGATACGCTC
>BNTW01000192.1 GCA_025996895.1 Bacteroidia bacterium | reverse complement strand
CGGGTGGCCTTATTAATGGAACTGTTGCAGCCGCAAATGGACGAAATTTCTTGACAGGAAAATTAAATCTTCCTAAACCCACAATGCCGGATCTCAGTAAGTTGTATAAATCGGAAATCTCGAAACCGGAATTACAAGGGCCGAAACAACAGCCTTTGCAAGATTTGGTACCGGATAACAATAGTTACACGGTTACAACTCAAGAAAGACCTCAAATGCTGTCTGTGGAAGGAAATGGTTTTAACATTGAACCTCCAAGACCTGAAATAAATGGATATAGTCCGTCTTTAGTTAAATCAGATTTATATCATAACTTTCCTACAGCATTGGACAAAGTTGTTATTGACGGTGGAAATTGGGCACAAAGAATTAAGGATGGTTCTTATATGTTTTCTGCGCCGGGTACTATTAATACAACGCCAGGTATGTATACAATTGGTATAAATCAGCAAGGAATAATTTATCATAGATGTTTTTACACATGGGCAGATTATTTGAAAAAATTTTGGTGAAAAATGAACGCAATACATTTCTATAATAAAGAACGTAATACAGTCATAGAACTCATAAACCTCCGTTTTGATAAACATTTAACAAATACCGTTTTTGTTTATTTCAAGGGTAAGATCAATTTTGATTTCTTTTGTTTAGAAACTGATTTTGAAGCAGAAGTATTTGACTTTGAAGATTTGTTGGTTTCTCTTCGACTTATGTATGAAGGGAAAAGAAAATCGGCTAATTTTAATCCTCTGTCGCCCAAAATTATGATTAAATTTGAGTTTCATGATTGTGGTCATATTTTGGTTAAAAGCAGAATTTCAAATGACATAGCTACATGCTGTCTTGAATTTGAATATGAGATAGACCAGTCCTTTTTGCCCGAATTGATTAGAGAAATAGAGATTGCAATTTCAGATGGATAGAAAATCATTATTTGGTTATTAATATGGATTACGATCAATTTTATATTTTTCAAGACAAGGATACAAGAGGAGCCTATCATGTTGTTCGCTCTATGCAACAGTCTCAATTTGACGACTATAAATTATTTAGGGGAGAATTGGAAATTTCGTCACCAATTAAATTTAGTTATCTCATGGGAAAGAATTTATATGATTTGGTAGGTATGGGATATGCTATTATTCATTTGTTGTCCAATAGAGTTACAAACGTGCTAAAAGAACATCAAATTACAGGATGGAAAACCTATCCAATAATTATGTATGATAGAAAAGGTGGTGAAATTAAGGATTATTCTATTTTTTCAATAACAGGAAGATGTGGAAGTATTGATTTTTCAAGATCAGAAAAATTTATAAAAGACCCTTATGTTCCTGGAGGGGGTAGAGCAGAACTATTGAAAGGACTTTATTTTGATTTAAATTCGTGGGATGGTAGCGACATTTTTACTGCAGAAGGAGGAACGGCTTTTACATTTGTTACTAAAAAAGTCAGGAATTTATTAGTAAAATATAAAGCAACAAATATTTTAATGACTAAATTACCTGAATTTGAAATATTAGCACCAACTATGCCTACAGATATTGATGAGAAAGTTTTACAACAATTTATAAATAGTATAAAATTATATTAAATCGATAAACGTAGTGTGTAATCCAATTTTGCCGAATAGTTGGGCGGGGCGTTTTTCGCTTTCGCCCGGCATTTGGCTAAAAAATATTAAAATAAAAACATTATCTTTGCTTTGTTTTAAATAAAAAATTAGGAGAAAAAATAAAATGAAAGGGATTGCGATTATAGCAATATTATTTGCGATTACGATTTCCGGTAATGCTCAGGTGCAGGTGGGAATGCAATTAGGATTAAATTTGTTTTTGAGATGAATTTTTATTTTTTTTCTTTCAATAATTGCTCTAATAGATCATATTTTTCATCTTTTTCTTTTAACATTCGTTCGTAAAGTTCTACAATTCTATCTAATGGATTGAATGTTGGATTATAGTTAATGCAACCTTCCATAATAGCTTCATCTTGAAACGTATTTGCTACAATATTTATCGCTTTTTCTTCGTCAAAATTTTTAATGGCTTCCACCGGAATATCCATTGCCTCGGCAATTTTTTCCAAGGTTTCGTCGTCAATTTTTTCTTTCTTTTCCATAGTCGAAATAGTTTTTTGAACAACACCAATCGCATCACCCAATACCTCCTGTTTCATACCCCGCATTTCGCGAAAATAT
>BNTW01000191.1 GCA_025996895.1 Bacteroidia bacterium | reverse complement strand
AATTTTAATAGCGATGTTCAATTGGCGTTCACGCCTGCTTACTCGTGGAAAAGCCACGTGTGGTTTGAGGATTCCAATGACAGGCAGATGCCTGGTCTCGACCAGGATGCTTACGGTCTGCTCAATGCCAACATGGCGTTACATCTTGCCAAATACGGACTGACAATATCTGCCTTTGGAAGCAACCTGACAGGCACAAAATATGTTATCGGGGCAGGCAACACCGGTTTGATATTCGGGGTGCCTACTTTCGTGCCCGGTGCGCCGCGAATGTTTGGCGGACAAGTAAAATATATTTTTTAATTTCTATAATTTAATTTTTTTAAACACAATGAAGAAAACATTTTTGAGATTTGTTATTATGAGCGTTGTGGCTATATGCGCATTTGTTGCTTGCAGCGAGGAAACTCCGGAGCCTACGCCCACCGTTACAGATGTAACCCCCACGGAAGTTGCCATTGGAGATGAAATCACGATTACAGGTACTGACTTGGACCGAGCGACCGCAGTAGGTTTTGGTACCAGCGAAGCAAACTTTACAATAGTGTCAAAAGCCAATTTTGTTTCCAGCTCGAGCACTTCTATCAAAGTTATTATTCCGGCAGGTGTCACTTTTCCCTCCGGTGTTGCAGTTATAACAGCTAAAACTTCTATTCCGTGGTTGGGTATGTTGACCTCAAAAGCATCACAGGCTCAGATAGATGCCTTGGCATTCCTGATGTGTGCCAATGGTGCGTACACGCAGTATCCGGACGAAACGAGTGCGGAATACCAACAGGCAGTAGGAGCGTGTCTGGCAAATAATTTGACTGTCACCAGCCTCAGTTTCAACAATGAAGGCAAGCCGAACAATGACTATACGAATGAGTTGTTTGCCGCCATCGCTGAAACAGTAAATGCCATGTACCAAGGAAAGTCAGACGCAGAAAAAGCAGAGAGTATTGCAGGTATTCAATCCATGATATACTATTTTTATTTATCTTTGCAAGGTGCATAGTAATAAAATGTGAAGAAATACAACATCAAAAAAGAGATTGTTGATTCGGTAGAACTGAAATGCCTGCTAATCAGCAAGGGGGTGAAAGTCGATAATGCCGTTTATAAAAATTTCGGGAAAGATTATCGACTTAATGCCAACCCTTTGACCTGTAACAGCCTGCTGCTCTCAGACGGAACCAACGTTCAATTAACTGATGTAAGTTTTCATTTGAAACATTTGTTTCAAATACTTTCATGGAGTAATTTCAAACTCATGAAGTATGGTTCGGAACTTGCCACTCCTTTTCATCTTCAAATTTTAGAGGATAAACCGGCGCTTTTTTTTGAGAATGATTTTGTTGATTTTGTCACGTTTCACAAAAAAACGGATTTTTACAAACAACGAACGTCGTCGGGATTGCCGTATTTGGGTAATGCCGTATTGCAAGGTTGCGATTTTGTTTCTTTTCAATGCTTGTGGCCGTGCGAATATGCGGCAAATAGCAAGCCCTGTGAGTTTTGCTTTTCGGGAGCCGAATTTGAATTGCTTGCCCAAAAAGGGAAACCGCAACCGCCGGCTGTCAAAGCTTCCGACTTGGCCGAAATAGTACAATATGCTGTGCGGAACGGCGATGCAAACAGTGTACAAATCACTGGCGGTTCCACGTTTTCCGACAAAACGGAATACAAACACATTTCCGGTTATTTGAAAGCAATGGCGGAAAGCGATAGTCAACTGACGGGGGAAATTTTGCTTTACATTACGCCGCCGGAAGATTTGTCGTATATTGATGAATATTTTTCGTTGGGCGCCGACCGCATTGCTTGCAGTCTCGAAGTATGGGACGAAGAACGGGCGAAAATCATCACGCCGGGCAAGATGCATTTTACCTCCCGAAAACGGCATTTGCAAACCTTGGAATCCATTGCCGGAAAATACGGAAAGGGTAAGGCATTTTCCAATTTCATCATCGGTTTGGAAAGCATAGAAACCCTGAAAGCCGGTGCGACTTATTTGGCCGAGCGCGGAATAATTCCTTCTGCATCGGTGTGGATGCCGTTTGGCCGTCCTGTAATGGGAAGCATGGCAGCGCCCGGTCTCGATTATTTCCGCCGCGTCAAGGAGATGCTGGCGGAACTTTACCACAAATACGAACTGATTCCGCCCGGCGGTTGCGGTTTGAATGTTTGTATAGAAAAAGATATTTATACCTATTCAAAACTCTAAAATTTGTATGATATGAAACA
>BNTW01000190.1 GCA_025996895.1 Bacteroidia bacterium | reverse complement strand
GGTCTGTGGATAAAAACGGATGGACGTTCAATCCGAGCGTTTCGGTAATGGTATATCCGGAACACACAACTAATTTGGTAAGAGGACAGGGATTTAGGAATAATAACCAAGTGTTAAGTCGTTTTGTGGATAGAGGCAATTATCAGGGAGCTTTGGATTACTTTGGATTTAAAGGAACGTATGACCCAAAGAATCCATTATTTAAAGGATATGAAAGTTCTGATGCTATAACAGATCCGCAAACAGGAAATGTTTACTATAACAATTCAGCATTCTTGAAAAATTATGATTATTTATCTTATGTAGCTCATCATGAAAATTATCACAGCATAAATGTCGCATCTGGTATGTATAAAGATGCAGAATATATTGATACCCCTTTAGAAGAATGGAATACTTATCAATATAACTATAAAAATCAAGGACTCTATCCAAACCATGGTCAAAATTTAATAGAAAAGATTAATAGTTATGGCTTTCAATCTGGCAGACATATAATGGACAATGGAAATATTATTTCCTTTTCAAATAGATGGTGGCATTTCATTTATAAAATTCCAAGAAGATGGTAAAATTAAAAGAGATTCTGTTGGTGTTATTCACGACAGTATTTATTGGTTGCAGTACTGCACAAATGAATCAAAATAGTCATTATAACGGAACTTATGAAGATTTTAATTTAGGTATTGAATTAGGTCAAGATACATTTCTGTTGAATAATGAAATAAATTGCAGAAATTGCGATTCTTTGTATAATAGTATTTGTCGTCCGACTGTGTTTTTTGGAGACCCTGAAAATCTCCCTCAGTTTCTTGGAGGATATGAAGCTCTCATGATTTTTATTAGCGATCATATTCAATATCCGGTGGAATGTAAAGAAAAGGTAATTCAAGGACGTGTAATAGTTCGATTTATTATTGACGAATCTGGACAAGTTATTTGTCCACACATTCAACGATCTCTTCATCCTGCTGCAGACGAGGAAGCTCTTCGGATTGTTGGATTAATGCCTGTTTGGAAGCCTGCCTCTAACAGTGGTATTCTATGTAAAATGTGTTATACTCTACCTGTCTTGTTCAAATTAGACACAACGGAAGAGAATACTAACTTTTTTAAAAGGATATTTAGGAAAATAATCGGGAAATAATCTTCTGTTGAGGAACACAATACAGGTGTGCTTATCCTAAAAACTGCTATTTGGTAAATTTCGAATAGCAGTTTTTTATTTTTTCTCCTGAAGCAATCGCTCCAGTAATTTGATTTTACCGTCTTTTTCTTGGATAATCCGTTCGTAAAGTTCTATCGTTTTATCAAGAGAAATAGAATTGTCGGTTGAATTATTCAATGCAATAGAATTGTTAAACAGTTTTCTTAACAATTCTTCCATATTACAGGTCTTTATTATTTCGACAGGTATTTGCATCTCTATAGAAATTTTTTCTAATAGGTGATCCCCTATTTTTTCCTGAGTCTCCATTCGGGAAATAGCTTGTTGGGAACTGTTGACTTTTACAATCAGGAAAGACCGCACATGAGTATTGACATGATGACACCGGCTGAGGCTGCCGGCTGCTGCGGAGAAATAGCTAAAAGATGGACAAGTTACAGGCTTATCGCTATAAAAAATCGAATGGAAGGCTTGGATATCGCTGGAAATGGTTTACCTTTGTCGGACTGTCAGGGGTTTCCTTCCGGGCTACGCCCTCCAGTCAACCCCTGACAGCGATAAGAAACAAAGAGTAAACAAAAAGCAGGCATAACAGTCTGAAGTAAACAAATAGCAGTTATAAGTACAAATCCGAGTCAACTCTTCTGCGCGATAAGACTGGAAACAGTCAACCTAAATCAGGAAATGACATAGACTTTCATTATCGCAATCCTCCATTACTTAAACAAACTTTATACATATCTCTTACCGCCCAATATGGATTGTCAATGTGCAATGCCCACCAACATTCATTAAGATAATCCAAACCACCGTATTATTTCAGATATTGGTAGGCTTTTGGCTTGTTCATTTTGTATGCACGAGCAAATTTGCTGATTATAAAAGCAATAAACAGCATTTTGTTTTGCATTTCGCGGTTGAGTTCGCGCTTATTTTCTGTTGTACTCATAATTTTGTTACCTTAAAAATTACTTTGCAAAGTTAGCATAAAATCTTCAGATTCCACACAAACGCATAAAAATTGGCGGGACTATCGGTCTCGCCAATCTGTCCAATCGATAGTTTTCTTATATTTGCAGTAGAAACATAAACAAATAAAGAT
>BNTW01000189.1 GCA_025996895.1 Bacteroidia bacterium | reverse complement strand
GGTTGCGCAATCCAAGCAATCGGGTAGCATACACACCCGGAAGCGAGCCGGAATTGTTTCTTGGTCGCGGTTATACCGGTCATGAACACCTGACGCAATTCGGGTTGATAAATATGAATGCCCGCTTATATGATCCGGCAGTAGGACGGTTTTTAAGTCCGGACCCGTATGTACAAGATCCATTCTTCGGTCAAAGTTTTAATCGGTATAGCTACGCATTAAACAATCCGTTTAAATATACGGATCCAAGTGGTGAGTTTCCTTGGCTGATTGTTGGTATTGTAGCAGGTTTTACATATTTATTGAATGCTCAAGCAAATAGAGATAAAACACCCGACGCTGATGGAAATGTACCTACAAGTGGAGATTTAAGCAAATGGGAATTTAATCCTTTTAACTGGTTTAAGTCGAAATCAGGTAATCCAAATCCCACAGGTGGTGTTGTTATAACGGTTGGTGGAAGTTCCGATGGCTCTTTTTATATGAATGGTTCTGTTGGTAATATTTATGGCCCAATGCCCACAGTCGGATATAGCAGTAATCAAGGTTGGGGAATAGGTATGTCTAACAATGGTAATACAAATATGTATTATCCATGGTATAATTACAATGCACCGGAACAGGGGGCAGAAAGAGCGTATGAAGAGGCTCGATCCTATTTTATTGAAGTAAATAGATTTGCTGAATCTGAAAATGCAACGATTAGTCAATTTTATGCACGTGGACCAGTTCCCTGGGGAATCGTTAGTGGTTATGTATTAGAGCCGGGAGGCCCATCAACAACTTTATCAGGACAAGATAAACGTATTCCTGCGGGTACTTATGATATAGATCCATATAGTAGTAAGAAATTTCCTAATGTATATATAATTTCAGGAGATCAGGTTTCCGCTAAAAGAAAAATTTTATTTCATTCAGGAAACTATCATTATAATACGTTGGGATGTTTTTTACCCGGTAGCTCTTATCGCTTGTATGATGATGATTATTCTGTTAGCGGTAGTAGGGCAAAACTAAATGAACTTAGAAGATTGTTGCGGACTAATTCTGCGACTATGGTTGTTAGGGATATTCCATAATAGAAATAAAGATAAATTAAATATATGTAAATAATAACATGAAAATATGAATAGAAAGTTGAAATATACGTTATTGTTACTAATAATAGTAATGCATTTTATAATAGCTCAAGAAAAATTGCCAGAAAATGCTAACCATTTTTTGAAAGAGTCTTTAAATAGTCCATTATTATCGGAAAAAATGGATTATACAGTAAATAAATATGATTTCAGTCCTATTTGGTTAGAACGAAATGATGCCCTGTTAGGATTTATAGATGGTAATAATTACCAACGACTCAAAATCAAATTTCTTTCTATTGTTAAAAATCCAACAGATTCAAGCAAATATTTTGTTTATGGTAAAAGTATGGTAAAGTCTAATATTTGTTCATTTTTAGGAGAAATCAAGATTATATCTATTGGGCAAATCAAAACAGATAAGGAAGAAAAACAATCTCTTTTCATGGAATATCAAGATGAAGGGAGACGAGCAAAAAGATTTTTATCACCGGAGTATCTTTTGTTAGCTGAATATTCTTTTTATGAAGATTTAAAAGTAAAAGGTAGCGGTAAGTTCGAAGGAATTTTAAAAACTAATTTTTATGTTTATGAGGATAAAGTCCATTATAACGATTTACGAATGGAAACAAGTGATTTATTCAACAATAATCAATATGTAGGTACATGGACAAGTTATTCAACAAACAAATCTAAAATATGCAATTGGGGAGAGTTCAGAATTCCGTATGCAGAAAATTTGGACATTGGTGTGGGAGAATTTCAACCCAATGAAATATATTTATCCTTTGGTTGGAAATCTTATTTAAAATCATTAGAAAATAAAAATGATAAAACCACAAAGCAGGCTGTAGAAGAAGAAAAACGAGAATGGTGGAAATAAGAATTTTAATAGATTAGATATGAATTCAAAAACATTTTTTTTAATTATTATGACATTGTTATTTAATGGTTGCGGTTGAGCACAAACACAATCTTCGGACGAAGAAGTCTTGAAAATGTTGAAAGACTTTTATAATAGTTATCACTACTGACCGACTAAAAAAAAAGCTAAAAAGGGGTTAATCCCTTGCGGTTTCTCCCCCAAGTTGTACATTTGTTGTACCACCAACAATTTACAACGATGGGCAAAGATAGCGAAAAAAATTTAGTCGGTCAGCCGATATTCAAACAAATAATGAAAATTATCCCGAGAGATAAATTTGAC
>BNTW01000188.1 GCA_025996895.1 Bacteroidia bacterium | reverse complement strand
TTAACCCACATTGCAGCTATGCAGAGTTAATATCCACAAAATCAGCAGGATGATTTTTTTCAAACGTCATTTTGTGTACTACGGATTTTTTCTTTTTGTAAGGTGCATATTTGTATTTTAGTTTGTCATAAATCATTTTAACTTTCTCATCGGGGCAAGTGCATCGACGAATCAGGATGACCTCATCGAACTTGTTTTGTGCCAAGGTGGTAACCGCTTTTTGAGCACTCATGATTCTGACAATCTCTCTCCATTCAAACCTGATTCCGCCTTTCTGATTTTCTGTTTTTGTTTCCCCGTCAACTTCCTGTTTCGCTTTCGATTTCGATTCCGTTTCTGTTCTTGTTAATGCTTTTGCTTGAGTTGTTGTTTCAGCAGGTTCTCCTTTTTTGAGTTGATAACGGATGGTATTTACCACCCAATAGGCTAACAATCCCAGATGCAGATGCGCCATCGAACTCTCATCCTTTTTGTGATAAACCGGGCGCAGGTCCAAATCGGTCTTCAATACGCGATTCGTATATTCAATTTCGCGAAGGGTATTATACGTCTCCCAGATGATTTTTTCCGTATCCTGTATGCAAGTCCGCAAAAAATATACGCCCGAACGGGAGTTGATTTCTTCGTCTTCTTTGATTGTCCAACGGATAGAGGAGACGATTCGCTTTTCTGTTGTCTCCTCCGGCTCATTTCCCTTTTTCTTTATTTTCTTTGTTTCGACGGATATTTTACATTTTATATCAAAGTACCGGTGGATGGAGGGATATTTCTGCTTTAATCTCCCGATCCGTTCATATACCTTCTCTTCCTGCTTGACTCCCCCTTTTTTCTCCAACGACAAAGCGATTTTTTTCAATCCCGTTTCAAATCCATCCCGGAAACGGTCGTTCATCGAACGCTCCTTTTTCTCCTTGGATTCACTTTCCACTTGCAGATAGTAATCCTCGTTTTTTGAAGAGGATACTTTTTGCAACACTATTTTCTGTTTCTTATTATCGGTAACCGTGACTTGTGTTGCGTTCGCTGCGAGTTTGAAATCCTTCAACGCTGAACGGCTGACACATATATAATCATATCCTTCCTCTTTTATCATCGCCAGATTGGCTTCGGTGGAAATGCCGGCATCAATAACAATAATGGCTCGCTTGGCGGATGATGATGTTTTTACCCGAAGTTCGTTTATCATCTTTTCGAGCGTCGAGGCATCGCTGACGTTGCCCTCCAAAATGCCGGAGTACTTGATGAAGCCTTCCGGATTGACAACTAGCGCCAGAACAATGAGTTTCGCATCGCTCCGCTTTTCTTTTGAACGTCCGAATCTGGCGATTTTGCTGTGAACCATGCGACCTTCAAAGTAGGTGTTGGTCAGGTCATAAAGTATTATTTTATCCTCTATGTCAAACAGGAAATTGGTGCGCAGAGACAGATGATTCTCTATATTTTCCTTTTCTGCGTACAACAATTTGGATATGCGGTACAGTTGGTCTTTCGTTATTTCTTTTTTCGGAAAACCGGTTATTTCACATACCGACGAGTTCTCTTTTATCCACCGGCTGGTCTTCATCTCAGATGCCGGATAAACCGCACGGCTGATGATGTGGGTCAGAGCCAGGCGGATGTCTTGGTCGTCCCATCCCAATTTCGACAGGCATTCCGACAGTTTTAATTGCTCAATCGCCTGATAACAAATCCATTCCGCCCCTATATCCCGAACATCCTTGTTGCGCAAGCTGTTTAGGTCTATTGTTTGCCACTCCCTGCCTCCGGACTTGGAAATTGTACCTGTATCTATCTTGTTTTCAGACACTAATATATTATACAGAATATCCACATAACTGCGAACTACCGGATCGTCGATGGCTGTTTCTTCAAAAAGACCGGGTTGAGAAGATTCGCATTGGCGGGTCAGAATTTTTTGTATCCGATTCAATTGCTCCGCTTTGACCTCCGTATCAAAGAATCCGACATTGAGTATCGTGCGGTGACAAATTCTGTCTTCCACATTCCGATAGCTTTCCACCAATCTGTAATAGCCGTCGATAAAACTTTTTGCCGGATTATACCGCATGGATACTTTAAAATACATGCTGCAAAACAACAAAAAAATATCCAATCCGCAAGCACCCCCCTGTGTACTACAAATCGCCCCGAAATATAAACAATATTAATAATCAACATGTTACAAAATGCCACCATTGGATATGCCTGAAATTTAACATTTAAACAGGCAAAATGGGGTGATTTATTAACTTATTTTATAACTTTTTGAGCGCGAAGCTGCAATGTGGGTTAA
>BNTW01000187.1 GCA_025996895.1 Bacteroidia bacterium | reverse complement strand
ACCACCTGGGGAGTATTCGTGGAGTGATAACAGCGGGGAAAGTTGTGCAAACGGCCTACTACTACGATGCATGGGGTAAACGAACGCTGATGTCGGGAACACCGATCACCAACCGGGGTTATCTGGCACAGGAACATTTAGACGATTTTGGACTGATCAACTTGAATGCGCGACTGTATGATCCTGCATTGGGACGGTTTTTGGGAGTAGATCCGTATGTATCGTCTCCGGGATTTATGCAGTCGTTCAATCGTTATGCGTATGGCTTAAACAATCCGTTGAAATATACAGATCCAAGTGGAGAGCTGATAGAGTGGATAATAGCCGGTTTGATGGTTGCGGGTAAATGGTATTATGACGGCTATAAAGCCAATAATAATGAGACAAATATCACAAAATGGACTCAATACCCGAATTTTGTAATTGGTTATTCTTCTCAAGGCAACTCGCTTTACCTCGGTAGTGAGTGGAATAACAGCTATTCCATTGCATTAGGATACAGTTCGGGCTCGTTATCGTTGGGTTATATAAGAACGGCGTACCTTATATGATTTCCGTGGGCGAGATGTATGATGCCGTATCCCAAGGTGTAGAGAATGCGTTTCAATCCGCCCGAGGGTTATATGAAGACACTAAAGGTTTTTGGTATGACTTATCGATGGAGATTCCTGTTTATGGAGCTGCTCAGCGTTCCAGCGATGCATTGAGTGCAGGGAATTATTGGGGGGCAGCCGATCAGTTTCTTTATGCTGCTGTTGAAATGCTCACACTGGGCGTGGGTTCCGAAATTGCGCAAGGAACGAAGACAGTGGGTCGCTATGTGGATATAGCATATAATTATGTTAATAAAGCCGCTAAGGGGGGAACAAGTGGATTTAGGTATATGACAGAGGGTGAATTGAAGGCAATTCAAGAGACAGGTATGTTAAGAGGCGGTAGAGCAGGAGAAACTTATTTCACAAAAGATCTTTATAAATCTGCAGCAAGTGCCCCTACGCTGCGTGTTGAATTTCAAATCTTGAATAATCCCAACCTATTACTAAATGGGACGAAAGTCGCACCTAAGTTTGGGATGATGGGCAAGGGTGCAGAGTTTATGACTTTAGACCCTGTTAAGGTGAGATTAATTAATTGGCAACCTCTAAGATAAAATACTATGAAAAACGAAAAGTATTTTATTTCAGTTGCTGAGCCTTGGGATTTTGAAAGCCCTGACGGACAAAATAAGGTTAGGGGTAGCATAGTAAGCGTAAAAAGTAATCAATGCTTGGTGTTCAAGAGTAATTATGATTTGAAATTTGGAGATGTTACAGGAGATATTTTGGTATTGTTTCCAAGACATTATGGTATTGATTTTTCTGATTTAGGAGATAAACGCCTTGCATTTAATGGCGGACTTTTACTTAAAAAATATAATGAAAATTTGAGTGAAAAAGAATTAGAAGAAAATTCAAAATTTGTAATAATAGGGAGCTTTAGAAAAGAATAAAGCAAAGCCCGCTCCACCTCTGTTGAGTGTAGTGTGCAAATAATGAAATACAGTTCGTCGTTAGCGTCTTTCGCTACGTCGAAGTTAAAAGCAAGCGTCCGCGCTTGCAATCAAGCCATAGGCTTGACAAAATCCCAAGTTGGCCGTAGAGTGATATTGAATTTTGCGAAGCAGTTGTGTAACAGACACCGTTTCAAGCGAATGGGGCAGTTATTACTATCAAATATGATGATCGTGGTTTCCAGCGGGTGCTTAAAGAGCCCAACCTGACCGATTCCATCCAGTATGAATATAATGCTTACGGACAATTAAGCAAACAAACGAATGCTCGCGGGCAAGAAACTACTTTTCAATACGACGCAGCCGGACGAATCACGCAGGAAGTTCGTCCCGAAAATACGCTGACGTATCAATACGTACCTGCCGGGAATGGGATCGGACAAATCCAGACGATAAAGGAAGGGAACAATACTATCCGCTCTTGTACTTATACCTCATTGGGGCAGCTGCTGTCGGTTACGGAAACGATTGACAATGCCAATTATACACACAATTACACTTATGATTCTCAGGGCCGTTTAGCGACCAAAACGTCGCCATCGGGCTTACAGATAAGTTATCAATACACCAACGGCATGCTGTCGTCGATGCGCAATGCTGCCGGCAATGCTTTGCTCTGGCGACTGGATTCGCTGAATGCACTGGGGCAAATTACTAAAACTACGCTGAATAACGGCTTGACACGGCATACCGGTTATGACAACTACCACCAGCTGAATCAGATTGCTTTGAAATATAATAACTCTGTTATGGACAGGGTCGATTATA
>BNTW01000186.1 GCA_025996895.1 Bacteroidia bacterium | reverse complement strand
TGTCCATTGTCCGACCAGATAAGTCGTGGTATCCATTTCGTGTTGCGGCTTTGTCCGGATGGGGCCGAACTTCTGCATGTAAGTCAGGGGATAGCCTCCTGTTGAACAATCTTTGCCAATAGCTAAGATAAGTCCTTTTATACCAATAGGAAACGGAAATACACAGATAAACAAACACTATGCGTTGGTGATCACCCCCACTTTAGGGAGAGATCAAACTACGGTATCGGTAAATGGCGGAACTCCCACTGCTGCTTCAAGTATTACATGGGTCAATGATCCTTCCGGTTATTCATTTGGCTCTATGTCGATAACAAATAATGTTTATACCTTTGAAAATACAAGGGGAATGACTATCTTGGGATACGGTGTCGGACCTATGGAATCCTATTATTACCTTGCAGGCTCCGCTTCGCGCGACCTTTCTGCTTATTACACTATCAATGATTACTTTTACAATGAAATTAATAACGGCCAGTTGTGTAATCCTTATCATTTTCAAGCATTTGTCAATTACCCTACTCTTGGTCAGACGATTGCCAATTCGGATTCAATCAAATGGGTGATAGACAGCGACACGATACCCGAACTGACCAATCGGATGGACTGGGTTTGGGAAACCGATGTTCCTGCGCCGCACCAGCCTACGCTTGGCATGCATAATTTCACCATGGTGGTATGGGATGCCGCCGGATTTAAACACGACTACTCGACTTCGTTTGAAGTAGTTTTGACCATGTCGATTGTTTGGACACCCGAACTCAACGACGACATGAATGTTACCGACGCCGACCGGCAGGACTGGCACAACAACAAGAATTGGACAACCGCCAATGGACAACACGTTGTTCCCACCCGCTGCGCCGATGTCTATATTCCGGGCGATTGCAATTGGTACCCCAATTTGGCCAATGCAGCAGCAGAATGCAATAATATCTATTTTTTGCAGGGAGGAGAATTGGGAAGGCCGGATTCGCTGGTCTTTTACAATCAAGCGCGGGTGCAGTTGAATTTCGGTCTTGCGCAATATCCGCAAGTTTTGGATAGGGACAGTACGCAAGTGATTGACACACTCGATACCGGCTACCGCATGAAATTCTCGGCAGCCCGCTCGCCGATTTTAGAAAGAGAGCAATGGCACATGCTGTCATCCCCTTTGCGAAATGTAGTTTCCGGTGATTATGGATTTGGAGGCTATCCCCTGACTTACATGCAGAAGTTCGGCCCCATCCGGACAAAGCCGCAACACGAAATGGATACCACGACTTATCTGGTCGGACAATGGACAGACTTCTTTACCGAAATGAGCGAGCCGCTTGCAGCCACCGAAGGTTTTGCCTTTTATGCTTACGAATTTGATAATGGTTTTGGCACTTGGAACAGTGCCAATCCAACGGTCAATCTGCGCAACCGGGGAACGGACGAATTGGGCAATTTCAATGATAAAAACGATAACAGTTATATTGCTGGACGAGCCGGAGGTACTTATGGCCTGAAAAACATGAACGGTATTTTAGAACTCCCATTCTTTGAAGATTCTTTATTATTGGTTTCCCACCGCACGCAGCAATACGAAAACGGCACCAGCACCTTCTATCACATCGGCGACGCCAATTATGGACCCAATCCGCCCTCAAAGTATCACTTCTTTACCGGAAAAACAGATCTGATAGAGCGGGAAGAATTCGGCAATTACCGCTTTATTCCCGAAAAATACAGGCAGGGAAACTGGATATTTGCCGATACGGTAGTACATTCGGGTGCAGGATTGGGGGTAAATACTGAGTTTTTGGCAGGAAATCCGTATATGTCCTCAATAGACATGGTGGCGTTCTACAAGGACAATGGGCAATGGCTGGAGCCGCAGTTCAGGGTGTGGGACGGTGCAGGAAATACGTTTATCAGTTACGATATTGACACGCTCAATGTAGGCAATGAGATTACATCGACAGATAATATTACGGCAACGATTGCAGACCGCTATATTGCACCCATGCAATCGTTCTTTTTGTTAACTAAATCAACGTATGCCAATCAGGACATTCGTTTTGTGGTCAAGAATATTTCCACCACAAGGCCAATCAATCAAGCGTCAAACCTTCGTAGTCCGCAAAAAGAAGCCAATACAAACGGATTAAACATTATCCGGATTGAAGCGAAAAATGCCAGTTACAAGTCTTCCGCTTTGATTGGCGGTTACAAGAAAAAAGCAAGTAACAATTATCTTGACGGTGAAGATATTTACAAACTGTTTTCGCAATATGCTGAAGTTCCGGAAGTTTATACGCTGGCAGGCCAAACACCGGCGGCAATGAATTTCATTGATAACCG
>BNTW01000185.1 GCA_025996895.1 Bacteroidia bacterium | reverse complement strand
CATCGGCGCAGCGAGTAGGAACGACGTGCGTGCCATTGGTAGTCATCCAGTTATCGGGGTCATGCCAGTTTTGTTTGTCTGCATCATTCGTAGATGGATTCAATTCGGGCATCCAGACAATCGACATAGTGGTTACGACTTCAAAATTGGTAATATAGTCATGAGTAACCCCGCTGCTGTCTGTTACCTGCATGTTGAATTTGTGCATGCCCAATGTCGGTGCGTCATTGGCGTCGGTTTCCCAATGCCAATCCATTGAGTTGGTCAGATTGGTTTGCAAAACATCATCAATATACCACCGGATAGAATCGGCAGCCGGATTTTTAACCCCAATAGTCGGATAATTGACAATTGCCTGAAAATGATACGGGTTACATAACATTCCGCCGTCGATTTCAGAATAAAAATAGTTGTTGTGTCATTGCGGGCTTGACCCGCAATCCCCTGTTTCCCCCCAGCCCCCTAAAGGGGGAGAAAAAGCCCTTTCAAAATTGTGCGCTGCCACTCCCTCCCCTTCAGGGGAGGGATGGGGTGGGGTTTTCTTCAACTCATAATTCATAACTCATAACTCATAAAAGTATGCGAACAATTAAATTTATCTTTTTAATCATGTTTTTGTTATCAGGCATAACAAACGGAGTAGCGCAAGTTACTCAAGGAACTTCGACGCAAGGTAAGGAATTCTGGATGTCGTGGGGAAAAAATGCCTATGCGGCTTCCAATGGAACAACTGTAGTCATGGGTGATAATAGTAGGGAAATAACACTGGCAATAAGAGTAGCCGTAGAAAAGACTACTACAGTTAATTTTCATTTCACCAATAACCCATCTCTTGATTCAACTCAAACTGTTCCGGCAAATTCAATATTCACGTTCAATCTATCCGGTGCACAAAAGATAGCTGCTTTTTCCAATGCAACAGGTGCTACTACTAAATCCATATATGTAACATCCGATGAAAATGTATCTGTGTATGCTATAACTCAATTTAATCAATCTAGTGATGCCACACTCATATTGCCTGTAAACAATTTGGGAACAGATTATTATCATGTATCTTACCGCCCGGCTGAAAATGAGAATAATTACGATGGTTATACGATTGTTGCAACAGAGGATAATACGACACTTTATATGAGCGATACCATTCAGGCTGTATTAAATGCTGGAGATGTGTATTCCTATTATTTTACTCCTGTACAAAGTAAGGACGGAACAGGGACACATATTACTTCGGACAATCCGATTGCCTATTTTGTTACTAATTCAATGGCCAGAGTTCCATACGGTGGCACTTCTTATGCTCGCGACCCTTTGTATCAACAATTATTTTCAGTCGATAAATGGGGAACTAACTTTATTGTTCCGGGTACGATACAGAAAATAGGCCGAGTGCGCATATTGGCTTCACAAGACGGAACAACAGTTACTCAAAATAGTGCAACCGGAGAAGCTACCAATCCCCAATCAAATGCTACCGTTACCGGTCCTGCTGCCTCTTATTCCTTAAACACCGGCAAGTGGATAGAATTAGAATTTAAAACAGCCGGCTGTTACATTTCTGCTGATAAGCCAATAATCGTTTGTGCTTATCTGGTGAGTAATAGTTATTCAAACAATACAGGAGGGTCTGGTCTTGGAGGTAATTCAGGAGATCCGGCAATGACTTATATTCCACCCATTGAACAATCCTTAAATAGTGTTATGATTGCACCGTTTATTATGAGCGGTTCCGCGCTAGCCACTCATTATGCCCTGATTGTTACTCCCACTTTGACGAAAGACCAAACGACAGTATCTATTGGAGGTGCAACACCTACGGCATTGGGAATAACTTGGACGGACAATGCGGATTCCGGCTATTCGTTCGGCTCTTATCAATTAACTCAAAATACAACTTATCAATTTTCCAACTTAAACGGCATGGTTGTCAATGGATATGGAGTAGGCTTTAATGAATCATATTACTACGTTTCCGGTACAGCCAGTCGCGATTTAACTGCTTATTATAACATCAACAACTATTTTTATTCTAAAATCGGCGAGCGGGCTGCCGAGAATTTCATGCGGTAGCCGGTATCCAATGTATCAATTACTTGAGTTGAATCTCTATCAAGAACTTGCGGATATTGAGCCAATCCGAAATTCAGCTGCACACGCGCTTGATTGTAAAAGACCAGGGAATCCGGCCTGCCCAATTCTCCTCCCTGCAAGAAATAGATGTTGTTACATTCGGCTGCTTGTGCTGCCAGATTGGGATACCAATCGCAATCGCCGGGGATATAGACATCGGCGCAGCGAGTAGGAACGACGTGCGTGCCATTGGTAGTCATCC
>BNTW01000184.1 GCA_025996895.1 Bacteroidia bacterium | reverse complement strand
CTTATTTGGGAGCAGGCACTGCCACCGACGATGGACATCGTGATCATTTGGCGATTTCGTCCATTCCGCTGGGAAACGGAATAATCTTTTTGCTGATTATTTCAGTGCTTTATTTCACAGTTTTATTGACTAAAAAACATTTGCTCAAAATGAAAACAACAATAAACCCCTCTCAATCTCCCCTGAAGGGGAGACTTTGGCCGACACACAACGTTGAAAATTCGCAGACTCTCAAAGCCCCCTTCAGGGGGTTGGGGGGTAAACTATTCCTGTTTTTCCTGACACTGTTTGCCGGAAACACGTATGCCCAACTCCCCCTAAAAGCCATACCAGACAATGCCTTTATGCCTCCCGGCTCCGGCTCCCTCAATTTGAATGTCCTCCGGAATGACGAATTAGGCGCATGCAACAGTACCAGTATTGAAATTCAACTGTTTGACAACACCGGAACCGTGCAACCGACATTAACAACCGGCACCGGGGGATCGGCAGTTGTTTCGACTGACGTTGAAGGAAATAAAATAATCATCTATACGCCAATTTCTCCTTCTTTTGTCGGACAGGACAGTCTGCGATACAAAATTAGTTGCAGCAGCAAATCCTCGCCGGATTCGGCATTGGTTTTAATCAATATAACGGACAAGCCCGGAAATATTATGGACAATGTTTGTGCTGTTAATCCAATTCCTTTGAAATGGGGAATTAAACAATTAGCACAATCAACAGAATCCATAGGTCTTTATTTTAACCCTTTGATCGGAGATTTAGACGAAGACGGTCAAATCGAAATAATCGTCCCCAAAACCGGAACTACTAATGGTTATACGAATCAATTTTTAATTTTTGCTTACGACGAATCTCACAATCCTAAATTGTATGTAAAATATACGCTAACCGTACCAAACATGAAAGTATTGTTTAATACAATGGTTATAGCTAAAATAGACGGAGATTCTTATCCTTCTATTTTTCTTACGACCAACCTGGCTTCTGTTTCGGGAACGGATGCCTTTCAATTAATTAAATATACGTTTAACGGTGCTGCTTTTACGGAACAATGGCGGGCTACTTATGGCAATATGAATGCTTATTGTGCGCCTAACCCGCTGGTAGCTGATTTTATGGGTAGCGGCCGGGCGCAGGTAGTTGTTTATGACAAGATTTTTGATGCTCGAACAGGCACATTATTGGTCAATGGCGGTTGGTTGGGAACAACGGGCTATAATGTAGGTGTTTATCCACACATGTCCGATAATGCTGCTCAAGCCCGGTCGGCTATGACGCTTGGCGACATCGACAATGATAATAAATTGGAAGTTATTGGAGGAAACTGTGTATATAAAGTAACTATAGCCGACCCCGACAATCTGAATGCCGGCAATACTTATACGAGAAGTTTGATTGCAAATGCTTCCGTCGGCAACGGAATAACCTCTCTTGTTGATATGGATAATGACGGTTTTTTAGACGCGGTTACAACTTGGCGTGGTGCAAGTGCTACAAGCGGAGCAATGGCAGTTTATAATCCGCGTACCGGAGAACTTCTGTCGAGTGTCATTAGTGGTTTATCACCATCAGGTGCTAATGGAACAGGTCCATCTACTCCATTTATTGGCGACATTACAAGTAGCAGTCATCCGGACATTGTATTTCTACACAAAAATCAAATTCGAGCCTACAGTTACGACCCCAGTCAAGCCATAAACAGCCGGTTATCCCAATTATGGACGCTTGCGGTGGCAGACCCGTCTGCCGCAACAACCCTTTCTCTTTTTGATTTTAATCAAGACGGAATTATGGAATTGGTTTATCGCGACGAAAGTAATTTGCGAATAATTAATGGAAGTTTAAAAAGTCATATTACGGGAAATGATACAATCGTTTATAATTTGACAACGATTAGCAGTGTATATAATAATACAGTGGGTGAATATCCGGCTGTAGCCGACATAAACAATGACAACCAAGCAGAAATTATCACAACAGGAAATCCTACTTCGTCCGGCAGCACATTATATAATGGTCGTCTTCAAATTTTTAACAGTTTTGACCCAATTAATAATCCTTGGTCACCTGCCCGTAAGGTCTGGGACAAATACGAATACAATCCGGTCTATATTAATGAAGATTTGACTGTTCCCAAAAATCCAATTAATCCTGCCACCAAATTTGTAGCTGCAGACGGCAGTCTTCACCAGCCGTATAACAATTTTCTCCAGCAGGCAACCATCATGAACGATGAAGGCAAAATGCTTCGCTTGGGGCCTGATTTGGCCTTCGACAAAACCGAAGGTGATTATGAAAGCGGAACATCAGGGCCACAGACCGGCGTTCATTATGCAACGGTCAATGTCAATGA
>BNTW01000183.1 GCA_025996895.1 Bacteroidia bacterium | reverse complement strand
AAAGTCGATGAAACGTTTTATTCTCAAGTCGAAACCCAAGTCAGCGGACTGCTGGGCGACGATAATCTGTATTTGGAAACGTTTCACCCCGACATTAAGCTAAGCGATTCGCCGGTTGCCGTTAAAATTTCGGAAGATTTGGCCGACATTTATCAAGATTTGGGTAATTTTGTCGCTGTCTTCAAAAACGGACAGAAGGAAACAATGAACGACGCACTTATTTTGTGTATCGAAAATTTTAAGGAATATTGGGGGCAACGGCTCACCAACGCTTTTCGCGCCTTGCACCATATTAAATATAAATCGTGGGAAGAAAAATAACAAAAGAAGAAATGTCGCAACTCGATTTGGAACAATTTCCCGGCCGGATTGTTGAAATTGAGCGATTGGAAGATGTTCAGGAAGCGATCGATTATTTATTGCGCTTTCAATATATCGGATTTGACACCGAAACACGTCCGGCCTTCAAAAAGGGCAGTTCGTATGGCGTAGCACTTGCACAGTTGGCTACCGATGACATTTGTTTTCTTTTCCGCCTGTCGAAAATCGGATTTCCGCCCGCGTTGATTGGTTTGTTGTCTAATCCGAAAGTCATGAAAATCGGTTTGTCCTTAAAAGACGATTTTCAAAGCATGGGACGGCGTATGCGGTTTGTTCCGCAAGGATTTGTCGAGTTGCAAAAGTTTATCAAAAACTACGATATAGAAGACATCAGCCTGCAAAAAATATATGCTTTGCTGTTTGGTAAAAGGATTTCCAAAAGCCAGCAGGTGAGCAATTGGGAAGCGGAAGAACTCAGCGATGCGCAAAAACGATATGCCGCATTGGATGCTTGGGCTTGCCTGAAAATTTACAAAAAATTATGTACAAAAGAGTTTATTTAAATCCCAGGAAGGAAGAATCGTTGAAACGTTTTCACCCTTGGGTGTTTTCGGGGGCGATTAATCGTGTCAATATGATTCCGGAGGAGGGCGAGATTGTCGAAGTTTATGATTGTTTCGACCATTTTGTAGCGGTGGGTCATTATCAAATCGGCTCTATCGCTGTCCGCGTTCTCTCTTTCAAAAGACAAATTATTGATAAAGATTTTTGGATAGCACACATTGAAACCGCTTATAAACTGCGTGAACAACTGGGATTGACCGGTAATCCCGGCAATAACACCTATCGTCTGATACATGGCGAGGGAGATGGCTTGCCCGGCCTGATTGTCGATGTATATGGCGATACGGCGGTGATGCAGGCACATTCGCCCGGAATGCACATTGTCCGGCATGAATTGGCCGAAGCATTGCAGGAAGTGATAGGCCATTCGGTCGATAATATTTACTATAAATCGGAAAGTACGCTTCCGTTCAAAGCCGATTTGGATGCTGAAAACGGTTATCTGACAGGTGGCAGTGAAGAAGTTTCGGACATGGCGATAGAAAACGATTTGCAGTTCCATGTGGATTGGGTGAAGGGACAAAAGACCGGATTTTTCATTGACCAGCGCGACAACCGCAGTCTGTTGGAAAAATACGCCAAAGGCCGCAGCGTGTTGAATATGTTTTGTTACACCGGCGGCTTTTCCTGTTATGCCATGCGAGGCGGGGCAAAATTGGTGCATTCGGTCGATAGTTCTACCAAAGCGATTGCTCTGACCAACAAAAATATCGCGTTGAATTTTCCAAAAGATAATCGTCATCAGGCTTTTTCCGAAGATGCTTTCAAGTATCTGGAACAGGCAGGTGGCCGTTACGATTTGATTATTTTAGACCCACCGGCTTTTGCAAAACACCGAAATGTCCTGAAAAACGCTTTGCAGGGGTATCGCAAACTCAATGCAGCCGCTTTTGAAAAGATCAAACCCGGTGGAATTGTTTTTACTTTTTCCTGCTCGCAGGTGGTTTCCAAAAGTGATTTCCGTTTGGCGGTGTTCAGTGCGGCGGCGCAATCGGGACGGAAAATAAAAATCTTACACCAGTTGGCTCAACCGGCCGACCACCCGATAAATATCTATCACCCGGAAGGTGAGTACCTGAAAGGCTTAGTTCTATCGGTTGAATGAGAAATAGTAGTTAAATAATGTTAAATCAGAGAAAAATATGTCCGAAAAGTATGTTTTATAACATAAAAACATTTACCTTTGTACTGTGTTTTTCATGGTATTAGATTTAAGGTTAACAATGAAGATTGGTTGTCGGGAGGACAACCTTTTTTTATTTAGCGTTTTGTCATGATAAAGTTAATTAGCTCGTGGCTACAACAAGTTTTTGTTAATATCAATAATTTCGACTAAACTCACTTCCAAAGCCTGACCTATTTTAAACAATGTGCCGATAGTCGGATTTGTTCTGCTTAATGATTGGATAACAAAGAAAAATGATTAGTTTTGCAG
>BNTW01000182.1 GCA_025996895.1 Bacteroidia bacterium | reverse complement strand
TTAATACATTTCAGGCGGTTATTGCGTCGGGGTTACACCTCTTCCCTTTCCGAACAGAGAAGTTAAGACCGATTGCGCCGATGGTACTGCACATGTGGGAGAGTAGGTAGCTGCCAGCCTTTTGAAATCCCCTGTCAAGGTTATTTATTAATATAATTGGCAGGGGGTTTTTGTTTTTTAAATCTTATCTTTGTATAAAAAATCGTGTCGTGTTTCGGAAAGTAAGAAACTATATTGCAGAACAAAATTTATTGCCGGCCGGAAAATCGCTACCCAAAGTGATTGTGGGCTTGAGCGGTGGTGCGGATTCGGTGGTTTTACTGTATATTCTCAATCGGCTGGGGTATGAATGTTTGGCGGCGCATTGCAATTTTCATTTGCGAGGGGAAGAAGCCTTGCGGGACGAACTTTTTGCGATTGATTTGGCCGTTTCCTGGAATATTCCGGTTTATAAGCAGAATTTTGATACGCAAGCCGTTGCAAAACAGCGGGGTATTTCGATTGAAATGGCTGCGCGCGATTTACGGTACGAATGGTTTGAGCAATTACGGAAAGAACATCAGGCGGAAGCAATTGCTGTGGCTCATCATCAGGATGATACGATTGAAACGTTGTTGTTGAATTTAATTCGGGGAACAGGCCTGCGAGGTTTGACCGGGATTCAACCGAAGAACGGAAAAGTTGTCCGGCCGTTGTTGTGTGTTTCCAAAAAGGAAATTCTGGCATTTGCCGAAAAAAATCAACTTCCGTTTATAACAGACTCCAGCAATTTGCAGGAGAATTATACCCGCAACAAAATCCGGTTGTCGCTCATTCCGTTGCTACAATCGCTTAATCCGTCTGTTCATTCGGCGTTGCTTCGCACGATGGAAAATTTACATGAAATCGAAAAAATTTATGATTTCTACATACAGCAATCAAAATCACAAGTATTTGATAATCAAAGCAATACGATAGCTATTCCGTTATTGAAAAATTTACCTTCTTCGGAAGCCGTTTTGTTTGAGATTTTAAGAATGTACGGATTTGGGACAGAGGTTATTCGGGACGCCTATCGTGCTGTTGATAGTCAAGCAGGAAAAGAATTTTATTCGCCCGAATATACATTAATTCGAGACAGAAATCAATTTTTGCTGGTTTCAAACGAAGAAAAACCGGTGGAAATTCAATATAAAATGGAGATAGTCGAAAACAGTCCCGATTTTGAAATCCGGAAAGATAAAAATACGGCGTATTTTGATGCTGATAAACTGCAACAGCCTCTGACGGTAAGAAAATGGCAGAAAGGCGATAAATTTGTTCCCTTTGGTATGAACGGCTTTCAAAAAGTAAGTGATTATTTCAATAATCACCAATTTAGCAAACCGCAAAAAGAACAAACTCGTTTGCTTTGTTCCGGTGAAGATATTATTTGGATTATCGGACACCGGACAGACAACCGGTATAGGGTGGGGGAGCAGACAAGAAAAATTGCTATTGTCATTTTTGATAGTTTTTATTTGTAATTTTAAGCAAAAATTCATATCTTCGCGCCGGATAAAGTTAGAACGATATGTGTGAAAAAATGTTAATTACAAGGGGGGGGGTAAATCCTCTTCGTATAAAGTAAAATATAAAATATCGGCAGGATATTTTAAGAATAAGAAACCCTCAATTCCACGAAAACAATACCGTCAAAAACGATATTTATACTTGGGCAATCGGTTATAATAAATAGAAAGCGGCCTTGATGTCTGCAATGTGCGTCTGACTGTTCCTGCCTCTTCGCTGAAAGCATATAAAACAACTGGACAGACTTACTCCCGGCCAAAATCGGGAGTAAGTTTTATTCATGCCGACTTGCTTTCAATTAGTAAATGCGAAAATGAGGATTTATATAATCGAATAAAAAGCACTATAAGAGGGAAAAATTTACAATAAAAAGCACTATAAGAGGGAAAAAATTGTATCTTTGTCGAAAATTCATTGAATATGGAAATTTTATATCAAATTTTTGAAGAGCATTTGAGCAAGACAAGCTTGGATTTTAAACGTTATTTGTACCCATCAATTGATTGGAACAATAGAATGTTTGGGATTGTCGGGCCGCGAGGCGTCGGCAAAACGATGCTTGTCCTTCAACACATTAAGGAAAAGCATAGCATTGCCGATACTTTGTATGTTTCGATGGATGATATGTATTTTGTCAATCATACGCTGCACGAAACCGTAGAGAAATTTTGCAAGGACGGCGGAAAGTATCTTTTTATAGATGAGATATACTGCCGTTGCGTTAACTTTTAACAATTACTAAACAAATTATATTGTAGTTTTTTGACATTTTGATTGATTTGAAAATCGGTAAGCAGTTCTCTGATTGGCGTTTTGTCGAAAGCCGATACGCTCA
>BNTW01000181.1 GCA_025996895.1 Bacteroidia bacterium | reverse complement strand
TCCACAATCGACGCCAAAATGGAAACTTCTGCCGGAGAAAGGTGTATCGCTTCGGCTTTCGCAGAAAAACAGTACTTTTGCGGTGCAAAAAGGTAATCAATTTATTTTTAATCTATAAAAACTATTCAAAAATGATCAAAGTAGGTATTAATGGTTTTGGCCGTATCGGCCGTATGGTGTTTCGCGCAGCGGTATATAACTTTGCGAAAGACATCGAAGTAGTAGGTATCAACGACTTGTTGGCACCGGATTATTTGGCTTATATGTTGAAATATGACTCCGTGCATGGAGCATTCAAAGGCGACATCGCGGTAGAAGGTAACACCTTAATCGTAAATGGCAAGAAAATCCGTTTGACGGCAGAAAGAAATCCCGCCGATTTGAAATGGAACGAAGTAGGCGCGGAAGTGGTTGTGGAATCGACCGGTTTGTTCTTGGACGACGAAAAAGCCCGCTTGCACATTCAGGCCGGCGCGAAAAAGGTAATCCTTTCCGCTCCCTCGAAAGATGCTACTCCGATGTTCGTTTATGGTGTGAATAGCGACAAATATGCCGGACAAGACATTGTTTCAAATGCTTCTTGTACGACCAACTGTTTGGCTCCCATCGCCAAAGTATTGAACGACAAATTCGGTATCGTGAAAGGTTTGATGACGACTGTTCATGCTGCAACAGCTACGCAAAAAACTGTTGATGGTCCTTCGGCTAAAGACTGGCGCGGCGGTCGCGGTATTTTGGAAAACATCATTCCGTCTTCGACCGGTGCTGCAAAAGCTGTAGGTAAAGTATTGCCCGAATTGAACGGAAAATTGACCGGTATGTCGATGCGTATTCCTTCGTCCGACGTTTCCGTAGTTGATTTGACGGTGGTTTTGGAAAAACCAGCGACTCAAGCCGACATCGACGCAGCTATGAAAGCTGCTTCCGAAGGCGAATTGAAAGGTATTTTGGGTTATACTGAAGATGCCGTTGTTTCGACCGATTTCCGAGGTTGTTCGCTGACTTCGATTTATGATGCAAAAGCCGGTATCTCTTTGGACGCCAACTTTGCCAAAATAGTTGCCTGGTATGACAACGAATGGGGTTATTCCAACAAATTAGTGGAAATGATCCGCGTGATAGCAAAAAAATAATTTTGCCAATAGAATAAAAAGAAAACGCTGCAGATTTTTGAGTCCGCAGCGTTTTCTTTCTATGTGTGAGCTGAAAATTACTTAATTTCTAACAAAGCATCCTCCGGTATATTGAAATTTTTACCAATAACAACATCGCCTTTAGCCTCTAAAGTTATATGTCGACGCTGTAATAATTATTTTTTTCATATTTCTGATATTAAAGTGAAACTTTAGGAATTCCTGTATTTGTTTTTTTTATGTATTCTTTCGCATGTTCATACACTGTGGATACTACATAAGGATATCTTCCATCGCCTTCAAAGCGGATATCTTTAAATGCAAGTTCGATTCCATCTTCAAAATATTCTAAATCTTCATATTGATTTAGATATTCCATGAAAGGCGAATATTGGACACTCTTCAATATATTGAAAATTAAAATCCATGAGCTGATTCTATCACTTGATTTTGTATCGTATTCTATGCTGTCATGATGTAAAGTGATTGAAATAGCCGTTTTTGTTTCTGTTTCACTTAATTGATTCAGAAAGATATCCTGAGCAAAACAGATTTCCATATTGGATATGCACAACATTGGCCAATCTTGAGTTGCATAATCAAACAGAAGTACTCGACCCAACAGACATTTTCCGGCATCCGATCTTGTTTTCAATTCATTATAAGGATTTATCTTCTCTGATAATATACGATCAACTCCTATTCGATAGATACTGCTACTATAAGATAAAAATAAACCCGGAAACAAAGGACTTTCTAATAATGCCTGAATAACTGCTTGAGTACTCATTTCCTTCAAAATATATTCCGGCACTCGACAGGCTGCCAATCTTTCGTCGTAAGTTTGAAGTCTAGCCCATTCTTCTGTTCCAAGATAAACAGGATAGTTGTAAGAATCTGCAGGGCGAGGCATGTTCATTGCAACGGTTCAATATAAGCCAAATAAGCAGAATCCGGCTCTTCATAACTCATATTGATGCTGTCTTCTGCTTCTTCGGTGGCAATTCCCTGTTGTTCCGTATTTTCTTCCGATATCTGATCTATCATCAAGTCATTGCCGCAATTCGTAAAAGAAACACAGACAATGAGAATAAATAAATATTGTAGTGTCTTCATAATTCTTCACTTATAATTTTTGATAGTGTCATATAATTATTGTTTCGCATAAGATTTTATAAAGGCATGTTCAACGTCCCAGTTTTTATCAATGATTCCGGCGTATAGGGCGGGCGTTCTCGGCGTTCGGGTTTTATCTGC
>BNTW01000180.1 GCA_025996895.1 Bacteroidia bacterium | reverse complement strand
CGGTTTTTTCCAAATATTTCTAAACTTATTTTACTGTTATTCAGCAATTTATCTGTTTTTTGAACGAACTATTGATAATTAAAATATTGCAAATGTACAACTTATTTCACACATAACATTTTATACATTAAATTTGAAATCCGAATAGTTAACATTAAAATCGAAATATTTGTCCATTTTATTTCTTTTAGCAATTTCGCATAATTCAAGCCCATCCTTAAGTCTCTGTATATTTGCAGTATAAATCTTTGAAATACAAACTGCGCAAAAGCTGTTATAACTACAATTTTTGCATGACTCTTCTTCGATTGATTTTGAAAAATTTACATAAAACTGTGTTTTATCTGAATTGAAAATATCAAAAATATCTTGTTCGAAAATATTTCCCATTTTTCCGTTTTTTCCTAAGGCAAGCGGCGCAAAGTGTACAACTCCAATCGTTTGCGTACGCATTTTCAACATCCAATTTTCTTTTTTTAATTTCCATAATAAACCAAATTAAAAATTACACAATAAAAAATAATTAACTCTATGATATTTTGATATAATATCCATCCTTAACTCTTATATTTTTATTCAGATCTCGAAATTTTATTTCCAATGCTGATACCTTTTGTTATTTCTATATTTATTCCATCCGAAATCCCAGTTTCCACCCATCTCTGCTTAAATTCTCTATCCTGTAATACATTGACAAATGTCGAATCGTTCTGAAAAATCAAACAAACCTCAGGAATGGCCAGTACATCTTTTTTCTCGTTGATAATAAATTCTGCCGTTGCATTAAATCCAGAATATATATGCACACTGTCGGGAAGGGTAAAAACCGCCTCAATATCATATTTCATGGTTCCCTGATCCCAATAACCTTTCGGCGATATTTTCCGGATGGTTGCCTTTGTTTGAAAATCGCCCATAGAAGTCGGCATAATTATTAATTTCATTCCCTTTTTCAATGCCAAAACATCATTTTCTATAATTCGCCCTTTAAACAGGAACGAATCCAAACGGGCAATCATGGCTATAGTAGTGCCATCCCTGAAATTATTCCGTTCTACCACCGGCGTCCCTTCTTCCAACGGAAGGTCAATAAGAACACCGTCGGAAGTAGCAACCACTACATTAGAGATATTGCTCTCCGGAATATAGCCGTCTTCCAATAAATGCAATTGATTCTGTGCATATTCATATTGTTCCTTACTTATTCGGTAGATTTTAGAACTTTCTTCAAATTCGGATTGCGACATTATACCTTTGTCATAAAGTTTTTTATCTCTTTCATGATTTAGTTGATCTTTCTCGAACGTAATAGCAGATGTTTTCAAATTCATTTTGGCATTCTCAATTTGAGAAGGTTCCGAAAGTATTTTTATCTTGGCTATTTGATCCCCTTTCCGTATTCGGTTTCCCACTTGTACATAATACATTTCCAGAATGCCCGGTATGGCTGACTTAACTTCTATCTCTTTGATAGGATAAAGATTTCCTGAAATTAATTGCTTTTGAGTAATTGTCATTATCTGTGGCATAACGGTTTGAGATAATAGATTTTGTTTTTCGGATTGATGTTCCGAAAAAATAACAGCTACTATGCCTATACCAATTAATACCATAACTATACTCATTTGTTTGAAATTGATTGTTTTTGCCATTTTCAAACCACTTTATTTAATGCTTCCACTGGCATTATTTTAGCCGCTTTCTGTGCCGGAAGTATTCCAGCGACTACACCCGACACAACCAGCAATACCAATGCAGACAAAACAATATACCATTCCACTGATGCTTTGGCAAATATAGCCTGCTGTCCGGTTTGTAAAGCAGAAACAATCCAATTATAGATTCCTATTCCGGCATATCCGAAACTTAACCCGACAATTCCGAATATGACGGTGATAAGCAGAGCCTCTGCAATAATCAGAAATATGATACTTCTCGGAGTCGCTCCTATTGCTTTCCGGATACCAATTTCAAGTGTTCGTTCTTTGACCACAACTAACATAATATTGGTAATCCCAATCATTCCCGATAACAAAAAACAGATTCCCAAAATCCACAGGAAGACATCAATACCATTAAAAAGACTGTTGAATGCTTTTACTTGCAGTTGAACATTATTGATATACAGGGCATTCCTGTCGTTTTTATCAAATTGCATTTCCCGAGCAAAAAAATTCCGCAATTCGTTTTCAAACGATTCCACCGTAGTTTTTTCGTACAAAAGAGTACCTAACGTCATAAATTCCTTATGCAAATTGAACGTATTAAATAAACATACCAGAGGAGTATATATATTGTTTTGTTCCATCATACTAAACATAGTGCCCGATTTCAATACGCCGACCACTTGAAAAAACACATCGGCTATGCGGATATGCTTCCCAATTGGGTCTTCATTACTAAACAAAATTTCCTTCACTCTATTGCCGATTACAACCACTCTTCGCAATTCGTGATAATCCAACTCATTCAGGAAACGCCCATCTTCCATTTCCAGC
>BNTW01000179.1 GCA_025996895.1 Bacteroidia bacterium | reverse complement strand
ATGAGGATTGGATAGAAATCAGGCAATGTACGCAACCGGAACCGGTGGTAACCGAAATCTACGAGGCGCTAAAGATAAATGCAATGCCTTGCAAAAGAAGAAAATTTGTGTGGCACCCGGAGAGACCGCCGGAAAGTATGACTGCTGAAAATCAGTCGGTTAGCAGCGGTTGATACGCAATGTGGGTTAAGGTTGAATATCTGTATAAAAAATACAGCCAAATCCACAAGGGAATTATTTCTCATAAAGAATACATTACGCAAGATAATATTGACTTTCTAAAAAATATGAGTTGTGTTTTTTTGTGTATAGACAAAGTGAATGTTCGTAATACAATAGCAGAATACCTGATTGACAACGAAATTCCGTTCATTAATTCAGGTTTAGGTATAGGTTTATCTGACAGTAAATTAGATGGAATGGTAGAAATTACAACGGCTTGTAAAGACCATTACTCGCATATCAAAGAGGCGTTTAGCGGCAACGATGTTAAAGATGATGATATGTATGCAAGCAACATTCAAATAGCCGAATTAAATGCGATGGCTGCAATATATTCTATCATTAAGTGGAAAAAAATGTTGGGATTTTACTGCGACGTAAAGCAAGAGGTTCGTTCTGTTTATTCCATAAACGATAATGACATATACAATGGAAAATATTGATAATTACGAAGTTCAGTTTGTAGGTTATATGCCTGACGAATTTAAGCAGGGAATACTGTATGTTTCAATGCGGGGTAAGATTGTAATCCACTTATGCGCTTGTGGTTGTGGGGAAAAAGTTGTTACACCAATATCTCCCGATGATTGGAAACTAACATTTGACGGGGAAACCATTTCTCTTTATCCTTCAATAGGAAATTGGGATTTTTCGTGTCGTTCTCATTATTGGATTCGCAATAATCAAGTTGTAATTGCAAGAAGTTATGACTATGGGCAAGAGAAACCATCAAAGAGAAAGAAGAAATCGAAAAAGAAGAAGTTTTTCCGATTGTGGAAAAAATGAATAAGCGAGAGTCAATCCACTTGCATGGTTCGGATTGGAAATAAAATTGAGAGATATGGCTAATAAAATTACCAGCAAATCTGCTGCCACAGCCGCCTCGAAAGTTTTGAGAGATGGCAGAACAAGTGCTACGAGTAAAACCGCAGCAGCCAGTGCCCTTTCTCAAAGAGAAAAAGGTGGAAAGAAAAAATAAACAGCAACAAGTAAAGTAGGAAAAAACAAATAGTGTTTCTTCCTACTTTCGTTTTTACTGCTATTTAACGTCAAGTAAAAATGTCTAACAAAATCGGGCTTCTGTGAATGAATGAATTACGATTTTAATTCCACCAGTAATTTTGTGCAGGCATATATGTCCAAACGAGTTTCACGCTCTGTTTCGGCGATTTATCCTTTCGTAAATGTTCCCGCAAGGCGGAATTGACGAATTGCCGAAAGATTTTTGCCTCCAATGTATGAACCCGGTAACTGACAAAAATAAGGACTTCCATATTGTAATACATTGTTTGGCGTTCCTTACCGTTGTTGTCGGTATAACGGTTATTGTAGCAAACATCGTCTTCCCAAAGCAAATGCTGATTGAAAATGCTGCGAAGATTTGCATCTATCTTTTGCACAAAACAGTTTAGCAAATGTGCGATTTCATACTTTGTCAAAAAAATTGTTCCATTGACTAACTCAACTTCCAGCGAAGGCGCTTTGCCGTCTTCGTAAATGAATTTGATACTTCCTTTTTCCATAATTGCGTATTTTAAATATTCGGACTGTATTGTTTTCCCCATTCGTTTGTTATTTCGATAAGACCCGCAAACTCATTCAGAATACTTTTATCGCTTGCCGGTAAAAGTTTCCGGGTAGTATTCATATCTCTGTATCCCATTATCTTGTAGATTGTTTCAAATGAAATTCCATATGTTGAAGCCAAATATGCAAATGTATTTCTGGCCGTTAGGAATGTCAGATTTTTGCCAATATTGGAAACTTTTTCGATTTGCCTCATGTCATGATTGAACCGGTTAATGCTGTAAACCGGAAAAATAAACGTCCGCCGCGTTTTCCAAATATACTTGTCATAAATCATTTGGGGTATTGGCAACAGGGGTATCCTCGCTCTAATGCCCGATTTGGAGTATGTAATATTTATCCATTGACTGTTCTCTATATCTCTCTTGTGCAGGTTTTTCAGATCTAAAAGTGATAGGGAGGTAAAGCAGCAAAAGATAAACATATCCCTGACCATGTTTAATTGTTCGCTTGGAAAGGCCATCGAGATTAAGGATTGAACTTCCGGCTGCGTTAACCCACATTGCGTATCAACCGCTGCTAACCGACTGATTTTCAGAAGGCATACTTTCCGGAGGTCTCTCCGGGTGCCACACAAATTTTCTTCTTTTGCAAGGCATTGCATTTATCTTTAGCGCCTCGTAGATTTCGGTTACTACCGGTTCCGGTTGCGTACATTGCCTGATTTCTATCCAATCCTCATTGGTCTGT
>BNTW01000178.1 GCA_025996895.1 Bacteroidia bacterium | reverse complement strand
AATCTTCAAAGAAGTAGATTGTGTATCATATACGCCGGCCAGTTTCCACTGTGTATCTTTTAAATTCAAATCAGGCATAGATTCTTTATTGCAAGCAATCAAGCCTGCTGTCAGCAATGCAATGGTCGCCAATTTTAATACATTTATTTTTATTTTAGATATTTTTATATTATTCTTAATTTCAACTTTACAAAGCTGGATCTGTGTTTTCATTGTCTTACATTTACTTATCTTGAAACACTCCGGTCAGGCGATAATAATCTTCCACTAATTTGTTAAAGATTTTTTCGCCCGCGCCGACCTCAATCAAATCGGGGCCGTTGTCTGCACCATAACCGCCATAAGCTGCCGAGCGAATATCGGGCAGGTAAATCGGCCATTTGCCGCCGTTCCACGTATAACCGAAAAAGAACGGTATGCCATTGGGTTGCATCTCGCGCTTCCAATCAATTTGGAATTTGATAAACGGCTCACCGGGAACAGTCGCAATCACATAGCGGTCGTTGATGTCAATAACAGAAATATATACGTTGTAATTCAACGATTTATCGTAACGACCGGTGAAATGCAACGAATCACTTTTTACCTTAATACTCGGTTTATCATAAGGATTGGGATACAGTTCTTTCGCCAATTTGACGGTTTCGATGGACAGCAATTTGCCCATGCGGTCAATCAAATCGTAGTTGGACGGACGCGGGTCGTCCGGCGATTCCCGTCCGCCGTCCTTAAATAAAGGGGCTTGATTGCCGCCGCCGCCCTGCACAAACAGGCAATTAACCGTGTTGTCAAAAGCTTCTTCCGTATATTTGGTCGCATATCCGACATAATCGGCGGAAATTTCAAAATTGTTCCACGCCACATCGGGGTGGCAGGCATAATTCATTATCAATACTTTAGGCGTTCCATTGGTGTCTTCGATACGGATAACGCCAACGGCATTATCAACCGGTCCATGGGGAATGCGTTCGGGATTGACGGCGCGGTAATGGTCGTCGCCCACCCACGATTCACGGGCACGTCCGTCTTCACGGATAATCAGGCGCATAAAACTCAACTGCGGAAAATAGCGGTGTCCACCCGAAATACGAGCTTCAAACATCGCTTTTGCCGCTTGTTCCACGACTTTCGTAATTTGATTTTCCAGCCATTCCTGCGGAGCACGTTCGGACGAATGGGTGTGTTGCGGACAAAAATAAATTTCCGTCAAGTTGAACTGTTTTTTCAGTTTTTCCGCCAGCGGAATGTTGGTGTAACCGCCCAAATCCAAGGCGACAAAGGCAATCCGCGCCCCACCGGCGTCTAAAATCAGACTGCGGGCATAAAGCGAATCATGCACCGGATACTTGGGTTTTTCGGGAGTGATGTTGATTTTCGACGTTCCCGCCATCAACTTGTCGGCTGCCGTGCTGTTGATAGAAACGCAGAGGCAGAAGAAAGAAATCATTAAAATTTGTAATGTTCTCATGGTAATTTATTTTTTAAATTTATATTTGCAGGAAGAGGTTTAGTAAAGGAAACCGAAACCCCTGCTCTGGTGGTAACCAGCATTTCGTCTTGCAACGGACTGAATGTATTCGTTTTCAATTCGTTTGTTGCTTCCAATTCTTCCAATTTCCAGAACTGAATGATGGTATCCAAGTAACAGGCTCCGCCGTAGGGGTAAGCTCCCCAATGTTGACTTGCATCGAGCATAAAATAACTTTGTTTACATGCGAATCGTTTGGATTGAATGGTTGTCTGTCCCTTATCGTTAGTCTTCAAAATAAATTCGCCCTCATCGCCCGCCGGATTGTCGCCTAAAAGTAAAGGAACTTTCTCTCCAACATCACTTTTTTCTTTAAGATATTTGCCTGCCACTCCCATATTGAAATATTCCGAATGAGCACCGGCTTGAAATAATTCAAAAATCTGGTTTTCATTTCCCGTATAGTTATTTACCATTAAATTCCGGTATATTGTAAGCAAATCCCGGGCAAAAGAACTTGTAAAATACCAATTGTTAAAACGATAGCCCCAATTCTTGAAAAATATCTCCTCAAAATCACCGTTTGGTCCTCGTTCTGTGCATAATCCGGTGGTACTGTGCGAACCATCGTGAGCCGCTACATCCGTTTCATCCACAACATAGGCGCCATAATCCTGAAAAGCTTGCGCTAAAATTTTTCCGGCTTCGGTTTGTAAATCATACGAAGATAGCGGTACATTGGCAGGCAAGGCCAGCAAAGCACCCATGCGACACGCTTTTACAACGGGATTTGTTCGGGCTTCCCCGTAATGAGGTCCGTCCGAATTAAGAGCGGGCCAACGCTGTCCTTTATATCCTTCTTTTTCCGTTCCATAATAGAGGTTTTTCGCACCGCAGATAGTCATTTTTAGAACATGGCGTATCGGACCCGATGTCGGAGTCAGCTCTCCGACACGAAGCGTTCCGCCGATATTCGATAAGACGGAACCGCCATGCGCTCCATAATACCCTTCGTCATAAATAATATCCTGATCCT
>BNTW01000177.1 GCA_025996895.1 Bacteroidia bacterium | reverse complement strand
TTGCTTTTCGTTTAAATGGGGAGAGATTAACGATAACTTTTCTTTGAGATTTTCCATGACGCAAAGTTAGCTATAATTTTTGATACTAACACTATAAATGTAAAATTAATTTACGGACATTTCCTAATCAGACTGAAATTAATTACTTACTTGCTGATGGAGTGAAACAAGCGTATATTTGTATCTTTGATTTGCAGGGCACAATGTTGCAAAAAATAGATGCACAACAAGGACAAAACAGCGTAACGATTCAAGGCTCAACTTTGCAGCCGGGAATGTACCTGTACTCTCTCATTGCCGACGGTCAGGAAGTTGATACGAAACGAATGATATTAACGAAATAAAAGAGATGGATTATGAAAACTGCAAAAATAATAGGATTCTTTATACTCTCGACATTATTCTATTTTTCTTGTGAAAGTGAAAAACTGAAGGAAATAGAAGAGCCGGACGTTCCGACACAAGATATAGTAAATATTAAATGGGTAGTAAAAAGTATTGTGGAAAATGGTGTTGCCAATATACCGGAGGAAGGATTTGAGACAAGCTATTGGATAGTATTTAATAGTGACACCACATTTACAGGAAGGACACGTACAAATGATTGGATGGGAAAGTATGAAAAAATCGATTCGTTAGCCACTATCCATATTACTCAATTAGTTAGTACACAAGTAATAGAATTTCCTTATGGATTTTCCTACTACAATTCTTTCAAAAATATTAATAGTTTCTCTTGCCAAAAAGATACTTTGAAATTGTATTGTAATGAAACTGATTATTTATTGTTTAATGCGTATGATCATGAAAAAGAATAGCTTTATAATATTAGTGTTTTGTTTCTTTTTGAATTTAAACATACATGGGCAGATTAGTACAAAAGAATTACCTGTAAGTTTTTCTTTGGAACAGATTATTAAATCGTCGAATGATGAGAAATTTCTCAAAGTAATGCCTGCTATCAATATGGAAAAAATTTATAAAGAAGACATGGAAGATGAACAAAATGGTATTCCGCCACGTTTTGGTTACGGACATAAAGTGAATTATAATTTGGAAAATTCCGGAATATGGACTGTATTACCCAATGGAGATAGAATCTGGCAATTAGAAATTTCTTGTCCGAAAGCGTTATCTATAAATTTATTGTATGATAAATTTTGGTTGCCGGAAAAAGCCAAGTTTTTTATTTATAGCAATGACAAAAAACATTCTATTGGTGCCTTTACTTCCATAAACAATAAAGGGAACGAAAAAATCCACAAGGCTTTGCAACAGGTTTGGTTTATGGTGATAAAGTAACATTAGAATATTATTTGCCGCAAGAGGTGAAAGAAATGGGAATAATTTCAATTGCTTATGTCGTACAGGGGTATAGATCTATTCAATTATCCGAATCTCGTGAAATAGGTTATGGTGGATCAGGCGATTGTCAAGTGAATGTAAATTGTCCGGCAGGAAATAATTGGCAAATGGAAAAAAATGCTGTTGCACTAATTTTAGTAGGTGGAATCCGGTGGTGTACAGGCTCATTAATCAATACTACCGCAAATGATGCACGTCCATATCTTTTAACAGCAAACCATTGTTTAAATCATAGCATACATCAACAAGATTCGCTATTAAACGAGTGGTCTTTTTATTGGCATTATGAATCTCCAGGATGTGCTAATACATTTGAACCTCTTATAGTATCAACTTCCGGTGCTGTTATTATAGCCCATGATTTTGCGGCTGATTTTGCCTTGATTCGGTTAACGGAAGATCCTAAAAATAATCCGGACATTACGCCTTACTATCTTGGTTGGGATAGAACCGGTAATCCGGGGACTGGAGGAATTGGAATACATCATCCACGTGGAGATATAAAGAAAATTTCCACCTACACAATGACTCCACAATCTACTGAGTATGGTAGAGATACAACATGTCCGCATTGTAGTTATTGGAGGCTTGCATGGACTTCCGGTACAACAGAGCAAGGTTCGTCCGGTTCTCCTTTAATTAATAATAATCATCATGTTATAGGCATGTTATCTGGTGGTCATGACTGTGAATTGAGAATTAGTTGGTATGGTAAAATTAGTGCTGCCTGGGAAACATATTTTATCAATAATCCTTCAAAAAGGAGATTGAGAGAATATCTTGATCCTTTAAATACTGGCGTGTCTATTTTAGATGGTTGTGCGTATGCCGTAACGTTCAACAATCAAACGATTACTTCAGGCACTGATGTTATTTCCTGTGGCAATATTACCAGTCAAAATGTTACTGTCCAAAACGGTGCAAAATTAACGTTAGATGCCACTACAGAAACAGTCATTGAAAAGAATTTTGAGGTACAGTTAGGCTCTGAATTAGAAATCAAATAAAAATTAAATGATATGAAAATAGTAGTTTTGCGTTAACTTTTAACATTTCATTGTAATTAATTGATATACAATTACATACAGGCGTTCTTTGATTTTTCGATTTGATTTGAAAATTCGTAAATTAGTGGTAAAACTGCTAATTTTAT
>BNTW01000176.1 GCA_025996895.1 Bacteroidia bacterium | reverse complement strand
CAATTTTTTTATTTGCCATTTATACTGTGAGAATAAATCCGATCTTCTCGAAGATAAAAAAAGCAAAAAAAGAACAGGAAACAAAATCTAAGGTTAGCCATTTTGTACCGGGTCAGTTTGCTCCGGTAAGGGGGGGCAGTTTAAATCGGTCTAGAGGGGTCTATTTGCTTCGGTTTTTCCAATAAATGTCGGATAAAATTTGTTCATTTTTAACAAATTTCATATTATCTTTGTCCTCGCAAACAACATTTTGAAATGATTCCGGAAATTATCAAAGTCAAATCGACTCCCTCAACCAATCAATGCTTGCGGGAATTGGCCAAACAACAGTGCCTGAAGGAAGGGACGGTTTTGTATGCGGTGGAACAAACGGCGGGCCGCGGACAGACAGGAAACCACTGGGAGGCCGAACCGGGAAAAAACATCACGTGCAGTATGCTTTTTTCTCCGATTTTTCTACCTGTTAAAAAGCATTTTCTTCTATCGGAAGCGACGGCATTGGGCGTAAAACAAGCGTTGGAAATGGAGTTTGGACTGAAATATATCTCTATCAAGTGGCCAAACGACATTTATTACCGGGACAGAAAATTAGCAGGTATCCTGATTGAAAACGAAATACAGGAAGGCATTATCATTCAATCGATTGTCGGTATCGGACTAAACGTAAACCAGGAAGTTTTTACGAGCGGCGCGCCTAATCCCGTATCGCTGAAAAGAGCCCTCAGAAAGGAAGAAGACATCGACCTGAAATTTTTGTTGCGAAGATTGGCAGAACAGGTGGATGATTGGTATCAAAAACTGCGTTCGGGAAATTATAAAACGGTTGCACAAAGTTATTTCGACGCACAATCGCGCCGGCGGGGATTTCACACCTATAAAGACGCCAACGGCGAAACTTTTCAGGGAAGAATAAAACAGATTTCAGACGACGGCCTACTTCATCTCTACATACTTGGCGGAGGCACACGAACGTATGCTTTCAAGGAAGTTTCATACATTCTTCCTCACCTTCCTTTTCAGACAAGGTCGCAAAAGTGGGTTTATTTTTAGTTTTTCGGGAATAAATGCTCTCGCTCAACAAGCGGTATAACAGCTGCTTATCGGGAGAATTTTCCAACAATTGCAAGTGTTTTTCCATTATCGCTTTGTCGTTTCGAGCGGCAGGACCGGTTTGTGCTTCTTCCTGCGATAAGGCTTCGATTTTATCGGCTGTTTCGCGAATGAGAGGCAATAAAAGTTCCCACGACAGTTGTTGCTCATCCAAAATTTCCGAAGCTAACGCATACAAATGATTGGTGAAATTGCACGCAAAAACGGCAGACAAATGCAGGTATTTTCGTTTTTCCGAATTCAAATGAATAACTGTATTCGTGAATGATTGAGCCATTTTTTTCAATTCGCTTTCTGCTTCCGGCGAAGAGGCTTCTATAAAAACCGGAATGTTGGAAAAATCGATTTTCCGGTTTTTGCTGAATGTCTGCAATGGATATAACACACCGTAACGTGCCCATTTGCTTCCGGCAAAAACATCTATTGAAACACTGCCGGAAGTATGAACAATCCATCCCGAAACCGTAGGCATTTTTTCGATAATTTCCGGCAAAACATCGTCTTTGACCGAAAGAATATACCAATCCGCTTCGCAATACAATTCATCTAAACGGTCGGTATAACTTGCGTTTAATTGCTTACCCAACGTTTCGGCGGAAGCGATTGTCCGGCTATATACCTGCTCGACTGAAAAACCGTTTGCCCGCAAAGCCAATCCCAAGTGCGTAGCAACATTGCCTGCACCGACTAAAACGACACTATTCGTCAATCGGCTCATAAACGTATTTATCGATAAAAACTTTTTCCCATTGTAGTTTTTCGACATCGTGCGGTTTGCCGATTTTGGCTTTGTGTCCGAGAGCAATGATACAGGCGACGGTCAGTTGCAACGGAATTTCCAACAAATTGCGTACATATTGTTCGGAGTCTTCGCCGGCTTCTGTTTCCCTACCCCGTATTTGCACCCAGCACGTTCCCAAGCCCAAATCTTCGGCCTGCAACTGTATATATGTCGCTGCAATCGCTACGTCTTCGATATGTGCCTCGCTTTTCAACGGATCGCTCAAAACAACAATCGCCAGCGAACAATGCTCGATAAACGCTGCACCAGTCGGCTTGCAGACGGAAAGTTTTTGCAAGGTTTCTTTTTCTTCGACCACCACAAACCGGCAGGGACGGCTGTTTTTGGAAGAAGGTGACATCAACGCCGCTTTCAGGATTATTTCTATCTCTTCCGGCGACAACAATTTTTCTGTAAATTGCCGGATACTCCGACGATTGATTACCAATTCACTAAAATCTTTCATCTTGCATTTATTTTTAGATGCAAAGATAATAATAATAATGAAAAAAGAGGCTGTCTCGCAATAGATTTGAGACAACCTCCAACCATTGGGAACTTAAAGTTATGCGAACTCCCCGATTGGTTTTTTTCCTGTCCTTGCGTGCTTGACGCGCAATCCCCAGAACACCGTTAATACATAAAGGCCTGCAATGAGCAGCAGGCAAAGCGTTCCGTTT
>BNTW01000175.1 GCA_025996895.1 Bacteroidia bacterium | reverse complement strand
TCATATCGAAAGCTTCTGATGGTGAACCAATGCTTTAAAGGTACTAATTCCTGCGGTTTTTCCCAAATATTTCTAAACTTATTTTACTGTTATTCAGCAATTTATCTGTTTTTTGAACGAACTATTGTATAAATGTGTGCAAACTGATATTCAAAGGTTTGCATGCTTTTTACGCTTTGCTAAAAATGATGTATCTTTGCCGAAAATAAACATCATCATGATACAGTTGTTTCAAGAGGCAAAAGAGGCGGAAAAAGCAATGATTTTTCTGACCGATGACCAAGTTTCTGCGGCGTTGCAGGCCGTCGGCGACGCGGTATTGGCAGAAAAAACGACTCTTTTGGTCGAAAATCAGAAAGATTTAGACCGCATGGATTTACATGATCCTAAATACGACCGTTTAAAATTGACTTCGGAACGGATAGAAGCGATTGTAGCGGACTTGCGCACGGTGGCCGGTTTACCCAATCCGCTGGGAAAAATTTTGCTGGAAACCGTTCGTCCCAATGGAATGAAAATCAAGAAAATAACCGTTCCGTTCGGGCTGATTGGCATTATTTACGAAGCGCGCCCCAATGTAACAATAGATGTTTTTTCGCTTTGCTTCAAATCCGGCAATGTTTGCCTGCTGAAAGGCGGGTCGGATGCGGAATTTTCTAACAAAGCGATCGTCCGAATTATTCAGGACGTTTTGCAACAACAGGGCCTTCCTGCAGCCTGTTGTACATTGCTTCCGGCGGATAGAGAGGCAACTATGGCCTTGCTGAATGCCGTTGGCGTGGTGGATCTGATTATCCCGCGTGGAAGTCAAAGCTTGATACAGTTTGTTCG
This sequence comes from Bacteroidia bacterium, assembly GCA_025996895.1. Lineage (GTDB taxonomy): Bacteria > Bacteroidota > Bacteroidia > Bacteroidales > Azobacteroidaceae > Azobacteroides. Next base: position 1,772 of record BNTW01000175.1, on the reverse strand, counting down.
CGATCATTCTAAAATTCCGGTGATAGAAACCGGCGCGGGCATTTGCCACACCTATTTTGACATTGCGGGCGATAAAACCATCGGGCAAGCCGTGATTCACAATGCAAAAACCCGCCGCGTGAGCGTTTGCAATGCGCTCGATTGCCTGATTATCCACGAAGAACGTTTGGACGACTTGCCTTTCCTTTGTGAAAAATTAGCGCAAAACAGTGTAATTATATATGCCGATTTGCCGGCCAAAAAAGCTTTATCGGGCTGGTATCCCGGCGAACTGTTGCACCTGGCGACAGCCGGCAGTTTCGGTACCGAATTTTTGGATTATAAAATGAGTATCAAAACCGTTGCGTATTTGGAAGAGGCCTTGCAACACATTGCCCGATACAGTTCCAAACACAGCGAATGTATCGTTTCCGACAATCCGGCAACCGTCTCGTTGTTTCAGCAACAAGTGGATGCTGCCTGCGTGTATGCTAATGTTTCGACTGCTTTCACCGACGGTGCACAGTTCGGACTGGGCGCGGAAATCGGTATCAGCACACAAAAATTGCATGCGCGGGGGCCGATGGCCTTGCAGGAATTGACGACCTGCAAATGGCTGATTACCGGCGACGGTTGTATCCGCAAATAAATTTGGCGAAATCAAAAATTTATTTTACCTTTGCAAGCGCAAAAAAAATCGAGGTGTAGCGCAGCCCGGTTAGCGCACCTGCTTTGGGAGCAGGGGGTCCCAAGTTCGAATCTTGGTACCTCGACCAATGCAATCAGAAACAAACTCCGGAAGTGTGGGTGAGTGGCTGAAACCACCAGTTTGCTAAACTGACGTACTCGCAAGGGTACCACGAGTTCGAATCTCGTCGCTTCCGCAAGGGCGTTAAGATTTACGCCCCCTGCTAATCAGAATGAAAAAAATCCTGTTTATTACGGCAACTATCGCAGGCATCATTCTTTTGATGATTGCCGTTTTTTTTATTACGATTCATTCTCCTGCTTCCAAACAAAACAAAACGGCTTACCTCTATATCGACGACCGGAAAGATTATGCCGGTTTGCTTTCGCAACTTCAAACTACTGCTCCAATTAAAAATCTTTCCCTTTTTAAAGGGTTGGCTTCGGCAATGAAATATCCCGAAAATATAAAATCGGGACGATATGTCGTAACTCCCGGAACAACTTATCTTCAATTGGTGAGAATGTTGCGCAACGGACATCAAATGCCTGTCAAGCTGACATTCAATAATATACGGCTGAAAAAAGATTTTGCCGAACGTATAGCTCAACAACTGATGTTTCCGGCGGATACTTTGCTGTTACGGTTAAATGACGCGCAAGCGACGGCTTCGTTGGGATTGGATACGAACACGATTTTGACGTTGTTTCTGCCCAACACTTACGAAATTTATTGGAACACGCCGGCCGGTAAGTTTTTGGAACAAATGAAAAAGGAATACGACCGTTTCTGGACGGACAAACGTTTGGCGAAAGCCGAAGCGATACACCTTTCTCCGGCAGAAGTTTCCATTTTGGCGTCGATTGTGGAAGAAGAAACCGCTCAGCCGGCCGAATATGCAACGATTGCAGGGCTTTATATCAACCGGCTGCGGAAAGGAATGCCGTTGCAAGCCGATCCTACCGTAAAATTTGCTGTCGGCGATGTTACGCTCAGGCGCATTCTCAAACAACATTTGGAAATCGAATCGCCCTACAATACTTACCGCAATACCGGGTTGCCTCCGGGTCCTATCCGCATACCGTCTATCCGGGCAATCGATGCG
>BNTW01000174.1 GCA_025996895.1 Bacteroidia bacterium | reverse complement strand
CTTTTCGTTTAAATGGGGAGAGATTAACGATAACTTTTCTTTGAGATTTTCCATGACGCAAAGTTAGCTATAATTTTTGATACTAACACTATAAATGTAAAATTAATTTACGGACATTTCCTAAGCAACAAAAAAATCGGTTATCTGGTATACAATTTTTTCGCCCAAGATAACGGCAACAACAGCCTCGCTTATGTAAAAGAATTGAATCAGGTGTTTGGTAAATTTCAAGAAAAAGGCATCAACGAATTGATACTTGATTTGCGCTACAACAGTGGTGGTGCTATAACCACTTCTATCGCACTTTCCAGCATGATTGCTAATCAAACATCTTCCGACTTGTTTGGAAAAGAAGAATTTAATGCTCTCATTGACAGCTATTTTCGGGAGGCAGAAGGGGCGAATTATAACAAACTGTTTTTTCAAGACCGGATAGAAAAATACGATATGGATGGGACTGTTTTGGAACGTGTCGCCATTAATAAACTGACCGGGCTTAATCGCATCCATGTTCTCACTTCCAATAGAACGGCATCGGCAAGCGAATTGGTAATCAACGGATTACAACCCTATATGAATGTCGTTCTCATTGGAACGACTACCTACGGCAAAAATGTAGGCTCAGTCACGCTTTATGAGGAAGACCCTCAAAAGCAAAAAAACAATACGTGGGGTATACAGCCCATAGTGGTTAAATTTACGAATGCAACCCACTCATCCGACTATGGCAATGGTTTTGTACCTGACGTAGAAGCAGGTGAATATCAAGAACTTCCACTATTTCTACCTTTAGGCGATACTGAAGAGGTAATGTTACGAACGGCTCTCATTCACATCGGAGTACGTGCCGAACGGTCGCAGCAAAATAATAATCTCAGAGCCGAAAAAACAGCAACAGTTTCGTTTCGTCCTGTGATTTCAACCATCGACCTCACTCCGGCACGCAGGAATGTCTTTTTAGATTAAGTTAGTAGTTTAAAATAGTCTATCGCCCTAACGCACTAATTTTCTTCAATCGCTCGGCATCAAACACTTTGATTTTACGCCCATCCAAAGCGATGATTTTTTCGGTAACAAACATGGAGAGCGTGCGGATGACGTTGGCGGTGGTCATATTGGAGTGGTTTGCCAAATCTCCGCGTGACAGGTAAATATTGATCGAATCGTCTTCTTCCAATCCGTAACTGTCAATCAAGGAAATCAGTGATTCGGCTAATCGTCCGCGTATATGTTTTTGTGTGAGATTTACGACACGTTCGTCGGCAATGCCCAAATCCAGGGATAGTTGGTGGATGAAAAATCGGCAAACTTGGAAATTGTGTTTCATGATCTCCACTATGGTAGTCATCGGAATCAAACAGATAGTACACGGCTCAAAAGCCGCAGCGGAAGTTAAATAATTTTCGTGGGCAAAATAGGCACGATAGGCAAAGTATTGTATCGGACGAATCATACGGATAATCTGGCGGCGATCGCTCACTCCGTCCTTGAAAATTTTGACTTTCCCCTTGAGTAAACAGATCAGATGGGTCGGCTGTTCACCCTCGACATAGATAACTTGTTTTTTTTGTAATGCTGTACATGAGCATGTTGGCGTATCATTAGCCGTTCTGATTCGTTCAATAATCGCCAAACTGCTTTTAAACTGGTCGAATAATCCAACACGTCTTCCCTTACTTGCATACCTAAAAATAATCTTTTTCGATGCAAAAGTAAGAAAAATTTTCTACATTCGTGGAATGATTCAAAAAAGTATGGTGTTTCTGTGTTTGGTGTGTGCGGTCAACGGCATGTTTTCCGCCAATAAAATGAGGAATAAAGCCGATTCCATCATGGCGCAAGTGTTGAGTCACCGCGACCAATACAGTGCTTCTGTGCAACAATATGATGCCGAAGTCTATATCAAGGGTAATTCGGAAGTGAAAAAGAAAAATTTTCTGTTTAAGTATGCTTCCGATTATTTGTATTTGAATAAAAACGGAAAAAATAATTTTGTGGAGGCTTGGGTGGATATGCACTTCTCAGCCCCCAATCATTTTACACAAAATATTCAAGCATTAAACGGCAATAAATTAAATGCTTCGGATATTCAAGACCGATTGCTGCAATTTTTGAATATCAATATTTACTACCCGACTATTTTCGATAATCAAATTATATTGCCGGGCGCAAACCATGCGTTTCAGTATTATCAATTTGATTACAGGGGGGCAATTGATACGTTGCAACAGACGATACATGAAATCAAGATAACACCCAAAATCAACAGTCCGAGCTTGATTTCCGGTATTTTTTATATTGTGGACGGACGGTGGACGATCAGTCGTTTCTGTATTGACGGGCGGTGGTCGTGGTATAATTTTCACATCGAAACGGATTTTGGATGGTCGGACGAGGATATTTTGTTGCCGGTGCGTAGCGATATTACGTTTCATTTCAATTGGTTAGGCAACGAAACCGTTAACCCACATTGCAGCCTCCCCTTTATCGAAGTGTTAAAAGATCAAAAATATCCAAGTTGAATATGCATTATACGTTCTGTGGGCTGGTGTATATGTTAAAACATTCGTTTTTTGGTGCTAAAACCACGAAAAAGCCCCCTGTGTGGCACCCGGCTTTTTGGAGGATAGGTGGCACTATTCGTACCTTTGTGCCATGTTTATCAAAGGGGTA
>BNTW01000173.1 GCA_025996895.1 Bacteroidia bacterium | reverse complement strand
CCAAAATCCGGTCGTGTCCGGGAAAGACGGTCGCCGGATTGAGTTGGTACTTGGGAATGGTTAAATCGTTATTTACATTGACGGCGTTGTACATGTATTGATTCCAGACCGGACGGGCGGGTGCCCAAGGCGATCCACCGGTTTTGAAGACCCGTAATTGACCATTCGTGGTACTACCGGAAGGATCACCGGCAATCAGAATTTCCGCTTGATCATCACCATCTATATCCGCTATGGTTGGATATTCATAACCTGTATTGGATGTACAGGGTATAGGAGCGGCTAAGTTATAATTAGTCAATACTTTGGTAGTCGGATTGATGGTACTGATATTGCCCAAATAATCCTTTCCTTGGCCGCTACCATTGATAATACGTAATTGTTTTTCATCCCGATAGACTATTTCAGCAACACCATCCTGATTAAAGTCAAATAAAGTTAATCCTGTATTTAAAGAGCCATCGGCATGGCTTAGTTTCCAAAAAAGAGTCAGAAGCGGATTGCCTTCTTCATATTTATAGGCATAGATAAAAAAAGTGTTTGTATCACCCGATTTTCCAGCAATAAATAAAATTTCGGGTTTGCCGCAACCATCTACGTCACCAATGAAAGGAATGCCCATGGAACTAGATGTGGGAATTATTTTTTGTGCTAATACTTCTCCTTTGTGAGGACTCCAAACATAGATGAAAACATATAAGTTTGCATTAAGATATTTTTCTACAATAATATCCAAATATCCATCATTGTCTATATCTGCTACTTGTGTAAAACCATCACTTGGAACGGTAAGACCAGTATTCTCTAAACAGGTTAATTGTCCGGAAATATCTTGTCCAATTGTCATGGAAGTTAAATCGGGTGTTACCTGATACACCTGACTACCGGCAATCAATTCTAAACGTCCATCACCATCCACATCAATGGCGAAAGTCTGCTCTCCATCATAGTTAGTGCCATTATTTGGTCCATTTCGTCCACTATTTCCTAATCCCTGACAAAGTAATTCACCAGTAGCTGCATTAAATATCCTGTTACCGGTATAGACTTCTACATAGCCATCATTATTAAAATCGGCAAAATTAACTGATGTATATGTCGCATTAGAAGTAATACCCGTCCATTGAGCATTGGATGTCCATACAAGATTTCCATACATGTTGTAGGCTCTTAAGTACTTATCTCCTTCGGCAATCACTATGATTGCCGAATCTTTTTCAGCACTTAATGTACTATCATATATCTTTGTTTTCCCAATAGCGAATAACCCCGGCATGTAACTCATAAACGCTTGTGTCGTTTGAAAATTAATCCTGGATCTATCAGTTCCTTTAAATACCGTTAAATTTTGTGCTAAGTGAGGAAGGTAAGGAATATTGGGTATTGCATTTTGATAGGTTCCTTGTTGATACACACAAACTATTTCCGGCAGATCATCGCCATTCATATCTCCAACCAAAGCAGGCTGGTAAATAGAAACCTCTCCTAAATTAGCTCCGGTATTCATTTTCCACAACGTAGGCGGCAGTTCCACAAAACAACCGGAAGGCTCCATATTACTCGGTTTCGGAAGAATCGTCAACTTAACAGTTATCGTGTAGTTATCTGTACCACAAGCCAGCGTAAATTCAAAGGCATCCGTACCGAAATAGTCGGCAGTAGTTACCGTGCTGGTATATGTAATTTTGCCTTTGGCCGGAGTAGCCGTTCCCTGCGTAGGGTTAGTGGTAATGGTTGGCAGGCCTTTGATACATTCGGTCGGTATTGCCAAGATGGCTTTTAATTCAATCTCGCTGTTTATCGAGGCAAACGCCTGCGCGTTGTAATTGACTGCAATATTGGCTGCTTGTGCATGACATACAGCAAACAAAGCAATAAACAGGAATAGTGTACCCCACAACCCCCTGAAGGGGGCTTTGAGAGCCTGCGAATTTTCAAGGTTGTGCGTCAGCCAAAGTCTCCCCTTCAGGGGAGATTTAGAGGGGTGTATTGTTGTTTTCATTTTGAGCAAATGTTTTTTAGTCAATAAAATTGTTAGATAAAGCATGGAAGTAATCAGTAAAAAATAAACTCCATTTCCCAGCGGCACGCCGGAATTGGGGTTGCCTTGCAAAGACGGATTGCCGCCCTGTTGTCCCGGCGGGTCGGATTGCCGGGTGCTGCCGAAAAGATTGGTCAGGAAATCGCCGAAAGGATTGAACGATGAAGATTCACCAAAGGCAGAAAGATTTTCGCGATAAAACAGGTCGCTTTGCCATTGTAAAGACGTTGCATCGTTATTCCACGTTGTGTTTGTGTCAAAGGGCAGGCGTTGCTCCATTGTTTGGGCAAAAACACCAGAGGGAAGAAGCAGAAAAAACAATGTCAAAAATTTAAATGTTCGCATATTTTTTTTTGAGTTATGAATTATAAGTTATGAGTTGAAGAAAACCCCACCCCAGCCCTCCCCTGAAGGGGAGGGAGTGGCAGCGCACAATTTTGCAAGGACTTTTTCTCCCCCTTTAGGGGGCTGGGGGGAAACAGGGGATTGCGGGTCAAGCCCGCAATGACACAACAACTGCCGCCTTCGCAATGACGGAGGCCGGAAATATTGCGTATTAAAAATAAATTTTGTATATTACGCGCGTGAGAAAAAAGACGCGTTACAAGGCACATAACGCGTGAATTTTTGTTAAACCGCCAGGTGAGTAATGTGTGTGTGT
>BNTW01000172.1 GCA_025996895.1 Bacteroidia bacterium | reverse complement strand
GACACACATTTGTTGGTAAAACAGCCGTTTGGTGCTATTTTCTATATAAGCCAATTCGATAAAATGACTCCAACTCAATGTTGGCGACAGTGTCGCCAACATTTTTTCATCGAATGTTTCTGCTACTCTTATCATCCGTCTCAATGCGGAATATGTATAGCCTTTCCCATATTTTTCGGTCAATGTTTGCGACAGTGTCGCCACAATTTGCTGTCCGTATTGTGAATAGGTTTCATACTGTATTTCAGTAATAATATAATTGCCGATAGACCAATACAGACGACTGATTGTGGTGTTTAGATACACCGCAACTTGCCTGCCTGTTTGCTCAATCAGGTGTTCAATACCTTGCAACAGTTGATTGCTTTTGTTATTTATATTGACTGTTTTCATTTTATTCGTTTATTTTCTTTAGCACAACTTTCAACGCTTCCCCCGCCAACTCTTTTTCGTCTGCTATTGCTTCAAGAATCCTGTCAGCAATCCAAAGGGTTAAAAATTCATTCGGATTAACATTAAAGATTTTGGCAAGTGCAATAACCTGTTCGCGTTTGGCACGGCGTTCGCCACGCTCAATTTTACTGTACATCGGCGTATCAATTTCCAATGCTGCGGCAAATTGCCGTTGCAGCATTTGTTTTTCTTCTCTTAACTGTCTAATTTTATTACCAAACAACATAGCGTTATATTTTTAATTTATCTATCAATCAAGTTATTACATTTGTTCTGACTTTTGCTTTTTAGAATTGTCAGAAAAACGGTACAAAAATACAAATTAATTTTGGAATTTTGACGTGCTTTTTTCGAGAAGTTTTAACTTTTGCGAGTGGCATTTTTTGCAAGTGCGGTGTCGCAGGTACTTGATAAAATTATTTATCGAATGTTTTTCAAGGCATTGGCTGAAATTGGCTGCACTTGCGTTTTGGAAGATAGTTCTTGGCAATACAACACTTCCAGCAAAGAGCAGCACCATTCTACCGGATTCAAAAATTGGTTGCCTTTCCTGATTTCATAGTGCAGGTGGTAGCCCGTCGTTAGCCCGCTGTTTCCCACATAGGCAATGTGTTTGCCTATCCTTACCGAATCGCCCGTATTCACCAACGTTTTGCTTAGGTGTGCATAGAATGAGCGGAAACCGCCTGCATGCCCGATTTCTATAAAAAATCCATATCCCGAATCGTAGCCTTTGCGGATGACTATTCCGTTGCCTGTGGCATATACAGGAGTGCCTTTTGCTTCGGCAAAATCAATTCCCGTGTGGAATTTTTGCGTTTTATAAACCGGATGTTTACGTTTTCCAAACCCCGATGAAATATGCGGTTCTTTAACCGGAAAAATGACGGGATAGTCGGGTAGTTCGTTTACGGACATTGGCAGCGAATCCGCTATTTTCAGAAGTCCTGTTGCCGAATAAATATTTTCCGTAAATCTTTCTATTTCTGATTTTCGGTTTGGCTGCCCATATACGGACAAGTGCAGCAAAGCGGCGAAGAACAATATGATGTATTTCATAACTGTATCTTATCGGTTATTAAAAGCGCCCGAATTGCTCCGGGCGCTTGCTTACCTGATTTTTACATCTATTCTTCCTCCGCCCCTTCATTCTGGAACGAAAAGGTTTTTTGAATAACCTGCCCCGCGTCGTCCTCAATATATGGGCGACAGGCTGGTTGTCGCCCGACCTGCCGTCGGAATACTGGAACGGAAGGGCTTCAAAATCTAACAGTAAAAATTGTTGGGAACATTACCATTCCCATAAATGAGCGAAGCCCGCACCTGTCATCACGACGGTGCGGGCTTCTGTTGAACGATAGTGTTTAGAAAAGAAAAATACCAATTACGGAACATCCGGTTCTTCGGGATTATTGTCGTCCGTGTCTTCGCCTTTGGCGAAATTGGCCTTGATAAAGGCTTCCACGTCGCTTTCCCTGTAAAAAGTCTTATGATAGAGCATCTGGTAGGGCAGTTCGCCCGACGAACGGTAACGCTGCAATGTCCTTTTGCTTACATTGAGCATCTGGCATACGTCCTGGTTGTCCAAAAGCCGTTCGCCCTCCAGCAACTTCTCCTTTATCGCCATTTTTTCCAAATGTTTGTCCAATCGGTCGAACCGTGCCATAAGCCGCTCAAACCAGTTTTGCATAAATGCCGTTAATTCCCTGTCTGTCATGGCTTATTTTGTTTAGGATTATTTGCCATTTTTGTTGTTGTTTTTGCAAAGGTCGGAAGTTGAATTATCAGGTATTGACAAGTTGATAATACTTTTTTTGAAAATTATTTTTACATGATTGATTATGAGCAGATTATTTTATTAGAGAAATAACAAAGAACAAAAAACGGCTTTGGAAATTATTTTTTATGGCAGAAACAGTAGAAAAACGCCTCAAAATCGCCCAATTTGGAGACAAAAAGAGGCTTAAAATAGATATTGAACTTTATATCAACTTGATAATAGAATTTGTTTTAACTTGAAAAGAAAAAGCCGCTACCATTGCTTTTTACACGGTAGCGGGCTTTCTATCCAGGAATGATTCTATCAAAAATGTAATCTTCGTTTGTTTCGATGAAGATAACTATAAGTGACTTTGTTGCAACGGTAATCAAGCCGATATTTTTCTTCACTATCGCAGCCTGTAAAATTAACTCACTTTGTAAGCATCGGGCATACCAATCCCGATGAATTTATTTAATGTTAAACATTTGAGTTT
>BNTW01000171.1 GCA_025996895.1 Bacteroidia bacterium | reverse complement strand
GAAATGCCGTATTTTAGCGGCAAGTGCAATCGTTGGATTCTCGGAAAAAGAGAAACGGAAAAGCGATACCAATTTTTCAATCATCGTGCGCCGTTTGTCCAACACATTGAGAGAAAAGGGCTGTAAGCCATATTCTTCAATAGCAATTAGTTGATTGGTAGCAACAAGATAATCCGTAATAAACGATGTAATATTTTGTTTTACATGCGGATAAGGATTGGCAAACGAATTGATTTCTACAATGAGCCGATTGGGAATCACATTGTCCACACGTCCGGACAATACGGTCGGATATTCAAAAATGGACTTGCGAAACATCGAACCTTTACTTGTTACACCATTCTCTACAATTTCCGTCAATCCGGTTGTAAGCTCTTTTTCAATAACGAAGTTTATATTTTGCTTTGCCAATCCCTCCAACAGCAATAGAGCGCGTACAGCCTTCTCTGCCAAGCCTTTGTCTTTGATTTTGTGTTTCTTGGATACGTTCACCAACCATTCGATTGTTATTTCTTTCTGATTAATCATACTCTATATTTTGGCATCAAATTAATTTTAGTGCCGATTATTAGTGATTGTTTTCAAGTAATTCTCAAAACTCGTTTTCTTTTTTCTTCGGTTTGCATAACGCAACATCTTACTCTGATTGACAGTATATTTACTTAGTACCTCGTTAAAAACAGTTCGCATTTCCGCGCCTTGCTGGGCGGCAAACAGCGTTTCATCGCAAAAAATATCTACCAACATTTTTTCGATTGACAGTGTGCATACCCTCTTTACCTTTTGAATAGGGGCTTCTGAAACCAACGATTTTACAATGTAAATCACTTTATTTTCAGGCAGATATTTGTTCAAAATGTCCTGATTGGGATTAAGAAAAACAGCTAAATTCTGCTCTTTCAAAACATAAAAAACAGCTTCTGCTGATTCTTTTTCCACTTCAATCATATAATAAAATTTGCCCATTTGGTGCTGCATAAATTCGTTAAACACAGAGGTATGCCACACGCAAACAGCGGTAAATGGAAATTCTTTATGGATTTTATTATACAAAGATTTTAGTTTGAGCGAGATGTCGGGAATGAATATTTTGCTGTTTCCCAAACGGAATTTACCTCTCCCTACACGCTGCAAAACACCCTTTTGCACCAATGAATAAATGCGCCAATTCACAGTTGCTGATTTTATTTGCTCGTCAGCAGAGCGGTAAAAATCAACAATATCATTCATTTCAAAAACATCTTTATCTTTGAAGTGAATGATAAAATCGTCTATATTTAATTTATTCATTACTGCATTTGAAATTTGCTGCAAAGATACACAAATTTTCGGCACTAATTTTATTTTGTGCCGAAAATTTGAATAGTTGCCGTTTGATGAAAGGCATTTTTCGCTAACTATCAATGATGTAAATATTTCGGATTGGTTTAAGTAAAAATGTCAAGATTTACAGCAAACAGCGGAATTGCACAAGAAAACAGATTATAGCAAAAATAAAAGCTAACGCTTTTCTTTAATATGTAAATTCTATTTTCTTATCTGTTTCTTTTTTATTTATAAATTTTTACAAAATAATTATTTTAATCTAACCTGAATTATTCACACTAAAAAGAAAAAATTTGTTATTTACTTGCATATCAGTAAAATAATTAGTATTTTTTGGTATCAAAAAAAGACTAAAACAAACTTTTTTCATGCACAAAAATACGAAAAAATTAACATAACACACGAACAAACATTATTTTGTTTGCATTTGACTACGTCGAATGCACCCTATCTTCCCGCTTTCCCATGTATCTCCAAAATTTCCAATTTCAATACCATCATGTTTTCATATAGGGATAGAGGGGCGTACGACAAATTTCCCTTCGGCTCTTATTTAATCTTATACGCCATAAGTGCACTGCCGTGACGGACGAATAAGATACCGTTATGAATAGCAAGATGCGCCCAATTAGGCCCTTCGCCTTTGGTAATGCGAAATGCACTTATCAGATCGAACTTTTCTGGCGTCGCTTTGGCTAATCCGATATTACCCCGCCGGTCGTCATAGCAATACAACATGCCATCCGCATAAATTAAAGTGCCTTTATTTCCTCCTGTCCAAGGATTTTCGTACATGGTTTTACCGGTATTCCAATCCACGCATCCCCAATTTCCTACGTTGTTGTTTGTCCAGGTAGAGCCGTAGAGATAACCGTCAACAAGCACCATACCTCCATGATGAGGGTCAAGGTCGCGATTCAACCATGCCTGCGAAATGCCGGTGGCATCATCGTTGAGTTGAAGCATCACTGCACCGTAATCGTATCCGCAAGCGACGCAAATCTTTCCGTCTTTATATATAGGAGTGTTGGTAAATTGCGGTCTCCAGTTATTATCCTGCATTCCCGCTTTCATAAAGTCAAATATATTAGCCTGCCACGCAATGGCGCCGGTCGATTGGTCGATGCCGGTAGCATAAAATTCATTGATGATGACAATCTGTTTTTTTCCATGATACTCGATAAATATAGGTGAAGCGTACATGAGGTCTCCTTTGAAAGGAGGTGTTTCCCAAATCACTTCGCCGTTTTTCCGGTTGAGCGCTACCAAAGAAGCTTTATCACTCATGATAGTAAAATACACGACATCTCCCACAACCAAAGGCGACTCAACCGGCCCAAATTCCGTCGGTTTGCGGTTATATAATTCCACGGCATCTACCGACCATTGGATAGCGCCGGTCGCAGCATCCAA
>BNTW01000170.1 GCA_025996895.1 Bacteroidia bacterium | reverse complement strand
GCCGGCGAACAATAAATCAGACAGATACGTCATCAGTCCCACCATAGGCGGATGGTCGAAGTAGCCCCACGCGAGTTGTGTGCCGTACAAAGCATAATACGCCTCGTCATTCATTATTTCGGTGAAAATCGCCTGTAAGAAATTAATCACCAGCCACGCCAGCGAAAAAACGATAAAAAGGGTTTTCCAATTTTGTTTCATTTTTGTTTCATTGTGTTCAAAATGAATTATAGGCGACAAATATTATAATTATTTTTCAGAAAAGCAAAGTATATAAAAGATTTTTTAACAAAAATAATTTTATTCTTACTAATCAAAGAAGTACCTTGCACCGCATTAAAAAGTATATTATGAGAAAACTCGGGCTTCTTTTGCTTTTTGTTTGTATAACTTGTATTATGCACAGTCAGCTGCTTCCGTTGGATTCGGCCGATTGGAGCCGCTATGTGTATAAAGCAACAGTGGAATTTTATACGGCCGACACTCAAACTACCTATTCGGTTATTATAGAAGGGGTTACAATGGAAGGAAAATTGATTTATTCAATCTGCCATTTTGGCGTATTTTAAACCTTGGCAGGTGTTTTGTTGTTTAAACAATAAAACAAAAAAAGAAAGGAAGACAAAAATATGAATTTTAATAATTTTACGATTAAAGCGCAGGAAGTAGTTCAGAAAAGTATGGACTTGGCGCGCCGGAAAAATCAGCAAGCCATTGAGCCATCGCACATTATGTGGGCGATTTTGGACGAGGCGGAAAGCATTACGCAGTTTTTGTTCCAAAAAATGGGCGTGAATGCTCAAAATCTGAAGACCGTTTTGGATAGAGAAATTGATTCGTATCCGAAAGTGTCGGGCGGAGAGCCGTATCTGGGGCGTGAGGCAAATGCTGTTTTTCAAAAAGCCATCGACATCAGCTCCAAATGGGGCGATCAATATGTGTCGATTGAGCCGGTCATTTTAGCTCTGTTTTTGGAAAGAAATTCGGTTTCGACGATGTTGAAAGACGCAGGCGTAACGGAAAAAGATTTGACAGCCGCTATCAACGAATTGCGAAGCGGCAATAAAGTTACAAACCAGTCGGCGGAAGATACTTATCAATCGCTGTCGAAATATGCCATTAATTTGAACGAACGCGCGCGCGCGGGAAAATTAGACCCGGTCATTGGCCGGGACGAAGAAATCCGGCGCGTATTGCAGATATTGAGCCGGCGAACAAAAAATAATCCGATCTTAATTGGCGAGCCGGGCGTCGGAAAAACGGCGATTGCCGAAGGATTGGCTTACCGGATTGTGCGCGGCGATATACCCGACAATTTGAAAAGTAAGCAGATTTATTCGCTCGATATGGGTGCGCTGATTGCCGGTGCAAAATATAAAGGCGAATTTGAAGAACGATTGAAATCGGTGGTGAATGAAGTGATTGGCTCTGACGGCGAGATTATTTTGTTTATCGACGAAATCCATACGCTGGTAGGAGCGGGTGGAGGAGAAGGCGCGATGGATGCCGCCAATATCTTGAAACCGGCTTTGGCGCGGGGCGAATTGCGTGCCATCGGGGCAACGACCTTGAACGAATACCAGAAATATTTTGAGAAAGACAAAGCGTTGGAACGCCGTTTTCAGCAGGTGTTGATTGAAGAGCCGAACGAAACCGATGCTGTTTCCATTTTGCGTGGATTGAAGGAAAAATACGAAAACCACCACAAAATCCGTATCAAAGACGATGCGATTATTGCTTCGGTGCAGTTGTCGGCGCGTTACATTACCGATCGCTATTTGCCCGACAAGGCTATTGACTTGATGGACGAAGCGGCTGCGCGGTTGCGTATGCAGGTAGATTCCGTTCCCGAAGCGTTGGACGAAATCACGCGCAAAATCACCCAACTGGAAATTGAGCGCGAAGCCATTAAACGCGAAAACGATGGCAATAAATTGACTTTTTTAAATAAGGAAATTGCCGATTTGAAAGAGGAAGAAAAGCAATTTAAAGCCAAATGGGAGTCCGAACGCGAAATCATTAATAAAATCCAACAGAATAAAATTGAGATTGAAGACTTGAAATATCATGCCGAACGCGCCGAACGTGAAGGCGATTACGGCAAGGTGGCGGAAATCCGTTACGGTTTGTTGCGTCAGAAAGAAGAAGAAATCGAAAAATTTGAACAGGAATTGAACACGATGCAGGGCGGACAGGCCATGATTAAGGAAGAAGTCGATTCGGACGATATTGCCGAAGTGGTTTCGCGCTGGACAGGTATTCCGGTGGGACGCATGTTGCAGAGCGAATCCGACAAGTTGTTGCATTTGGAAGAAGAATTGCACAAGCGTGTCATCGGTCAGGAAGAAGCGATCGCAGCCGTTTCGGATGCTATTCGCCGAAGTCGTGCGGGCTTGCAAGACCCCAAACGTCCGATTGGGTCGTTTATTTTTCTGGGAACGACCGGCGTCGGTAAAACCGAATTGGCGAAAGCATTAGCTGAGTATTTGTTTAACGACGAAAACCTGATGACGCGGATTGATATGAGCGAATATCAGGAAAAATTCAGTGTAACGCGCCTGATTGGCTCTCCTCCGGGTTATGTGGGCTACGACGAAGGCGGACAACTGACGGAAGCCGTACGCCGCAAACCCTATTCTGTGGTTTTATTTGACGAAATTGAGAAAGCTCACCCTGATGTGTTTAATGTTTTGTTGCAAGTCTTGGACGATGGCCGCCTGACCGACAACAAAGGTCGTGTGGTTAATTTCAAGAA
>BNTW01000169.1 GCA_025996895.1 Bacteroidia bacterium | reverse complement strand
TGAAAATTTTCCTTATTTTTGTTGCAAATTATTGACAAAAATGGATATAGAATCTACTCCGAATAGAAAAGTGCATCACGGGCTGAATGTTAAACGCTTTCGGGAAATGCTGGGAATTAAACAGGAGGTATTAGGTGATGCTATCGGTGTTGCTCAACAAACTATTTCTAATTTGGAAAAAGAAGCTGTTATCAAAGACGAAATATTGGAAAAAATTGCCAAAGAACTGAATATTCCGGTAGAAGCCATCAAAAATTTTGACGAAGAAAAGGCGATAAATATTGTAGCAAATACGTTTCATGAAGATTCTGGTGGTTATATTACTAATTATAAATGCACGTTCAATCCATTAGAAAAAGTTATAGAACTTTATGAACGTATAATTAAAGATAAAGAAGAGCAAAATGCCTTATTAAGGCAATTGCTTCAAGAAAAAAAATAAAACTGCTATTAAATAATTGCAAATAGCAGTTTTTTATTAATCAAACGTCTCTATCAGAAATTAAAGCACAATCCTATACCGGTTTGCGCCGGACTAATAGAAAACGATACAGCATTGTTTTTATACATTGTAAGTGCTTTCTTCATTTTACTTGCACCTACATAATATAAAATAATTCCGACGGCTAACGCGCCACCGCTACCAATTAAGAACGTTGTATTGCCTTTACCACCGCACAAGCGTGTACTTAAATCATATAAATCATAGCCGACAAAACACGCCCCAACACAACTAATTATCGTACCAGCCATATTTAATTTTTTTCCGGTCTTAAACATACTACCAACTTCGGCATTTATGCTGTTCAATTTTGCAACAAAGTCGTCTAAAGAAACTTGTTTACTGTCAATGTAGCAATTATAACCCCATGTACCGGGCTTGATATTCAAATCTTCTGACAATTTCTGTGCCCGTACAGTACAAACTGAAATCAGAAATAACGAAAATAAAACACTTTTTTTAATTACTGTTTGCATAAAAACTAATTTTTAATGAATGAACAAACGTGTTATGTACCAACATTATGTGCTCTAAAATATATCGTAAGCAAAACATTAACCACTATAATTGTTAATATGTAAATAATACATAAAATATCTTTTTTTCTCTTTTGTTCTTTTAGAAGTTTTTGAAATTTTTCCAGTAAAATTTCATATTTGGATTTTCTAAAATATGCAAAATCTATCATAAGAACAATGATACCAATAATTAAATAGGAATTAACCCCTAAAATATCTTTTATATAAAAAGACTTATATATATATATATATATTACATCGTATAAAGGAATAATACTAAATCCTTGAAAAACAGATAGACCAAAAATCGAATATACACTTGGTATGTCTTTTTCTTTTATTATCTGTGTATTCCACCAATACAACCTGCAAAATAAATATTCAAAAAAATTCATATTTCTTCTGTATCTTAATAGGAATATCTATTTCTTCTATCTGCTTGCTTCCGCAGATAGGTAGTCATGGGGCCATATTCTTTTCCCAAATTATACCAAATATTCGCCCAGCCGCCCCAAAATCCATTATACATGGCAGCTCCTCCGAAAACCACATCTCCGGTCGCTTCTGCTGGAGATATTTCTCCTTTTTTAGCAGCCATAACAGAAGTATACATATCATAAGCCCCGAGAGCATTAGACCCATATTTAAACGGTTTAGCTAAATTATTTGCAAATTTATACTTTCCGCCGGTATATTGGTTTCCACCCCAAGACTGGTCGTAGAATGTTCCATTTTTACCCATCCATGTTCCTAAATCTTTACTATAAAGTGTTTCGGACACAGCAGCCATACCTGCGCCTCCATAAAAATCTGCACCCAAACCACCGGATCGTTGTTGATAATATTCTTCTCTTGCATTACCAATCGCCTTATCTACGCTCATCTCCATCGCCTTGAGATTTCGCAACTGTTCTTGATACGCTTCCCAGTTTCCCGCCATAATCCCTAATACTAAACCTATTTGAGAACCCACTCCGGACATGGTAGTGCCCATTTTATGGGCATAGCCCCAATCTCCATTACTTGTATACATAGCCGTCCCAAATCCGGATCCGTAACCGATTGCTCCACCAAATACAGCACCGGTCAAAGCATAGGCACTTATAGTAACACTTGCCGAACTGAATGTTGGTAAAGCTGCTACTGCTACTGATGAAAATGCCGGTGCTACGGCAGAAAACCCCCAACCACCGAGAGCTCCAACTCCTGCACCAATTCCCATTCCTACGAAAGTATTTTTATCCCAATTCCATTGTAAGGGATTTAAATTACCTTCAGCTGTACTACCTCCTATATAGGCACCAATTAAAGCTCCAATAATAATAAACCAAAATTCTCCATTTGGATCGGTATATTTCAACGGATTGTTTAATGCGTAGCTATATCGATTAAAACTTTGACCGAAGAATGGATCTTGTACATACGGGTCCGGACTTAGAAACCGTCCGACTGCCGGGTCATACAAGCGGGCATTCATATTTATCAACCCGAATTGCGTCAGGTGTTCATGACCGGTATAACCGCGACCAAGAAACAATTCCGGCTCGCTTCCGGGTGTGTATGCTACCCGATTGCTTGGATTGCGCAACCTTCCCCATGCATCATAACTCAACTCCTGTACCAACGAGCCGCTGCTCGTGGTGATATGGGTAATACTACCCAGATAATCACGACAAATATAGTAAATAGTTCCGGAATTACCATTATCTCTAACAAAAACTGCAGGGGCTGTGTAATAATCCCCACCCAGA
>BNTW01000168.1 GCA_025996895.1 Bacteroidia bacterium | reverse complement strand
ACATGTCAACTTGACGATACCGAGTACAAAAAAGGAATAGTGATAAGCGATGAAGAGTTAAATGCAATAAATCTTAAAAAATATAAGTTCCATGGCGAGTGGAATTATGTCATAAAACCTAATAAAACGTGAAAATTATTTACGGACGCTCCCTTATCCATTGCAAACAAACCGGTTGGGATTGCTGAATAATTTTTTCGGTATCGTGCAATAATCCGCTGACCGAATCGATTTCAAAGATTTGAATGTTGTCGCTGTAGCGGTTGGCGCATAACAAAAATTTGCCGTTCGGCGAAAGAAGGAAATTGCGCGGATGTAGGCCGGTCGGTTGATAACCGATTTTAGTCAAAGTGCCGTCGTCCGGATTGACCGAGAAAATAGCGATAGTGTTCGTTTGTGCGCGGTTGGAAGCATACAGAAACCGTCCGTCGGGCGTCAAGTGAATGTCCGCACTGCCCTTTCCGCCTACTCCGGGTGTGGTGTCAGCTACAATCGTTTGCCGAAAATCCTGAATGCCGTCCGCATAATCCATCACCGTGATTGTTCCCGACAGTTCATTGATACTGTACAAAAATTTGCCGTTCGGGTGAAAGGCCAAGTGGCGTGGGCCTGAGCCGTGTTCCAGTTGAACAACTTGGTCTTCCCGAAGCAACGGCAAACCGTCAGCTGTCTTCATCAAGTAATATTGGTAAATTTTATCTGTTCCCAAATCCGTAACCAGCAAGCGTTTTTCGTCGGGCGAAAAAACAGCCGTATGAATATGTGATGCCGGTTTAAAAGCAATATTTTGCACCAACGGTTGAATGCAACCTTCTTTTCCCAAAGGGAAAACCGACAAATTTCCGCCGTTGTAATTAGCTGTAAACAAAAGAGTTGCGTCTTGATTGATGCTGATATAACACGGATCTGCGCCTTCCGTAAATTGATAATTGATCAGCCTGAGCGTTCCGGTCGTTTTGTCGAATGTGAAAGAACTCACCGCACCGTTGGCCGTTTCATTCACGGAATAAACAAACTGCTCGTCGGGCGAAACCGCTAAATACGAAGGATTTTCAATTCCATCGATGGCACTGACATATTCAAACTCGCCGGTCTGCGTATCAAAATCATACACGACCATTCCGGGCGTTGTTCCGTCGGAATAGGCCCCTGCCAACAAATACTGTTTTACGTCTTCCTGCGGTATCGGCTTTTCCTTCGTCGAAGAACAGCCGGTAAAAGCCAATACGCAGAAAAACAACAAGATACGATATTTCATAAGTCCATTATTTCAATACTTCCGCCACTTTAGCTTTCAATGCGTCGTCGCGCAAATCGCGGGCTAAGATTGTTCCGTCGGGGCCAAACAACATGATTTGCGGAATACCGTTAATTCCATATAATTTGGTGGGAATTTCTTCTGCATCAATAATTTGCGGCCAAACGATATGATGCTTCTTGATAGCTTCCAATGTTTTTTCTCTTTTATCCCAAACAGCTATACCCAGCACATCGAATTTGTCGCCTTTGTGTTTGGCATACACTTCGGCAATGACAGGCGTTTCAGCCAAGCAGGGACCGCACCACGCAGCCCAGAAATCCACCAAAACGTATTTTCCTTTACCGATATAATCGGAAAACGAAGCGGCCGATCCGTCCAAGTTACCGTGTTCGATGGTGAAATCGATAAACATTTTTCCGACAGCGGTTTGCTTTTGGTGTTCGTTAGCCTCTATAACCCTTACAACCATCGGATTTGCCTTAATACTGTCGCCCATAATAGCATAGAGTGAATCCACTTTTTCCGGACTTAAATCATAGTACCAGCTCAAAAATACAAACACGCCCAAGGCATTATCAGTATTCGGCAAAAAATGAGCTTCATTCAAGCTATAGAATCGCGCATGCAAAGTATCATGATTTTCGCCCGATTCGCGAGCGGATTCGTAAAAATCGCGTAATTCTTTCGAATAAGCAGTTTTTTTATCATTCAGGGGCGTACCAACCACACTCAACGGATTCGATAAATCGACCTGTATTTCTCCGGCTTCACGAATCACATTGGCATAAAGCTTTCTGTCTAAATCGAGACGTATATAATTATAAATGTCAGGCTGGCCTGTAAAAGTAAATTTGCCATCCGTAACCAACGCGCTGTCTAAAGGTGCTTCTTTGCTATAATCAACCATATACACCCATTTTCCATCATACGAATTATCGGGAAGAACACCGTTAATTGTGTATGTTTTTTTGTTCATAGAACAACCCGCAATCACCAAAGCTGCACAAAGTATCACAAAGATTTTTTTCATTTTAAATAAATTAGAGTTGAAAGGCCAAAGATATACATTATTTATTTAGCATACAATTCTTTCGCCGTTTGCTTGTTCCTCGATGGTTACAAACACTGTATCGTCGGGAAGTAAGGCCTCTACCTTGTCCGGCCACTCGATAAAACAAAGTGCACCGCTGTTGAAATAATCCTCGATGCCGATTTGAACAGCATCCTGAATGTTTTGGATACGATAAAAATCGAAATGATAAATCAATTCGGCAGTGATGTCTGAGCGGTATTCATTCACAATCGCGAACGTCGGGCTGTTGATCACGTCCATCACACCCAAAGCCTCGCAAATTGCTTTGATGAAAGTGGTCTTGCCCGCGCCCATTTTTCCATTGAAGGCAAACACGGTATCGTTGCCCATTTGGCGGATAAATTCTTGCGCTGCACAGGGCAGGGCAGATAAATTTTTTATGTAGATCGGATTCATTTTATTTATTTTTGAAAATACAAAGGTACAAAAAAAAGGGGCGACCGCAAAGGCCGCCCCTACCTCGGGAATTGAATGTTATGCGAACTTCCCCGATTGTCGTTCTGTCTTGTCATTGCGTTTTCCCTGTCATTGCGCGCTTGACGCGCAATCCCCTAATGTCCGTTAATGACTGTTTAACG
>BNTW01000167.1 GCA_025996895.1 Bacteroidia bacterium | reverse complement strand
GAGCGTATCGGCTTTCGACAAAACGCCAATCAGAGAACTGCTTACCGATTTTCAAATCAATCAAAATGTCAAAAAACTACAATATAATTTGTTTAGTAATTGTTAAAAGTTAACGCAACGGCAGTAAAGAGCATTCTATAAATAAATAAGATTTTGTGTTTATGATATCCATCATTGTCTCCACATATAGAAAACAATATTACGAACAATTAGTTCAAAGTATTGCTGATACTATAGGGAATATTCCTTATGAATTAGTTCCTATTGAGAATCATGGAGAATTTTCTATTTCAAAGGCGTATAATCTTGCGGCAGCGAAAGCTAAATACCCTTATCTGTGTTTTGTCCACGAAGATGTTGTTTTTGAAACCGATAATTGGGGCAATATAATTTGCGAAGCTTTTAAAAAAGAGATTGAAATTGGAGCTATTGGTATTGCTGGAGGATATAAAATGTATTTGCCTACAGGTTGGGGTTCCGGCATTGACGGTTGGGATCAAGCTCATTTGTATCATTTTTATGGCACAGATAAAACGTTAATCCATGCTTATCCGGTTACTGGATCGAAAGTGAATGTGTTGGACGGAGTATTAATATTTACTCCACGTAAAGTGTGGGAAGAATTTTTATTTGATGAAACAGTAGAAGGTTTTCATTTTTATGATATTGACTATACATACCGCGTGTCACGTAAGTATAAGATAAGAATATTGGATAGCCTATTAATAACTCATTTTTCGTCCGGTAATTTTGGAAAGCAATGGATGTTGGCTTGTATTGATTATCACCGGAGTAAAAAAGAATTATTTAATGCCATACCTATTACTAAGCATGAAGTATCTCAAATTAGAAATTTTTATTATAGTTTTTCCCAGCCGGGTATGTTCACCACTAAAACTTTTTATAAAATTAGATATGTAATGGCATTAGGTATTGACACACATTCGTGGAAGAGCGCTCTTCGGTTTATTATTGTAAATCCGTTTACAATTAGGTACTTAAGAAAATTACGTTTAATATAAAAATAATGAATGGATAAATTAGTAAACATAGTAATTCCAATATACAAAGAACAACCGGATAAATACGAACTTATCTCATTGAATCAAGGCATTGAGATTCTAAATTCGTATGATTTTTCGATTGTCTGTCCTCAAAGCCTTGATACCAATTATTATGAAAATTTACTAATCGAAAACAAAATCAACTTTACCATTCAAAGATTTGATGATAGCTATTTTGTTAATTTGGACTCATACAGTTCGTTGTTGTTGAATATTTCTTTCTACAAGCGTTTTGTAGATTATGACTATATACTGATTTATCAATTAGATGCTTACGTTTTTAAGGACGAATTATCTTATTGGTGCAGTTTAGGATATGATTATATTGGTGCGCCATGGCCGAAAGATATTTTTGTCATGGAGAAAGGTAATATTGTATTTGATAAGGTAGGAAATGGCGGATTTTCATTGAGAAAAGTTCAATCTTTCATAGATCGTCTAAATTATCCATATCCATTGAAAACGCTTAATGAACTAAAAAAAGAATTTGCTTGTTTCAACAAATTACAAATGATACTGCGCTTACCTGTACTTGGACTTAAGGTGCTGGGATACAAAAATACAATCGGTTATTTCATAAAAAAAGGTAATCTGTTGGAAGATGTCTTTTGGTGTATTTTCTTGGAAGAAACGAGAATACCGCTAAAAATACCGACTGTTAAGTTAGCATCCCAATTCTGTATGGAAATAGGTGCAAAGCAGTTGTATGAAGAAAACGAAAAAACACTTCCGTTTGGTTGTCATGCGTGGCTTAAACGCAATTACGATTTTTGGCGGAAATTTATCACAAATTAAATAATATTTATACTTATGGATCAGGAAAGACCGAAAATAATTTGTTTGACGCCAGTCAAAAATGAGGCGTGGATATTAGACAAATTTCTAAAAGCTGTAAGTTTGTGGGCAGACCATATTATCATAGCTGATCAAATGTCAACAGATGGCTCTCGGGAAATCTGTAAAAAATACCCCAAAGTTATTTTAATAGATAATAACTCTTTAACTTTTAATGAGCCTGACCGTCAAAAACTATTAATTGATGAAGCGCGTAAAATCGGTGGTCGTCGCTTATTAATTACATTAGATGCAGATGAAATATTTTCTCCCAATTTTGAAACATCTGCGGAATGGGATACTATGATAAATGCAAAAGCAGGTACTATTTTTGAATTTGCCCGCTATAATTTATTTCCCGATCTACAGAATATGTGGAGAGAGAATTCTTTTCCCTGTGGATATATGGATGATGGAGCAGCACATAAAGGAAATCTAATTCATAGTGCTCGTATTCCTTTACCGGTACAAAATGACCGTATTAGGATGACCGATATAAAAGTCTTGCATTTTCAATATACGGATTGGCGAAGACTGAAAATAAAACATTATTGGTATCAGAGCTTTGAATTAATCAATAAAGTAAATAATCCAATAGATATTTTTCGCCGTTATCATAATATGGATTCTATTGATAAGATAGAACCCATACGAGATAAGTGGATAGATGAATTTCAAAAAATGGATATTGATATTACATCTGTTTATCAACAGAATATGTTATATTGGGAAAAACAAATATTGGATTATATGGATACTTACGGTGTGAAATATTTTTCACATTTGAATATATGGGAAGTTAGTTGGGTTGCAGTAGCGAAAAAATGGAATTATCCCTATCCTGAAAAATATAGCGACTTAAGACAAAAATGGGAGAAGGCTGTTAATCAATGGCTTATCCGGACACAAGCGAAACAAAATAAATGGCTTGTAAAAAAAATAGATGCTTTCTTAAAAAAAATATATAATTAGGGGACTTCTAAAAATTAATTCATTGTCAATCAAATAATTATGCTTATCTTTGCAGAGTATAAACAACTTATAAAAAGGTAATAAGATGCAGTACAAAAGACGAGGAAATATTGGATTATTTGA
>BNTW01000166.1 GCA_025996895.1 Bacteroidia bacterium | reverse complement strand
ACTTGCCTTTTAAGGCACTCATGGCAGCGCATGTTTCGCTCATCGAATCGCAACGGGAAAATATGCCAAAGAGCATTATTACCAACTGATCCCACGAAAAACAACTCTTATAATACTTGTCGCTTTGCTGGGATATTACCAACTCGTCAAATTTATCTCTCGGGATAATTTTCATTATTTGTTTGAATATCGGCTGACCGACTAAATTTTTTTCGCTATCTTTGCCCATCGTTGTAAATTGTTGGTGGTACAACAAATGTACAACTTGGGGGCGAAACCGCAAGGGATTAACCCCTTTTTAGCTTTTTTTAGTCGGTCAGTAGTGATTTAATGCAATAATAAACAACATTAAATAACAAAAATATGGAACAGAATCCTAAATCAGAAGGCAAATGCCTCTTTTGTGGCAAAACTTTTGCCAAAGCAGGCATCAATCGCCACTTGAAAACACATTTAGATGAAAAATTAAAAACAGGAAAATCTGGAGTTTCCTTCCTTGTGAAAGTGGAAGTTCAGAAATGGGCGCCCAAAGAGTATTTTCTCTCGTTATGGATTGACGGCGAAGCAAAAATGGGGGATATAGACACCTTTTTGCGCAATATTTGGCTCGAATGTTGCGGACACATGAGTGCCTTTCGCAATCCTAAGAACAGAGGAAACGGTTGGGATTTTTTTGAAGCAATAGAACTAATGGAACAGGGAAAAGTGAAAGCGTACGAAAAACTGATGGAGGAAAGTGCCGGGGAAATTCCAATGAGCCGAAAAGTAAAAGATGTTTTTCAAAAGGATTTGAAGTTAGAATATGAATACGACTTTGGTAGTTCTACCTATCTGCAACTGACTGTCATTGAAGAGTATTCCGTAAAAGCCGAAAAGAAAATACTTCTTTTGTCGAGAAATGAGCCAATACAGTGGCTTTGCGATAAATGCGGAAAAGTACCTGCAACGCAAATTTGTTCGGTACACGTTTGGGAAGAAGAAAGTAAATTTTGCAATAAATGTGCTAAAAAGCACGCCAAAGAATGTCCCGATTTTGACGATTATGCAGCTATGCCTCTTGTCAATTCCCCACGAATGGGTGTTTGTGCTTACGAAGGTGGCACTATTGACACAGAAAGGGATGGTGTCTTTGTGAACAAATAAAGGAAAACTCATGATTAAGAAAACCCTCTATTTTGAAAATCCTGCCTATCTAAGCCTAAAAGATAAGCAGTTGCAAATTAAACTTCCCGAAGTGGAGAAGAATGATACTGTGCCCGATACGTTCAAAAAAGACAGTATCAAACTTATTCCGATTGAAGATATTGGTGTGATGGTTTTGGATAATAAACAAATCACGATTACCCACGGATTGATAGAGGCATTGTTGGCAAATAATTGTGCGTTAATTACTTGCGACAGTGCTCGAATGCCGGTTGGACTACTACTGCCATTGAGTGGAAATACCTTGCAAAGCGAACGGTTTACCGCGCAAATCGAAGCATCGTTGCCGTTGAAAAAGCAGTTGTGGCAACAAACGATTCAAGCAAAAATTGAAAATCAAGCAACGGTTTTGAAGCAATGTCGAGGGGCGGAGGTTCGTAATATGTTGGCATGGGTTAATCAAGTCAAAAGCGGCGACAGCGAAAATTTGGAAGGACGTGCGGCCGCTTATTATTGGAAAAATCTTTTTCCTGATATTGACGGTTTTACGCGAGGTCGCGAAGGCGTTCCTCCCAACAATTTGTTAAATTATGGTTATGCGATTTTGAGAGCGGTTATTGCTCGCGCTTTGGTGGCGAGCGGATTATTGCCGACTTTCGGGATACATCATCATAACCGATACAATGCTTATTGTTTGGCGGATGATATCATGGAACCTTACCGTCCTTTTGTCGATAGATTAGTGGTGGAAATCGTAGAGACGTATAATTATACGTCTTTACCAATCGAATTATCCAAAGAAATAAAGACGAAATTGCTTTCCATTCCGGTATTGGATGTGGTTATCAATGAACAACGAAGTCCTTTGATGATTGCGGCGGGTCAGACAACCGCTTCATTAGCTAAATGTTATCTGGGAGAAATGCGAAAAATTGCTTAT
Source organism: Bacteroidia bacterium (assembly GCA_025996895.1). Classification (GTDB taxonomy): domain Bacteria; phylum Bacteroidota; class Bacteroidia; order Bacteroidales; family Azobacteroidaceae; genus Azobacteroides. The sequence goes on along the minus strand of BNTW01000166.1, from coordinate 964 downwards.
CCTTCATTTCCGTAAGAAAAGACAATGGAACGTTTAAGCGAATATCGAATTATGTGGGTATTGGTATTTTTTGATTTGCCTACGGAAACCAAAAAAGAGAAGAAAGCGGCTTTTGATTTTCGGACTAAATTAGTAAAGGACGGTTTTACGATGTTTCAGTTTTCCATCTATTTGCGCCATTGTGCCAGCCGGGAAAATGCGAATGTGCATATAAAAAGGGTGAAAAGTCTTTTGCCGGAAAAAGGCTATGTGGGTATTATGTGTATTACAGACAAGCAATTTGGGGATATGGAGCTGTTTCATTGCAAAAAAGTGAAGGAAATTACGACTCCTTATCAACAACTTGAACTTTTTTAAACTGATTATTGTATGGACCAACCCAAAATTGAACGATTATTACGCCTGATGAAAATGCTGACAGGCAATATATCCTACACCGTAACCGATTTATCGGAAAAATTAGATATGTCTGTGCGTACCGTTTATCGCTATATTGATACTTTTCGTGAAGCCGGATTTATCATCAAAAAACAAGGCGATGTGATACGGCTGGACAAATCTTCGCCTTATTTCAAGGATATCAGCCAATTAATTCATTTTACCGAAGAAGAAGCTTATATCTTAAAAAACGCCATTGAAAGCATTGACGAGAATAACTTGCTGAAACAGAATTTGAAAAAGAAACTTTATACAGTTTACGATTACAAAATTTTGGCGCAAACCGTTGTGCACGATAAAAATGCACGAAACGTTAATCAATTGATTGAAGCCATTGAAAACCGGCAACAAGTCATGCTGTGCAATTACAGTTCTGCCAACAGTAAATCTATTCGTAACGGGTGCATTTCAAATTGTCGTTTTTTTCTAAGCCGCCAACCTGTTCGGTTTTTGGAGAATGCTAATCACTTTATTCCATTGCCTATTCATAGCAATCACTCTCAATCGCAACATGTTTTGTGTTCCC
>BNTW01000165.1 GCA_025996895.1 Bacteroidia bacterium | reverse complement strand
GCCATGAACATCTGACGCAATTCGGGTTGATTAACATGAATGCCCGGCTGTATGACCCGGCAGTAGGACGGTTTCTAAGTCCGGACCCGTATGTACAGGCACCAGACTTCAGCCAGAATTTCAACCGATACAGTTATGCACTGAACAATCCGTTACTCTATACCGACCCAAGCGGGGAATACGCAATAATTGATGACATTATCGCAGCAGCGGTTGGCGGAATAGTAAATTTAGTTGTTAATGCTTGTCAGGGAAATCTTGGTGGAAGTGGTTTCTGGGGAGGTGTTGGCAAAGGTTTTGCCGCTTTTGGTGCTGGTGCAGTCGGCGGTTGGGGTGCTTTATATCCTGAGTTTGGCGGCTGGGTCTGGGGTGGTGCTACCGTTGGCGCAACAAACGCATGGCTTGGAGGTGCAACTTCCGCAAAAGATATTGCAATAGGTGCAGGCATTGGGGTAATTGCAGGCGTTGCAGGTGGTGCAGCAAGTTCCGCCGCCACTTCGGCAGCAAGTCCGTTACTTAATTCTATCAGTAGCCCTATTTTACGAGGCGCAGCAACAGGAGTAGTTGGTGGTGCTGCGGGAGGTTATGCAGGAGGTTTCACAAGTGGTTTGATAATGACAGGCGACATAGAAGCCGCAAACAAGGCTGGATTAAATGGTATGTGGCTTGGTGCAGGTGTCGGAGGTGCTGTTGGAGCGGGAACAGGCTATAAATATGCTGTTGATAATAACCTTAATCCTTGGAATGGAAGGTCAAATTATGTTGAAATGCCCCAACAAACTATCTCTCCAAAAGTTCAAGAGGCTCTTAATACTTTGAATGAGATTAAAGCAGATGGAGGTACTGTTAATCCAAACACATTAAATCCGCAATATCAACAAGAAGTGAATATAACCATTGAGTATAATGGAGTTAAACTGGATATAAGAATAGAAACACATGGTCTCTCCCCAAGACTTGGCGGAGATTATGTAACACCAATAAGGCACTTAAATCTTGATTTGACCCCACGACCTACCCCTCCCTTACCAAATAATGGACATATTAAATTACCTCCTTTAAGATAGATATATTATGACACTCACACAAGAATTTTTAATAGACATATTAAATCTCATTAAAGGTGATAATCTTTATTGTTATTTAGCAACCAGTTTTGATAATTTAATAGATTCTATCAAAAATATTGAGGCAGCCGTAATAAATGGGAATTACAATTGTTCATTCCACTTAAATGATGTGAGTAAAAAGATTCTTATTGATAATGTCGTTAAATATCATTCAGAAGAATATGTACATAATTTTGAGATAAAAGAAGAAAACGAACCACTTTTTTTGGCATTTGATGGTTTTGAAATCGCTAACATTGCTTCAAAAATTAAATTATCTGAAAGTTTTATTGAAAAATATGTGAGAACGGAACTGTGTATTGTTTGGGACAAGATAATATATCCACATGAACAATTAAAACATAATATACGTCCTACTCGCATTATGTACTAACAAAATAAATTGAGTTAAAATTGAAAAGCAAAAGCCCTGAAATCAAATTAATTTGGGGGCTTTTGTTGTTTCCTATCAAAAACGAAATAGATTCAGAACTCCAGACCTGCGAAATTAGACTTCATTATCAATCAAATAGTTAGCAAATCAGTACCCATAAAAGAAAATGTCGTATATTTGCAAAAAAACGGATATATTATGCAGACCCAACTGTCTGATATTTATATAATTTAGCATCAAAAAATGGAAAATAAGAAATTTTATCGTTTTCTATTGAAAGATATAAAAAAACATGGAGTACTTTATGCTCCTAAAGGTACAAACATTCGTTTTGGAGAAGATGTTATTCCTGTGAAAGATTGGGAAAATATTGTATTTGAGTTAAAGGGCGGAATATATCTGCCCTTTATGAACGCAAATGTAACAGCTAATTTTGCTAATGAAGACTTGAAAAATCTAATTCAGAAAATAGTACCTCATGATTATCCTTTGGAATTTTTTCCAATCAATGTAAAAAGTGAAGAACATGGGGATAAAACTTATTACCTAATTCATTTTAAGAAAATATTTGACGTTATTGATAATGAAAATTCGGTTTGGATAGTAGATAGTATTGCCAAACCATGGATTGATTATAATAAAGCTAAAGATTTAGATTTTTTCAATTCTTCTGCCAGAATTAATGGAATTATTGTTTCTGACAAAATGAAGAAATTAATAAAAAAAAATAAATTGGATGCAGGAATTGAATTTTGGGAAGTTCCGTATATTAATTAAACTTATGTGATATGAAATTTGAAAATTGGATAGACAATATAATTAATAAGGAATGTCCGGATGAAAAGATTGTGGCTTATTATTTTGGTATATTTGAATCAGGAGAAAAAGAATATACATTATATTTATCCGGTTCAACAGAATTTAATGAAGAAAATAGTGATTGGGCATGTAATGATGATTTTGAACCTAAAGAAAAATATTTATCTTTGCCTCAATATCATCATTTTGAATGGGAAGATGTATTGAATGAAATTGTTAAAATTCTTCAGGAGTTTATTCATACAGATGTGTATAAAAATTCTTTTTTATCACAAGCAAAGGCTATTGCTACAGGATTTGACGAGGGAGATTTAATACTGATAACTTTCGTTAAGCGTAGTGTGCAATGAAATTTTACTTAAATAGTTGAGGCTGTCTCACAATAGATTTGCGATGGCCTCTTTTTTTATTTCTTTTCTTTCAATAATAACTCCAATAAATGGTATTTTTCGTCTTTTTCTTTAATGATTTGGTCGTAAAGTTCCACAACTTTATCTATCGGATTAAAAGTAGGAGTATATTGGTTTATTCCTTCTAAATAAGATCCATAAGATCCACTTTGAAATGTATTTGAAACAATATTTATCGCTTTTTCTTCGTCAAAATTCTTAATGGCTTCCACCGGAATATCCATTGCCTCGGCTATTTTTTGTAAGGTTTCGTCGTCGATTTTTTCTTTTTTTCCAAGATAGAAACGGTCTGTTGAGCAATACCTAAAGCACTCGCCAATACATCCTGTTTCATCTCCCGCATTTCGCGGAAATATCGTACATTCCGCCCGTG
>BNTW01000164.1 GCA_025996895.1 Bacteroidia bacterium | reverse complement strand
AAAAAGGGTAGTTGGGTCTGCATAATATATCCGTTTTTTTGCAAATATACGACATTTTCTTTTATGGGTACTGATTTGCTAACTATTTGATTGATAATGAAGTCTAATTTCGCAGGTCTGGAGTTCTAAATTTATTTTCAATTTGCACAGGAATTTCGGCAAGAGTTTCCTTTGCCTTATTCAATCTGAACTTTATAATGTTTTCTCTTTCTTCGTCTGTTAAACCCATAGTAATCAATTATTTAATTTCTATTCCGTCTTGTATGACATTTTTGTAAAAAGGAAATATTTTACCTTTTTCCCACTGCTCTTTGGTGTATAAAATAGGATTGAAAATTTGCTGGTTCATGGATTTGTTTTTAAATGAAACCAAGACAAAAGTAATAATTTTTTTTTATTTTATTCTCCTATCGCGGTGCTTTTGTGTATAAATACGCTGCGACTCCGGCGTAAATGACATTCGGAAACCACACTGCGACGAATGGACTGACCAAGCCGGAGATGGCAAACGAAGACGACACCTGCATAAACAATATGTAGGAAAAGCTCAGTACCAAGCCGATACCGATGTGTAAACCCATGCCGCCTTTCACTTTTCGAGACGACAAAGAAGCACCGATAACGGTCAGAATAAATGCGGCGAAGGCCATCGCATAACGCTTATGGTATTCGATTTCAAACAGTTGGATATTACCGATACCGCGTTTTTTTTGCCGGTCAATGTAGCTTTTCAGTTTCGGCGTAGTCATTTGCTCGCAATCATACACAGAAATCATGAAATCGGACGGAATAATGGTTAAAGTCGTGTCGATAAGCTCGCCGGTACGGATTTGCTCTTTCAGTCCCACAAAATCGCGTATCATGTAATCCTTCACCGTCCAATGATAGAGGGAATCCCACACAATCCGTTGGGCAGTCAGGCGCGAAACGAGTTCTTTGTCCTTAAACTTTTCCAGCGAAAAAAGATAGCCGGTATTCGTAACCGCGTCGTAACGGTCGAAATACGCAATTACGTTCGGCTCGACTTCCAACTGAATGTGCGACGAATAAGACGTGCGCCGGTCTTTGATATACTTGTTTTCAAAATCAATACGTGTGATGTTCGCCGGCGGAATAATATAGCTGTTGAACAAAAACGTTACCAACGCAATCAGCGTGGCAGAAATCATGTAAGGACGCATAAAACGCCGGAAACTCATACCGCTTGACAGGATAGCGATAATTTCCGAATTGTCCGCCAGTTTCGACGTGAAAAAAATCACGGCGATAAAAACAAACAGCGGACTAAACAGATTGACAAAATACGGAATAAAATTGAGGTAATAATCAAACAAAATCGCTTTTGTGGGGGCCTCCGACCGGATAAAGTTGTCGATTTTGTTATTTACGTCGAACATTACCGCAACGGCGATAATCAGCATAATCGCAAAAATATACGTGCCGATAAACTTTTTGATAATGTACCAATCGATTATTTTCAGCCTTTTGATCATTTAAATTCTGTTTTGAAATTGAGGAAGCACCGATGCTTTCCATGTCGTGAAATCATTCGCGAGAATATGTTGCCGTGCCGTTTTGACTAACCAAAGATAGAACGCCAAATTATGAATAGACGCGATTTGCAACGCTAAAATCTCGCTTGTTTTAAACAAGTGATGTAAATAGGCCTTTGAATACAACGTATCCACTGCCGAGGCACCGCCGGCTTCAACCGGCGAAAAATCGGCTTCCCATTGCTTATTGCGCATGTTCATAATTCCCTGTTTAGTAAAGAGTTGGCCGTTGCGGCCGTTGCGTGTGGGCATAATGCAGTCGAACATATCCACGCCCCGCTCAATGGCCTCCAAAAGGTTGGCCGGTGTCCCGACGCCCATCAAATAGCGCGGTTTGTCTTTCGGTAGAATTGCATTGACCACCTCAATCATTTCATACATTTTTTCGACCGGCTCGCCTACCGCCAGTCCGCCGATAGCATTCCCGTCCGCTTTTTTTGCCGCCACATTTTCGGCCGCTTGCCGGCGCAAATCCGTATAAACGCAACCCTGCACGATCGGAAACAGGCTTTGTTCGTACCCGTATTTCGGCCCGCTTTCCCGAAACCGCTTCAGACAGCGGTCTAACCAGCGTTCGGTCAGAGCCAGCGATTTTTTTGCATAATCGTAACCGGCATTACCGGGCGTACATTCGTCGAAAGCCATAATAATGTCCGCGCCGATACTTCGCTGAATATCCATCACTTTTTCGGGCGTGAAAAGATGTTTCGAGCCATCGATGTGTGAACGAAATTCCGCCCCTTCTTCCTTCAATTTTCGATTTTCCGACAGGGAAAAAACCTGAAACCCCCCGCTGTCGGTCAAAATGGGCTTGTCCCAACCGTTGAAGCGGTGCAGTCCGCCGGCTTGTTCCAACAATTCAATGCCTGGACGCAGATATAAATGGTAAGTATTTCCAAGAATAATTTGGGCTTGAATGTCGTCTTTCAACTCTGTGAAATGAACAGCTTTGACCGCGCCCTGCGTGCCTACCGGCATGAAAATCGGCGTTTCGATTGTTCCGTGAGCGGTTTCAATCACGCCCGTCCGTGCCTGCGATAATAAATCGGTATGTTGAAGGGTAAAGTGCATGTCTTTAGAATTTCGGCACAAAGATAATAGATTTCATTTTATTTACCCAATATTCATTTTGGCACGTTCTTTGCTATATCCTCTCTTCGTAACAATTTGTGATGCGAACAATTCTTAAAAAAAGTGTGGTTTATGTTGTAAAACATATCAAATTATTTTAAAAAATGCAAAATAATATGCTACACACACACATTACTCACCTGGCGGTTTAACATAAATTCACGCGCTACATGTCTTGTAACGCGTCTTTTTTCTCACGCGCATAATATACAAAATTTATTTTTAATACGCAACATTTCCGGCCTCCGGCATTGTTTTGTCATTGCGGGCTTGACCCGCAATGACAACAAAAAAGCAGAAAGCGTTTTCACCCCCCAGCCCCCTGAAGGGGGGGGAAAGCCCTTTCAAGATTGTGTGCTACAAATGCAAGATTGTGCGCTGCCACTCCCTCCCCTTCAGGGGAGGGCTGGGGTGGGGTCATTCTCAACTCATAACTCATAATTCATAACTCAAA
>BNTW01000163.1 GCA_025996895.1 Bacteroidia bacterium | reverse complement strand
GCTCAAAAGGCAAAAATAAAAGCCCCACAACAGCCCAATTGACCCTCTTTTAATAGGGGGTAGGTTTTTAAAATAGAAATTCTATTTTTGTAATTAACTGATTATAAATAATATAAAAAATAAAAACGACTAATTTGGGAAGTTAGTCGTTTGATAGTGATTAATTTTGATACTTCCCTTTTACCGATTTTTCAATTGTTTTTATCGTTTCCAAATATGCCATTTCCACGTCCGACAGCGTTTTTTGCTGATACTTCCGGTATTCGGCTTTTGCTTTTTCCATCGCCTGTTCGTGGGAGATTTTGCCTGAATTTTGTAACACTTGTTCGCCTGTGGAACTTAAAATATTGTCCAATTGGCGCATATAATCTTCCATATACATCGGGCGGTGCCACGCGCGAATTGATACGATAACCCAACGAAATTATCATATCGAGGTTGTAGTGTTTGGTATCATAATTTTTGCCGTCAGCGGCAGTTGTTCGGAAATTCCGAACAACTGAAATTTCACTCAATTCGCCTTCTTCAAAAATGTGCTTAATATGCTCGCTCACATTGGATTTTGTTGTTTGAAACAATTCCGTAAGTTGAAGGTTTGTGAGCCAAATTGTTTCGTTTTCGAGTCGTACTTCAATTTTCGGCGAACCGTCATTGGTTTGATAAATCACAAATTCTTTCTGCTCTTTGATTTCTGTTGTCATAAAATTTTCTCCTTTTATTGTTATATTTTATTTCGATTTCAACAACATGATATAATCCTGTTCGTTTTCTCTGACAATTTCAAAACCGAATTTTTCATACATCTTTACGGCATAATTCGCTTTGTCCACGCTCAACGAAATTTGTTTATAACCTCTAATTCCATTTGTAACCCTTGATTTCGCCGTCTAAAATACGCACCCACGCGCCGCCGACAGTTTTTCCGTTCAGTTCGGCAAAGATACAAAAATCGCCCCGTTTCTTTCCAAAATCACGAATATATATGTCTAATTCGGGCTTTTTGATAATGTCGCGTGGCAATGGCTCTGCGCTAATGCATACAGACAATACAGGTTGTTCCACACATTACTTTGTGAGTGTGTTGTCTTTTTCTTCGTTTGTTTTCGGCGAATATTGCGACAGCAGATTTTTTTCTATCAATATATTGTTGGCTTCTATAATTTTCTCAGGGTTTATCATATTAACATTAAATACCAAATCGTAGTTGGCATCCTTGGGCTTAAATTGATTTACTCCGTAGGCTATGCTATTGGCAGGTACGTCTTTTGTAATTATTGCACCTGCTCCTATAACAGAATTTTCGCCAATTATTATCGGTCCTAAAATTTTTGCTCCATCAGCGATTACTACATTTTTACAAATTATCGGATTTCCAACATTTTCCCATTCGCTACTACTTTTGTTATATCGCATATTTGTACCAATGGTTACATTTTGAAAGATAACAACGTTTTCACAAATTTTTGCAGCAATAATTGTGCAACCACGTGCGTGATGAGCGAACAATACGCTTTTGTCCATTTCAGCGCAATTAATTTCACAACAATAGAATTTTTCCAGCAAATTACCGGCTGCTTTTTTTAGTATTCTATTCCGAGAATAGCAATTTATTTTAACTAATTTGTCAAACATATTTTTTAATCTCCTATATTTTTATTATTTACATTCAAAAACTCAATCTTATTTATCCTTCATTTTCAGGCATTCTGCCTGCTTTGCTGATAAATTCGTTTTTGATTCCATATTTATTTAACATCCAATCGCATAGCATCAAAATCAAAAGTAAATTTCTTCAGTTTTTTTAACAATCCCAAACCGACATAACCATCTTTCGTGATATAGAATCTACGGTCGGCAAAGATGACCGCATCGTCACCTAAATCAACAGATTGATTGCCTAATAGCATCGTTGAATGACTGAGTCGGATAAAAGGCATATTTTCTGCACCATGTATCATATATTCATTTGTTCTATCTGCATCGTTTGGTGGAAGAACGGGTAATTGGTCTTTGTGTTGTTGATAAAATTCGTCTTGCATAGCCACAGCAAGATCGCCCCAATTCCCTCCGGTATCAATAAAAGCAGTAAAATTCAATCCATTGATTTGTGTATTTAGAAACAATCTATCGCTTGCCAAAAATATATTCTTAGTCTTTGTTGTATCTGTCGGATGGTTGAAAGAAATAATCATTTCCTCTTTATCCAAATCAAATTGAATGTGATGAAGCAGTTGGATAAGAGGTAATCCCATAATAATCTCAATTTTAGTGTATATTGAATCCATTTTAGCCATTACTTCTTTATTACTTAGTAGGGAATCCGGAATACAGGGTTGAGAAAAATCGCGGTCAATGACAGTAATCGGCACATTGGTCAGCAAAAGTTTACCCACTCGAATGGAGTCAAGCCGACCATTAGCGGCATTTATTTTTATGTCATTCAAAGCTCTGGGAGCGTATTCTTCCAGCATTTGCAACCCTATTTTTTCAGCAATATCTTTTGTGGCAAAAATAGGATAAGTACCTCCCGTGTCAAAAACCGTATTCAAGGGTATTCCATTATACTCCGCATTAAAAATAATCACAGGCTTTGTGAGTATCGGAATATGAATATCACCATTATTTTCCGTTTCATTCGTGATTTGCATTTTGGATAATCTTATATACTCCTTTAGGTAGCGGACTACATCGTCATTGATTATACTTCCGCTGTATTTATCTATAAATGATGGAAATAGCGCATCCACACTATCCTGTTGGTTGTAATAAATAGCCGTCATTAGATGATAAGCATCCGTGGCAAATGGATGGGAAATACTATCTTTGTATTGCTCATAAAATTCCATAGCCTCCGGAATCTGTTTATTCAATGACAAATTAGTCAACTCCTGTCCATAATTTCTTTCCTGAGAATAGGCGAGTAAACAATTAAAAATCAACAATAACGACATTAAAATTTTTGTTTTCATAAAATATATAATGTGAATAGATGATATAAATGCAAATATAATGATATTTCATTAGTAGTTTTGCGTTAACTTTTAACATTTCATTGTAATTAATTGATATACAATTACATACAGGCGTTCTTTGATTTTTCGATTTGATTTGAAAATTCGTAAATTAGTGGTAAAACTGCTAATTT
>BNTW01000162.1 GCA_025996895.1 Bacteroidia bacterium | reverse complement strand
ATGTTTCCGCATTGTAGGTTTTATTGTTGGTCAAGGACGACAGATTGCCTGTTTTAGCCTGAAAATTATAGCTGAAATCCTGCACTGTTCCGACTTTTCTCCGGGTAGGCAGTCCGTAAGCATTGTATTCATACGTTCGCGCAAGGCTTCCGGTCGTTACACTGGTCGGTTGTCCAAAAACTTCATATTCCGTCGTCTTAAAATCAAAGGATATAATATTTATTACAATTATTTTCCTTATTCTAAAAATTTTCCTTATTTTTGTTGCAAATTATTGGCAATCATGGACATAAACTCTATTCCTCAAAAAAAGGTGCATCATGGGCGGAATGTGCGATATTTTCGCGAAATGCGGGGTATGAAACAGGAGGTATTGGGTGATGCGATTGGTGTTGTTCAAAAAACTATTTCGACTATGGAAAAGAAAGAAAAAATTGACGACGAAACCTTGGAAAAAATTGCCAAAGCAATGGATATTCCAGTAGAAGCCATTAAGAATTTTGACGAAGAAAAAGCGATAAATATTGTAGCAAATACGTTTCAAGAAGGATCTTCAATTGGTGGTAATGCTGTTGCAACGTATTATAATCCAACTTTCAATCCATTAGATAAAGTAATTGAACTTTGTGAAAAACAAACAGAACTTTACGAGCGGATTATCCAAGAAAAAGACGAGAAAATCAAGTTATTAGAACGATTGCTTCAAGAGAAAAAATAAAAATTTCATTTACTGATATTCATTTCATATACAATTTATTAACATTAAAGATATCTATTTTTAATGTTCTCTAATGAGCAATTCAGCAACTGGCTCATTTGTTTTTTCGTAATACAAACACAATTTGTAATATCCTTTTTCATATTTCACAAATGATGGATAATGAATATAAACGTCTGTGGTGAAAGAAGTTTTAGGAGGAATTACAATATTAATATCCGTATACGATATTTGTTTTTTTGTTCTTGCCATATCCGAAATAAACACAATATCAGAAGGAACTTGATTATAGGTAGTTAAATATTCCCAATAAAACGTTGTTCTATCTTCTCTATAATCAAACTTATGAAAAATATGTTTGTTAAAATTTTCAATACATACGCTATCCTCACTTTGATTATCTATTAGCAAAGTAAGCGAATAATATTCACCATTCTTTGGCGTTTTTTCTGTATCTGTTGTCAAATAAAAAGACACATTTTTCCCCTCTTGTTGTATTTTCTGCCCATAAATCATACAAGATATTGATAGGCAAACGATTGTCAATGATTTACGGTATAGGTCCATAATTGTGAAAATTTGATATAGTATTCCATAAATATGATGAATCAATCCCTCCGTTCGGCGGAACGTCCACGTTCCGTCGTCTTAAAATCAAAGCTCCAGCTTTGAAATCTTGATAGTTGCGCATATCTTGATATTTTCTCTACTCTATGTTAGAACGTACAAAACTCCGTTTTGTTGTCAGCCGAAGGCCGACTTTTAAACGACGCAGGCAAAGCCTATACCGAACATATTCGCTTGATTTTCAACAAATTACGACGAATAGAGATCTACGAATTACTCTATCGAATCAATTTAATTTATCAAAATCCTTTATCAGTTTTTTTGAAATATTTAATTCTTTACTTTTTATTGCAAAATCTATTTTATTATAGGGACCTAAGACTATATGACGCGCCTTATCTATAATCCAATAATTGGTATCATTAGCAAATATATTGTTGAAATAAGGATCATTTTGAATTAAACTATCTAATTTCACTTCAAATGAAGGATCCACAAATTTAAATACTCTAGCCATGATTCCTTCTTTATCAGGAACTTGTGTTGCTATGACAAATTCCTCATCATAAGCAAAATTTTTTACTGTTGGATATACAGACATTTCGTCAATAGAAGAATCTTTTTCACTATAAGATAAAAATATCATATTTGAGCTAGGCCCTTCTCCATCATAATAATAACCGGAGCCCATATTTAATAATAAATCACTCCATCCACCACAAGAAAATACCAATATGCAAAGCAGTAATAATATTCCTACTCCATGCATCTTAAATATTTTTAAATTAGAAAATAACATAATTTTTTTAATAAATATATGGACATATCTTACAAATAGTATTCACACCATTAAAATTAATCCAATATGGAGTTCCCCTACCCGCTACAAAATTACCAATTTTCGTGAATTGATTTCTTGCCCAAGTGCCTAATCCACCTCCCGTATGCATTTCAAAATTATATTCATCTGGATCTATTGTAAATTGATCATTGCCTTGATATGTTGTGTTTAGCTTACCATAAACTAATCCGTCTGTTGATAAATATAAAGTTTGAATTTCTTTTGTTTGTCCTACAGTCCAACCATTAGTATCTATAAAATTCAAATCTACCTTATCTGCATCAACAGTGAGTGGTCTTCCATTTCCAATTCGGTACCATTTGTTTGCTTCTCTCAATGTCAATTTTCCATCTTTTAATATACTTGTTTTAACCCGTTCTATCATGGCATTATCCATCCCTTGTTTCAAATGATTTAATCCAGCTGTCATAAGTCCTGTAGCTGCACCTTTCCAAAAATTTCCGCCAGTCAATGCTGATCCCGCACCGCCTGCTGCTGCTGAAAAAGCATATGTTCCTAATGTACTATTTGCAAAACTGCCTCCATACATCATGAATGCAGAGCCGGCTAATGAACCTAATCCACCTGCAGCAAATCCCTGCATAAAATCACCTCCCGAAAATTCGGAAATCATACCATTAGCAACCCCATGAGTATATGCTCTTGCAACTTCTCCGACAATTCCATTACTGCCGACCGCTCCAAACGCTTGACCTATACCGGCAGTAACCACTCCAGAAATAGCTCCAATTCCCACAGATTTCCAAAAATCTCCACTATTCCAATTACTAAAACCTCCATTACTGAAAGCTACACTTGCCGTATAACTTGCTCCTCCAATCACAGCTCCCCAACAAGCCGCATCAATGAATGTTCCTATACCGGGTAAAAGGAATGAGAAAATAAACTCCCCACTCGGATCAGTATATTTCAACGGATTATTCAATGCGTATGAATAACGGTTGAAATTCTGGCTGAAGTCTGGTGCCTGTACATACGGGTCCGGACTTAGAAACCGTCCTACTGCCGGGTCATACAGCCGGGCATTCATGTTAATCAACCCGAATTGCGTCAGATGTTCATGGC
>BNTW01000161.1 GCA_025996895.1 Bacteroidia bacterium | reverse complement strand
CACCTCGCCTTTATTCCATGAATCATTGATACCGTCCAAGACAAAATGTTGAGGTACAAGTTCTCCCATTATCCAAGAAACACATTCTTGGGAAATATGAGCGTGTTCTTGATTTGTATTTGTCGGATAATAAATCATATCGAAAGGGGTTTTCAACAGGATATTAGGATCGGTAGATATGTTATAAAACAGATTACTTGTATTTATAGATAAAGAACTGACTGTAGGGATAAAGCAATGATTGGAAATATCTGTTGTAATATCTCCATATCCGTCAGTATCAGAATCCGCAATTATTTTTGCTGTTGGATTACATCCACCTGGTGCATTATCATAAGGTTTTGAGTTTTCCATAGTTGAGGTTAATATGTGATCATGGAAATCCCATTTTGCAATATGAGCCAACCAAGTCATATCAATTTTTCCATAAAAAATTGTTGTCTTCGGACTGTAGTTAGGAACTGCCCATGAATTACCGTCAAGGTCAAGTGTCCACCAATTATAGTAATGCCAATTAACTATCTGGTCTGTTGGGTTGAAGGGAGTGTTATCATCTTTTAGTTGTCCAAACGCGTTTCCTGCACCATTTGCAATTGCAATTTTTCGCAAATTTTCAGGATAACCTAAACTGTTCAAATTTTGCAAAAACTCTGTACGATACGGATTATTTGTAGGGTCAGGAGAATATTCGGCATGATAAACCAACATTTGACGTGATGCCGAACAGCATAGCATATTATTATAAAGATTTTCAACCTCACTATTCATGCTCGAAAAAACTTTACCCATTTTTGGATTCCTAATGGAATATTAGCTCCTTTTTCCGGAGAATCAAATGAAACATATAATCGAGTATCATGATTGATCCCTTGATGTTCCATATAGGCAAGCGCATATCTCGAAACAAGTCCTGCCATGCTGGTTCCTATCACAACCAACTTGTTCTGCGTTACTTTTATGTTATTTATATATTCAATCAATCCTTTCAATAAATAGGCATTGCGTTCAATATAGTCGCCGCCATTACCGAAATCAAGAATAATAAAATCATACCCTTGTGAACGAAGACATTCTATCATGTTTTGTTGATTTACCATCGTATATAAACTATCTATTCCTCTTTGATTTAACGGGTCAAAACCATCGCTAATAATTATGGGATTTTTAATATTTTGAGAATCATCGGAAGTAAAAACATACGCCGTACCGGTTACATTTGCGCCTCCACCATGAGGATAATTACTTGGTATAGATATATTCAGCGGTACTTCAAAAGTATAAGTTGGCACAAACAAAGCAGACACTTGCAGAATAAAAGACGATGTAAATACTCGATTTTGACTGGTTTTTTGGAGTTGATTAGTAGCACTTATATCACTTGTTTTTTTTAATCTTATTATTTTCTTGCCTATATTGTTATATCTAACTTGTATTTTTTGCCCAAATTCGATTTTTCGAAAACCCAAACCATCGTCAAAATCAATCTCGAATAACTCGTTTGAGTAATCTTTGTTAGTAAAATACAATGACTTGTCAAATAAAAAAGTTGCATTTTCTCCGTTAAATATAGGACTTTTTAATACTGTGGCAGCAAACAAATCATGACTCGAATATGGACTCACATCATTTTTAGAAAATACATTCATTATTTTAGAATCTGCGATTTTCAACAACTTATTTTCGAAAGCGTTGTCTTTTATTTTTTCATAAGAAAAATCCAATACCGATATTGGAATTATTTTTTCTTTATGAAAATCCTCTTTATAAATACTATCAACTAAAGGCAAATAAAATTTAGAACGCACTGTACTTTCTTTAATTTGACTGTAAAGAATTTTCCAATTCCATGCAGATATGGTTTTTGATGTATCAGAACCATTGTAATTTGCAAATGGTGTCAGCTGAAATGTCTTATCTATCAGAAAACCAGTTTTAATTAAAGTAGTATCCAAGTCTGAAAATAGTTGTTTGTATTTTTTTATATCAAACCCTGTGTGATTTTCTATAACAATAGGCTTTATGCTATTTTGAGCAGTTGTGCGATTAGATATTACTATTAACAAAATGAGTATGAAAAATATTTTTTCCATGGCTTATTTCCCTTTTAATGTCTGTATTTCGGATTTCAATTCCTGTATCGTATTCTCCTGCCGAATCAGGTAAAGTGTCAGTTCCTTCACTTTCTGCAACAGTTTAGCCTGCATCTCGCCGATACTTACGCCGTTTTCGGCCACTTCGGCAGCAGAAGGAATGCCGGGCAAATGCTTGTTAGCCTCAATATGTTCCGATACCGTCTGCAAACTCGCAAAGCATAATCAGAAGAAAAAACATAATCCGACCAACCGCTCACTTCGATCTTCACTTCTTTGGCGCGAATCGTTCCATATACGTCCAGCAAGTTCTGCGGATTGGAAGTGCCGATACCGACATATCCGTTTGATTTAAGGATGGTTAGCCGGTTGGGAGTTGACGCCGTCCGGAGATACAAGTTCCCCGTATCCGACCGCAATACGCCGTCACCCAAGATCACCGGCTTGTTAAACCAATGATAGGTCCTGTCGGTTACATAATGCGCACAAGTCGTATTACGGGAACCGATTTCCAAATAGCCATTATCATTTTGTATTTTTACCGATCCGCCCAAAGCATTCCCTTTGATACTGCCATTGAATGTTTGAGTACCTGTAAAGGTATTACTACCGCGTGTAGCAATTTCATACCAGGCAGTATTTTTATTAGTTAAGGTCGTTGAGGCTATTTTCCGAAAATACATCCGGTCGTTTTCTGCATAGCTCGACGCTATTTGAAACTGAAAATTATTATTCAGGTTGTGATTTCGCATCACCATCAAATAACGGTAATCTCCCGCATCGGTCGGAAATCCTTCTTGCAACTGATCTGTTTGATATATCCCAGAGAGTAAGGGAACATTAAAATTGTCAATGATTGCAGTTAAACCATTTCCTATTTGTTGTGCTTTTACTTGAAATACGGCACTTAATACTAATGCCAGGAATAAAAACTTTTTCATACAATATTTATTTAATTATCAATTATTTATACCAAACAGAAAACAATCATATATAATTGTATTGCTGCAAAACTAATCATTTTTCTTTGTTATCCAATCATTAAGCAGAACAAATCCGACTATCGGCACATTGTTTAAAATAGGTCAGGCTTTGGAAGTGAGTTTAGTCGAAATTATTGATATTAACAAAA
>BNTW01000160.1 GCA_025996895.1 Bacteroidia bacterium | reverse complement strand
GGGATCATCTGAGCAGAAAGAAGAAGGAAGTAGGCGAACAAACTTATTCAGACAGTATTATTCAATGTTGTTTGTTGTTGAAAATTAATTATCGTCTCCGCCTTCGTCAAAGTACGGGATTTATGGCAAGTCTGTTTTTACTGATGGGCAAAAGTCATTTAGCTGTACCGGATTACACGACTCTTTGCCGCCGTCAAAAGAGTCTTCCGGTCGAAATACAAAATCGGCTGGAATCGGGAGAAAACCTGGAGATAGCGATAGATTCGACAGGCTTAAAAGTTTATGGAGAAGGGGAATGGAAAGTTCGTAAACATGGCTGGTCAAAGCACCGTACCTGGCGAAAACTGCATGTTTGCATAGACTTGGTCTCTCAGGAAATACTCTCAGTGGAATTAACAGGCAATGAAGAAGATGATGCCTCGGTAGGCAGTAGAATGTTGAAAGGAAAAACAGGGAATATCCGCAGCTTTCATGGTGATGGCGCCTATGATGGATTATTTGATTCAGCGCAACCGGGCGGTGGAATACATAAACAAACACGGCTCGAAATCATGGAAAGAAGAAAACGGCTACCATCGACGAAGTCTCAACGAAGTGGTAATGTTCCGCTACAAGACAATTTTCGGCGGAGAATTGGATGCCCGAACATTAAAAAATCAGAAAACGGAGGTCAAACTCAAATGCTTGACATTAAATAAATTCATCGGGATTGGTATGCCCGATGCTTACAAAGTGAGTTAATTTTTACAGGCTACGATAGTTAAGAAAAATACCGGCTTGACTACCGTTGCAACAAAGTCATACAAAACTATAGAATCGTCTCTTTGTCTTCTTGTGCAACTGACCGAAAGTAAAATTATTGCACAAATATTTTTTTTTATGCTATTCTATTATCATGTGATTAAATGCCTTTTCCCATGTTATAAAAGTAGAATCTTTTACTACTCCTTTATCATAAAAAATAGAAGTGATTCCTTCATTATTATGTATAAATTGGGAATACAATATCCCGCCTTTCCAATTAAAAATCCATTTTGTAGATCCTTCTACAATACTATTTATATATAAGACTTCCTCTTTATTGTAGTAACCATTGCAAGCTATAACTATTAATTGATACTCATCTAATTGTCTAAATAGCATTATTTTATTTGTATCATCTTCGAAGCATATCACTGTATCTGCTTTTATTTCTACATTGCCTTTTGATACTATTGATTTTTTTGAGATAAGAGTATCCTCCATAATATTACTTACATAATGACTTGCTGTAATAAAATATTGTTTATTTGACAAATCTATCTCAAAAAAATAAGGAGGATTTGACAAATGGGAAACAGAGCCATTTGGAAGATATTCTTTCAATTTATCTCTCGTTTCTCCATAAAAATTAGTAAATAGAAAAAATCCAATACAACAGCAGAATAATATGAATAAATTCTTTTTCACGAAATTATTTTAAAAATTAATTTATAGGGACAAATTTTGGCCAATCATATAAATGTCTCCAGCCAATATAAACAGGTACATTTATTGATGGATAATATTGTTGAGTATAAGTAGATGCAGAAGCCTCCGTATATGCGCTATACTCTCTTCTATTGGTACTACCCCATCGCCACTGCCATGAATGGATAAACTCATGATTTAAGGTCTTAAGGAAATTTTCAGTAGAATTATGTGTAGACATATAAATATCGCATATTGCTCTAAAAGAATCAAGTCTTTGAGCAGTTGTTCCCGCTATCAAATAAACATCACCATTGGGATAACGTTTATATATAACTCCATTTCTTCTGAAATATTCATACCCATTTCTTTGTGCAATATTTTCCTTTTCAATATCTACAAATCCCACATTATAATAATCCAAATCAACATTCTTGTCCCCCAACATTTGATATAATTGTTCATTCGTAGTCATTGTAGATTTATCCGCTTCAACAACTCCAAAGTTATTATCCTCAAGATCTGATATAGAATATATACCCTTTCCATAAGTAACACTCACTCCAATACTCGGATTTACAGTTAATCCGCCTTGCTTACTGTATTGCAACCCAAAAGCACTTGCACTTAATCCACCTTTTTGGCTATAATTAAGACCACAGCTATTGATATTGGAAGATATATTAACTATACCGATATTTCCAAGACTACCCAGCCCATAACCGGCTCCTGCAATAAAACCAGCTTGAGAATTATATCCGGCATACGCATAAGCTCCGCCAAAAGAGCCACCCGCAGTAGCCGTAAACCCTGAGTTAGCACCATAGCCAAAGGATACTTGCCCACCAAATCCTCCGGGAACTCCAAAACCTATAGTAAGACTAAATTCCCACCCACCATCCAAACTGTATCCGAAAAAAGGAATTATATAAAAGAACTCACCTGTTGGGTCTGTGTACTTGAGCGGATTATTGAGACAGTATGCATACCGGTTATAGTTCAGCCAATTTCCCGGAGCCTGTATATACGGGTCAGTACTGAGGAACTGTGCCGTAACCGGGTCATACACCCGCCCATTCATGTTGATCAGTTTGAAAGCCGTTAAGTGCTCGTGCATGGTATAGCCGCGGTCGAGAATAAATTTCGTGCGGGTATCCGTCTGTGTCCAGTTATTCGGATTGCGCCGGTTGCCCCAGGGGTCGTAAGCATAACGCTCGACTACCGTACCGTTCGGCAAAGACAAAGCTGTCAAAGAGCCCAGGTAATCGGTGTGAGCGTAGTATAGTGTATCATTGTTACCGTTCTGCACATACACCGCAGCCAAACCGTTACCGCCGCAAATATAATGAATTTTTCGGATAACTCCGCTATTATTTTCTTCTTCATAATTTCCCATGTAGTATTTGACTTGCGTCCCACCCGTTGAACGCACCCAATCGCTCTTGATACGCTGTTCGTCCACACCGTAATAAATATTCAATATATCGCCCCATTCCGTAATCTTCTTGACTTTCCTGAAATCAGTGTATTGAACAGCTTGTGAATTATTAAAGTCCGTTGATGAAGTATTGAACGAAGTCAAAGCATGGGGCGGTTTGCTGTTTTCGCCATATTTCATATTCGACAGTCCGCTTTTGGAATTCATATTACCGGTTGTGGAATTGTAATCTATTGTTTTATAATCCAGCACCAAACCGTCTTTCCAGGTCGACCAGCCCGACAAACGGTTTGAATTATATTCAAATGTTTCCTTATAACCGGTCAATTTATCTTCCCGGCTGCTTAAATTGCCCTGGG
>BNTW01000159.1 GCA_025996895.1 Bacteroidia bacterium | reverse complement strand
GCAAAATAACTAAGGACAAATCCTGCGATAATAATAATTTTTTTCATTTCTCTTATTTATTAAATATTTGTTTTAATTCTCAATTCTCCACTACTTTAGGCATTATCGCTTGCCGGTAATCGTAATGTTCCCAAGCATTTAACAGTTGCTTCTGTTCGTACAGTTCCTTGCCCAAAATGGTTTCCGAAACTTTGACATGCACCGTTCCGGCAGATTCTTCCAGCAACGTTGTGAAGAAATCTTTTTTAGCCGGATATTCGCTAATGCTGTAATCCGTAATGTCCGCTAATTCGGCCGCCGATTTCAATGCGGTGTTGATACCGCCGATTTCATCTACCAAGCCGATTTTGAGGGCTTGGTTGCCTGTCCAAACGCGCCCCTGACCGATGGAATCGATTTGTGCTTTGGTTTTTCCGCGTCCTTCGGCGCAACGACTCAAGAACGTATCGTAGCCTCTTTCGACGTAGGCTTGTATCATCGCACTTTCTTCGGCATTAAACGGACGCGCGGGCAATAATCCGATGCCCAACAACGGAATAGACAGCATTTCGTCGCCGAAATTCGCATGTTTGTTGGTCGAAACACCGTCGTAGGTCGCGCCCATGCGTTTCGCCAGCTGTTCGCCGTTGGGAATTAATCCGAAAATACCAATCGAGCCGGTCAGTGTAGTAGGCTCGGCAACAATTTTGCGGGCGGCACAGGAAATATAATAGCCACCCGAAGCCGCCAAATCGCCCATAGAAACGACTACCGGTTTCACAGCATTCAATTCTTTGACGGCGTGCCAGATTTGGTCGGACGCATACGCACTGCCGCCCGGCGAATTGACACGGAAAACCACTGCTTTCACATTATCATTGTCTTTCAATTTGTTTAATTCTTTAACATATTGTTGCGCGGTGATGTAATTTCCGGCAT
The DNA here is from genome assembly GCA_025996895.1 of Bacteroidia bacterium. Lineage (GTDB taxonomy): Bacteria > Bacteroidota > Bacteroidia > Bacteroidales > Azobacteroidaceae > Azobacteroides. Next base: position 2,476 of record BNTW01000159.1, on the reverse strand, counting down.
AAAATTCGCTCACAACATCATCGATAATTTCGCCCTGCGCATACAACACGGCGATTCTGTCATGGCTGATTTTCTTGCCGGTTTCAAGAACACTTTCCATGTCTTTGACGCTTGCGAAATTCAGTTTATCGTCTTTCGTCAATCCGGCTTTTTCCTTCAAATACGTTTCGATTTCGTCGGCGTATTTCAAACCGTCAATCAATTTATAATTGACTAATCGCTGCGGGTCGGCAAAGGTCAGGCATTCGTCGGCATATTTATTCAGCTGTTCGACCGAAATTCCGCGACTTTCCGAAATTCCCGACAAAATCGTTCCCCAAATATCGTTCAAGAAAACGGTAACCTGTTCGCGGTTGGCGTCACTCATTTTGTTTTGAATATACGGCTCAACGGCAGATTTATAGGTTCCAACCTTATACACCTGCATTTGAATGCCCCATTTTTCAAGTATCGTTTTATTGAATTGAATGGTTGTCGCCAGCCCGCGGAAATCCAATACGCCCTGCGGATTGAGAAAGACCTCGTCGGCCGCCGTACAAACATAATATGAGCGTTGAAGGTAATTGTCGGCATAAGCGATAACGAATTTTCCACTTTCTTTGAAATCCAACAATGCTTTGCGGATAGGCTCTGTCGTAGCATAGCCGGTAGCTATATAGCTTGCATTCAGGTAAATTCCCTTGATTTTGTCGTTGTCTTTCGCTTTTTTAATCGCCGAAAGAATGTCGTTCAACCCGGTTGTTTCGGTCGACTTGTTGAGAAAATCGAACGGATTGGGATATTTCCGTTCCGAAATTTTTCCCGACAAGTCGATTTTCAACACACTGTTACTCTGTAAGTTATAAACCGGAGAGCTTCCGGCCGAAGCGGCAATCCCAATAAAAATCAGGATAGATAAAAAGGAAACAAGTATCCAGGCAATGAAAACACCCAGGCACGAAGCCATTGTCATTTTAAAAAAATTCTTCATAAGTATATTATTTAATCGTTTGTAACTTTTTTATTCAAAACGCGAATATCCCATTTATATTTTACGGAAAAATAAGCAAAGCAGGCTATTCCTATAATTATTAATGAAACAAGGTCTTTTGCCGGGTCGAGGCTTTTTATTTCAAACACGGCGTCGGTCTGCAAAGCCGAAGCGGAATGTGTCGTAAATAAAGATAAAAAGACATTGTTAATGGCGTGCATACCCATCGGCAGTTCAATTCCATCGTCCAAAACGGCAATCAATCCAAAAAGCAGGCCAAAGAAAACATATTGAGGCATGGCCAGCCAAAAACCGAATTCTTTTACTTCGGGGTTGGAAATGTGCAGCAAACCGAACAATAAACCCGGTATCAGCACGGCCAGCCAGCGGTTTTTTGTCCAACCGGCAATGCCCTGCGCCAAATAACCGCGAAACAACAATTCTTCCGAAGTAGTTTGAAGCGGAATGAACAATACCGAAATCAGAAGCAACGGAATAAAGGCTTTCCAATCAAACTGCAAAACATAATTCTGCGGATTAGCCCAATAATCGCCAATCAAATAAATCGCCATCAGGATCCCCCAGACAAGTACCCCCATAAAAAAACGGTTAAACCGTATCTTTTTTCGTCCGTTCACTGTTTCGGCAAACGTCCGCCGGTGTAGTGATTTAATCAGTAAAATCGTAAAAATCAACGAAACTACGGTTGGCAGTAACATCAAGAATAGCCCCAGGTTTTTGGACAACCCCAACGCCGTAAAATCCATTACATTTTCAGGATTTATCACTCCGCCGGCCATCGTTTTGAGGACAATGACAATTCCCAAAGGAATGGCACCGACAATTTGTCCGCCTAAAAAGCCGCCTAAAAACACAATGACATACTTCCAAAATTGGTTTTGCCCATCAAGAGCGCGTTCTAAAAATTTCATATTTGTACTTTTTTAATGAATAATCAGTCATTTTTATATTCTAAAATATCTCCGGGCTGGCATTCCAATTTGTGGCACAAGGCTTCCAGCGTGCTGAAACGGATGGCTTTTGCTTTTCCGGTTTTCAGAATGGAAAGATTGGCAGGCGTAATATCCACTTTTTCCGAAAGCTCGTTCAACGAAATCTTTCGTTTGGCCATCATTACATCTAAATTTACTATAATCGCCATTGTTTTATACCGTTAATTCTTGTTCTTCTTATGCAAAGATAAAAACATTTTTTTGAATAAAATATTTTTTTTATCGTTTTTCGATAAAAAAAGGGACGCACCTTTACGGCTGCCCCTACCTCGGGAATTGAATGTTATGCGAACTTCCCCGATTGTCGTTCTGTCTTGTCATTGCGTTTTCCCTGTCATTGCGCGCTTGACGCGCAATCCCCTAATGTCCGTTAATGACTGTTTAACGATGGGCAGGGGATTGCGGCCTTCGCCGCAATGACAACATTATTTCACAATAATTTTGTGCGTCTGCGTCTCCCCGTTGCCTAACACCGCTTTCACGATGTAAACCC
>BNTW01000158.1 GCA_025996895.1 Bacteroidia bacterium | reverse complement strand
ATGTACAAAAGAGTTTATTTAAATCCCAGGAAGGAAGAATCGTTGAAACGTTTTCACCCTTGGGTGTTTTCGGGGGCGATTAATCGTGTCAATATGATTCCGGAGGAGGGCGAGATTGTCGAAGTTTTAACGGCAACCGGCGAATCGCTTAGCTTAATGTCGGGGTGAAACGTTTCCAAATACAGATTATCGTCGCCCAGCAGTCCGCTGACTTGGGTTTCGACTTGAGAATAAAACGTTTCATCGACTTTCGTTTCCAACACCGAGTCGTAATTTTCCTTGATTTCGGGAATAATCGACGCTTTGAGATACAGCAACGGCAAAACTTTCGTCAGGTTATCAACAAATGTTTTTTTATCGCTTTCTTTCGCTTTTTCCATCAGCACGCAATATTCCCACGCCGCGCGAGCAAAATCGACCGAATATTTTGAAAAAACAATTTTTTCCATAAAGAAATAATTAATTACGAATTACGAATTACGAAACAAATTCCAGAATTTATCGTCGGGGGGCGGGGCGATGATTTCAATTTCTTTTTGGGAAACCGGATGTGTGAAAACCGCTTTTCGTGCATGCAGGCTGATGCCACCATCGGGATTGGAACGGTCAAAATCGTATTTCAAGTCACCTTTTATCGGACAACCGATTTTCGCCAACTGACAACGAATTTGGTGATGCCGGCCGGTTTTCAAATCCACTTCGAGCAAAAAATACCGGTCAGACTGCGCAATGAGTTTGTATGACAAAACCGCTTTCTTTGAATTTGGTTTTTCCGTATCCGAAGCATACGATTTGTTTTGTTTTTCGTTGCGTACCAAATAATGCGTCAATTCGCCTTCCGGTTGTGGAGGACGATTTTTGACAATCGCCCAATACGTTTTTTTCACCTCTCCGTCGCGAAACATCTCGTTGAGGCGCGACAGGGCTTTACTCGTTTTCGCAAAAAGCACCAAACCCGAAACCGGACGGTCTAACCGGTGCGCCACGCCGACAAACACATTGCCCGGCTTGGCATATTTCTCCTTCAACCACTGTTTAAGGGTTTCCGAAAGCGGTGTGTCGCCTGTTTTATCGCCCTGCACAATCTCCGAAACGGTTTTATTGACGGCGATTAAATGATTGTCCTCATAAATGATGTTCATAACTGATTTATGTGTTCATTCCGCCATCAATTTGAATGACTTGTCCGGTGATGTAGGATGACAAATCGGATGCGAGAAACAAAGCAGCGTTCGCCACATCATCGGGCGTTCCGGCACGGCGCAAGGGAATTTGTTTTTCCCATTCGGCGCGTACTTCGTCCGAAAGCTGGTGCGTCATGTCCGTCGCGATAAATCCAGGTGCAATCGCGTTAGCACGAATACCGCGTGAGCCTAATTCTTTTGCAATCGATTTGGCCAAACCAATCATACCGGCTTTGGAAGCCGAATAATTGGCTTGTCCGGCATTGCCATGTACGCCAACTACGGAACTCATGTTGATAATGCTTCCGGCTTTTTGCTTCATCATCACCGGTGTCAAAGCATGGATAAAGTTAAACGCCGATTTCAGATTGACGTTGATCACCATGTCCCATTGTTGCTCACTCATGCGCATCATCAAGCCGTCGCGCGTGATACCGGCGTTATTTACTAAAATATCCACCCGACCAAAATCTTTTACGATTTCCTCTATTACTTTATGTGTATCTTCAAAATTAGCGGCGTTCGAGGCATAGCCTTTCACTTTCACGCCCAACGCTTCAATTTCTTTCGCCGTTGCTTCACCGTTTTCGTCAATCGCCAAATCGGTGAAAGCGATGTTACAGCCTTCTTGGGCAAAACGAATAGCAATCGACTTGCCAATACCGCGCGCCGCGCCTGTAATAATTGCCGTTTTTCCTTCTAATAATTTCATTGTCGTTTCTATATTAAAATTTATTTCTTTTTATTCCGTTGAACAGCAGTTGAATAACATTATCCCGATTACTTGTGTCGGAAGCGGAAAGTCCCCGCATCATGCCGCGAATATACGGCACTTCCAATCCTTTGAATGCGTAATGCAGAATAGCCGCCATAGAAGAGGTATTTTCTATTTCAAAAACACCGGTCTTCACTCCTTCGTCCAAAATGGATTGAATCGTAGAAATTTCACGTGTATCAAAATCTCTCCGCACGTTTTCCACCCGCCAGATATCACGAAAAAAATCCGCTTTCAGCGTTCCGTTCCGAAAAACCACATTCCGGATAGATTCCAGCCGGATATTGATAAATTCAATCAGTTTCTCGCCGGCCGGCAAATCTTTCTTCGCGACCGTTTCTAGCGATTTGTAGAGCAAATTCAATTCCGACTCAATGACTGCGTGATAAATATCGGTTTTACTTTTAAAATAAGTATAAAGCGTCCGCCGTCCTTTTTTGGAAGCGACCGCAATATCATTCATGGTTGTATTTTCGAGCCCGGTGCGCGCAAAAAGCAGTCGTGCCACTTCTATTAGCTTATCCCGGGTTTTTGCCATTGCTGTAGCCATACAATATGCACATTCATTAAAAGTTTGTGCAAAATTAATACAAAAACACTTGATTACAAAAGAATGTCGTAAAAAGTTTGTTTCTAAAAAAAAAAGAATTACCTTTGCAGTCGAAATCGCGGGGTGGAGCAGTTGGTAGCTCGCCAGGCTCATAACCTGGAGGTCATCGGTTCGAGTCCGGTCCCCGCAACTAAAGGAAAAAAATCGCTGAAAGGTGGTTATTTTTTTTTCACAGTTGTAATATGCGTAAACCAAAACAATAATTGCATACTTATTTTAGTGAAGAAATGGAAAGATTTAGGAATTATTCCTGTAAACAAAGATGTTTTAGTTTCATTCTATGGCAACTTGAAAGACCCAAAAAAGAAGCTGTCCGAATTGGAGCGAAAGGGCTTTATAATTCGGGGCAAGCGTAATTTGTATGTTGTTGCTCCAAAAGTTCATAATCAAGAAATCTCACGCGAACTTGTGGCAAATCATTTATACGGACCGTCATACATTTCGCTCGAATCCGCCTTGGCGTATTACGGATTGATTCCCGAACGAGTTTTTACGATGCGTTCGGTTACAACAAAGTTGCACAAGCAGTACGATACGCCGCTTGGACATTTTGAGTATGTAAAAGTGCCTGCCCAATATTACCCGATTGGTGTCAGACTGCAAAAACCGACATAAACTGCCCCCCTCCACCGATTTAAAATGATCCGGTAAAGTTAATGTTCCAAGAAGTTCAAAGTTGTTGTTATTCTTCGTTGTTTTTTTGTATGATTTTTACGGTTAGTCTTGGATGGTGTCGGCTCGCCGACACCATCCAAGACTAACCGTAAATTTAACTCGTTTTAAGAGGAAAAGATCGGATTATCCTCGTTTTTTTTTGTTAATTAAAAGCGTTTATAAATACTGATTATCTTTGATAGCTTTTCGTCTTCTCAAAGATTCACCAAAGAGTTCTACCCGTAAAGATTGATGGACTATCCTGTCCAGCACAGCATCGGC
>BNTW01000157.1 GCA_025996895.1 Bacteroidia bacterium | reverse complement strand
CTTGCAACTTTTCTAATGCCTCATACCGACTGGCGGCAAGGGACAGATATTCTTCTTTTGTCATAATATAGAGTTTTTTTGATTGTGACAAAGGTAGTTCGTTTTTGCGACAATTTGAAATGCACCCTGAACAGTTCCTTGCACTCTTCTTTCTACAATACTTCCGGAAGTTTCTTGTCCTTTTTGATAACCGGCAGTCTGAGAGCGTGTTCGTCTTTACCGAACAGTCTAAACCAAAACCGCATCCCGAAAACGGTATGCTTGAAATAACTCTCGCAAAGGTTTTCGTGAACAGTTTTAAGATACAAATAAGTGTTGATTTCTTCGACGGATATTTCGTGCGGAACTCGCCCGAAATGTAACGCTACATGAGCAATACAGCGACCATAATTAACGAATAGTCCTTGACTAAGTCCGTTCAGAACGACACGTTCTTCAAACAGGGAAAAGGCTTCCCTGAATCCCGGCACCATGTCCTTGGCCTGGGATACCGTTGTGTAATGACTTTTTTTTGAATGGCATATACTAATATTTTTAATGAAACTTCCTGCAATATAATATATTTCATTATATTTGTCGCAATAATTGATGGGGAGATGATGGAAGCTACCGAAGGTTTAGTTCAACGAGCGGTTTTCGTTCCGGCGAAACGAAAAAGGATTTTTTTATTTGAAAAAAATACCTATCTTTGTCCGAAATTTACCGAATATTTCGGACATTTTTTTAATGTGCTATTATGAACAGCAGTATTTCGCAAAAAATAAAGGAAAGAGTTCGTCATATTGAAGTTGGCAAATTGTTTGCTATCAATGATTTTTCCGATATGAACAACGACGAACTTGTTACGCGAACTTTATCGCGCCTGCAGAGCGATGACGTGATTATTCGTGTGGCAACCGGTATTTATATGAACCCCAAAAACACACAGTTTGGCGTATTATACCCGACCATAGACCAAATCGCCCAAAAGATTGCAGAGCGCGATAAAGCGCAAATTATGCCCACCGGCGACACAGCTTTGAATATTCTGGGATTTTCTACGCAAGTCCCAATGAACGCCGTTTATATTACCAACGGCGCAAAACGGAAAGTGAAAGTCGGTAACCGGAATATCATTTTCAAAAATGCCGTGCAAAAAAACTTTCAATTCAAGGGAAAACTTTTACCGCTGATAATCATAGCATTGAAAGAACTCAGCGAAAATCGTGTAACAGACGAAATTAAAGCGAAAATTAAAGCACTTGTCTCGGAAAGCGATGCAGACGAGAGGGCTACGATGATGTACGATTTATATTTGTCGCCAGCGTGGATTAAGGAAATCCTTTTACCAATCATAAAAACAGTAACAAAATGACATTGGCAAAAATATAACAGTGATGAAAAACTTGTGATGTTGCAACAAACGGCAACAGCAAAGAAAATCATAGAGCAGGCAGTTGAAAAAGATTGGTGGGTATGTGCAATTTTGAACGTATTGACAAAAACTTCGTGGGCTGACTTTTTGCAGTTTAAAGGTGGGACATCATTGAGCAAGGCTTGGGGTTTGATTAACCGTTTCAGTGAAGATATTGATTTGGCAATAAACCGTTCATTTTTTGATTTGCCGGATGACACCCCACAGCAACGGACAACAATCCGCAGAAAAGCGTTTCACTATATAGAAGAAACTTTGATTGACGAGCTGGATAAAGCATTACAATCAAACGGTATAAATGATTATGAAATAAAACTCGTTACTGAAAACAGCAGCGCGATGGTTGCAACGATTGAAGTGAGATATAGAAGTGTTCTCGCAACGATTATTGATTATGTTTTACCTGTTGTAAAAATAGAATTTAGTACAATGTCGCTCAATGAGCCATATCAGGAAAAAGAAATCACAACACTTGTACATTCCGCATATCCCGACATTGATAACAAAATAAAATGCTCGTTCAGAACAGTTTTACCGGAACGTACTTTTTTAGAGAAACTGTTTTTATTGCATGAAGAATATCAAAAAAAACATCCGCGCACAACAAGAATGTCAAGACATTTGTATGATTTGGAAAAAATGATGGATACTTCATTCGCTCAATCGGCGTTAGAGGATACAGATTTATACAAAACGATTATCAAGCACCGCGAAAAGTTTAATAATATTCAGGGTATTGATTATCAAACGCATTACCCCGATAAAATACAAGTTTGCCCGCCTGACAGACTGCTTAAAGAATGGGAAAACGATTACAGGCAATTGCAGCGAAGTTTTATCTATGACGATTCAAAAAAGACATTTGCCGAATTAACAGAACGGTTGCAGGAATTGACAGAAAGAATACGACAGATAAAATTTAACGATTATAAAATTTGAATTAAGTGCACGAAAAAAATCCTTTTTCGTTTCGCCGGAACGAAAACCGCTCGTTGCCGGCAGGAAGGGAAACACAACAGTAGCCAACTAACAATGCAAAACCAAAAGCGACCATACTGTTAAGTTCTTTTTTATCGCGACTTTGCCGCGAATATTTTTTGCCCCTTTTTCTGCCGCTTTGCGGCAGTTATTTTTTCCCTTGCGGCAAAGCCGCAAAATGCCCCCCCTTTTTTATTGCCGCAAAGCGGCAATATTTTTCTTCTTTTGTATTGAGACTTGGTTTGCTAAACCCACGTGATACATCTTTGACCAAACAAAATAAAAAACACTCTTGCCGAACAATTCAACCGCTTTTGTCCACCACATGCGATTATCAATAATGGCAATTATCCGCTTCAAAACAAATGAAGCACAACTACACAGGATTCAGTAGCAATAACGAAACAATAACCGACAGAGGTATGGTTAAATTGTCGCTTCCATTCGGCGATATTAATTCTACTCCGGTAGTAACAACGGATAATCCCAAAGCAATGCAGATAGATTTGATTTCCATTAGTGGAGACCACAACAGAAAACAACTGATAATCAGCGTTGACAGAAAAAACACAACAGTTCCCATAATGGTTTTATTTGTCATTAATATTTTAGACTTGTATTTTCCACCCAAAACGCAGGCTAAAGAATCACTTATTGCCAAGATAATAAGGGGTAAAACGAAAAACATTTCATTTTGCAGATACTGAGATATAAAGTAAACCAATCCAATGGCAACCGGAAGCAAATAGGCACCGCAAGTTTTCCTGTTTACAGAGTTGATAGAAACAAATAAATGCTTCCTGTGTCCAATATAATATAAAGTATCGAAAATGTTATCATTATTAATCCTAAAACATACCAATGGGAAGAAAGACAACTCGTTACAAATAGACAGGATAAAATAGCAAGTGTATGAGCCAGTTTGCGGGTGTATTCAACAGTAACGCCCCTTTTATGTAAAAATTCACATAAAATAATTATAAGTGAATGCACCTCGCCTTTATTCCATGAATCATTGATACCGTCCAAGACAAAATGTTGAGGTACAAGTTCTCCCATTATCCAAGAAACACATTCTTGGGAAATATGAGCGTGTTCTTGATTTGTATTTGTCGGA
>BNTW01000156.1 GCA_025996895.1 Bacteroidia bacterium | reverse complement strand
AAAGGGTAGTTGGGTCTGCATAATATATCCGTTTTTTTGCAAATATACGACATTTTCTTTTATGGGTACTGATTTGCTAACTATTTGATTGATAATGAAGTCTAATTTCGCAGGTCTGGAGTTCTGATATTCCGGCAGGGAGTGCCGATACTTCCCCGGCTGTGGTATCGCCCTGTTTTTCGATTATTTTTTTTCCTGCAAGGTCGTAAACAACTACGCGCGCTATCGGCGGGGCAGAGGACAGGTCGGGAATGTCGGTTGTCCGTGTGAAATGAGCAATTACTTCGGTGTCGGCGGTTACGATAAAAGAGTAGTTTCCCGTGTGATAATAACCATAAGCATCGTTAATGGTGTCGCCATTGACTGTCCAACCTATTTGTTGCCAATCATCTATACTAAGCTCGGTTTATATATGAGAAATAAATAGTATCTTTGCATCAAAAAACGCCATGATACAATTAAACATAAAGACAGAAGACAAACAAGTTATTTTTGAAGGCAGGTACAGCCAACCCCATCCGCGAGTTATGCAGAAATACGATGCCCTTAGGTTGAAGGATTGTGGTTTACCAAACAAAATGATATGCAATATATTAGGTATTTGTAATAACACGCTGCTTTCATTTTTCAAACAGTATAATGAAGGCGGCTTGGCAAAATTGAACGAAATAAATTTCAATCAACCGGAAAGTGATTTAAAGGCATTTTCGACTGCCATTGAGAAGTATCTTGCAGAGAATCCGCCTCAATCCATATCCGAGGCGGCAGCAAAAATTGAAGCATTAACGGGAATAAAACGCGGCGAAACACAAGTTCGCAAGTTTCTGAAAGACAAAGGATTTAGATTTAGACGAGTTGGAACGGTTCCATCAAAGGCATTGACAGAGGAAAAAAAAACGAACAGAGAAACTTTTTGGAGCAAAAGTTAGAGCCACTTTTGGAAGAAGCCGGAGCCAACAATCGAGTTGTATATTTTGCCGATGCAGTACATTTTGTCTATGGTGCATTTGTGGCTTGTTTGTGGAGTTTGACAAGAATTTTTGTTCCAACTCCTTCCGGGCGTAACAGATACAATGTTTTAGGAGCTATTGATGCTATCTCACACGACTTGGTTACAGTTTGCAACACAACATATATCAACGCTTTGAGTGTTTGTGAACTGCTGGAACTGATAGCGGCCAAGCATTCAGGATGCACTGTTCCGATTACGATTGTGTTGGACAATGCAAGGTATCAGCACTGTAATTATGTGATTGAAAAAGCAAAATCATTAGAAATTGAATTGTTGTTTTTGCCTTCGTACAGTCCAAATCTGAATATTATCGAACGATTGTGGAAATGGACAAAAAAGGACTGTCTTAATTGCAAGTATTATAGTAAGGTGGCGGAGTTTACAGAAGCAATAAACCGTTCTCTTATGAAAACGAAAAATAAAGAGAACAAAAATGAGTTAGATACTCAATTATCTCTCAATTTTCAATTGTATGATAACTCAATTTATAACCGAGTATAGTATATACTGTAAACCGATGTTTTTACTAAGCAGTATTGTCCTTCTTCAAATGTGCCATCGCTTATTGTTGTGTTCCAGCTCTCATCTATGTATTCATAGATAGTGACGGCAGGGGCTTCGGGTGGGTCGGTATGGGCGGTTACAGTGTAGTAGTTAATTACCGGTGGTGGCGAGCCGACAATAACACTTGCTGTACCACTTTTCGAAGGATCTACCGTTGAAGTAGCTCGCACCGTAAGTGTTGAAGCTGTTTCACTACTGCCAACGCTCAAGAACCCTGAAGTACTGATATTAGAATCCGTAGCTCCTTCTACAGTCCAATTTACCGTTGTAGCAGGGTTATTAGTCCCAGTCACCTGAGCAGTGAATTGTTTCGTCTGACCTTTTTCAACCGAAGTTGATGGAGGAGAGACTGCAACATTAGTCACTGTAGGAGTAGTAGAACCAGTAATAACCACATCAAAATAAATAATTTCACTTGAAGAGATAAGACCACTGTTAGTGAGAAGTGCATAATGACCCGTCTCTTGAATTGTAAGATCAAGACTAGCCGAAGAAATTAGAGTTTCATCTTTGTAAAGCTGTTTAACATTATTTGACCCTGCAAAGATACTACTTAATTTCAAATTAACAACATTTTGGGCAGTAATCGTTCCACCAAAAATTGTTAAATGTGGACTTCCTGTAGTCGCAACTTGATCCACTCCAATCCACGGATCCGAAATATAAGACACATCATACCATACTTGTCCTTCCCCATAAATCGTATAGCGACCTGGCAAACTACTAGGAGCCCACAGTGCATTCACCCAATTTAAAAGATTGGGATAACCATTAGGAAACCCACGCTCCACTTCAGACCAAATAGCAACACCTGTAATAACTGTCTGAGGATCAACTAGTTCCCCTACAATTTTCAAGAGATACTTCCGACCTAGCGTTTAGTTAATTTTGATATGCCGTAAATATTTTGTATCTTTGCCGCAAAAAAGACTTATGGCAAAGTATCGTATAAAATTAACAAAAGAAGAAGTTTTGGAGCTTCAGAAAATAGTAAACAAGGGCTCTCACAGTACACAAACCTACCGGGCAGCCTATGTTTTGCTCAATGTAGATGAAGGAGGGTTTAGTTTGGGAAAAATGACCAATGAACGCATTTGTGAAGTGTTAAAAATCAATATGCGCACAATCGATCGCATCAAGAAAAAGTTGGTAGAAAAGGGAATGTCTGCCGCTTTGGAACGCGATAAAGGCAGTCGTATCTATGAAAAAAAGATAGACGGAGATATGGAGGCAAAAATAATTTCGATAGCCTGTAGTGAGCCACCGAAAGGTTTTGCCAAATGGTCTTTGCGACTGCTGGCAGATAAAATGGTTGAATTACAGTATATTGACTCAATTTCATACGTGTCGGTTGGCAACGTATTAAAAAAAACGAACTTAAGCCTTGGAAAGTAGCTGGCTGGGTAATTCCACCCGAACAAAACGCAGAATTTGTAGCCCACATGGAACATTGACAAAACCTTCATTTTTTGCAATATCATAAATACCATAAGGCGAGGCTTTTTCAGTCGCAAAATCGTGCCCGTTTACTTTCCTGGCATCGTGCTTATGCCGATATTCCTGACCTGCATTTTTAAAGTTTCCGATGTTCTCTTTTTTCTTTGTGTCCACCGATATGACAGGGAGTGCTTGGTTGAGGTAGGTTACAGCCCGTCTATTAATAAACTCGAATTGTGCATTTCTGTCAATATGGCTTTCTCCTTCAAGTCCTTTTTGATTGGATTGCAAACTATACCCTAATTCGGACAACAGATTGGCTACGGTAGTCTTACCTGCTTTAAAGCCCTGATTCTTTAATTCTTCTGCCAAAGTGCGGCAACTTTTAATTGTCCATTTCAGGGCAGACTGTGGGTCGCCACTTGTCGTCGGTTCAACCAAAGATTCTAATGCCTTTTTCAGTTCCGGCTGATTCGCTGCTTGACTTTTTCTTCCT
>BNTW01000155.1 GCA_025996895.1 Bacteroidia bacterium | reverse complement strand
GCCCGAATGTGAAGATATTTTTGCCCAATACCCTCTCTCTGATGATTTCGCGTATTCGCCCGAATATGACTTGCTCTACAACGAATTAACCGGCGCAATCGCCCTGTATCTTGACGAATATGGCATACAATAAGAAAGCACATTTGCATACCAATATCAAGGCGATTAAAATCGCCTTTACGCTCGACAGGGAAAAGCGCAACGCCACCGATGCAGAACGTGTCCTATTGCAGCAATACAGCGGCTTTGGCGGGATAAAATGCGTTCTCAATCCCGCGCAAAACGAATTGGATAAAGCGTATTGGACAAAATCGGAAATGGATATGTTCCCGATGGTTGCGGACTTGCACCGCGTAATCCGCGAAAACAGCAAGGACGAACAGGAGTATAAACGTTACTATGGCAGCCTGAAAAATTCTGTACTGACAGCGTTTTATACCCCGCCCGAAATTATCAAAACCATTTCCGACACCCTGAACGAAAACGGCGTAACTCCCGCGCGTTTTCTTGACCCTTCGGCTGGTAACGGCGCATTTGCGGAAAATTTCAAAACTTCTTTTCCGACAATGGAAACCGTCTGTTTTGAAAAGGATTTATTGACAGGCAAAATCCTTTCACACCTGCGCCCCGAAGACAAGGTGCATATTCGCGGCTTTGAAGAAATCTAAAATCGCCCCGACAATCAATTCGACATTGTTTCGTCAAACATTCCCCTTGGTGATGTTTCGGTTTTCGACACCGCTTTTTCCAACAGCAAAGACCCCACACTGCGGCAGGCAAGCCGGACAATTCACAACTATTTCTTTATGAAAGGGCTGGATGTACTGCGTGAGGGCGGCATACAGGCTTTTATTACTTCGCAGCTCATCTTTATTTTCAATAGAATGTAAGTAGGTGTAGTTTATGACAAATACGACATCAAATCACCACGCCTGAAAGTAGCAGACAATCGCCTTTTGTCAATAGTGTCGTATCCATTAGGTGCTGGATATAATTGCGTTAAGGCATTTACCAATTTTTCGTTTGCTCTTTCAAAAAGATTATCCTTATTTGTTTCAAAATAAGTTTTTACATTTTCAAATTCAGTATGAATCAATTTATCCAATGTGAGATTTAAATCTACGAGTAATAAATTCCCGATAATCATTGCCATAAAGTAATTGCTGTAAGGAATATGTGGATAGGCATCTCGTAATGCAGTTTTTTTTCTTTGAGTGTCACAGAAACGGTAAATCAAAACTGAAATAATAAGTTGTGCCGCATTTATATTATTGAAAACATCTTGATAAAAAGTGCCGAATAACTCATTTTTTTTAAATTTTGCTTGATACGGCTTCTTTTTCCAAACAGAATATATTGATTCTGCAGCCACAGAAGATAAAACAGTAGTATCTCTTGAAGAAATTGTATTATCTTTTTTCCTTTTGTAAAAATATCCCAATTCTTTAACGGCAGTTTCTAATCTTTTTTGCAAATCGTCATTTGCTCGTAAATCTCGTAAATCAACAGGATTTTGGCTGTTTGTGGCAATAGTTACATCTGTAATCAACGAGTCCATACCTTCGCCAGATAGTTCATATAATCGAACTAATACATAAGCATTTGAATAGTCAATATCAGGATTGTTTTTTACTGTATATAATATGGTTTTACAAGATTGGCCTCCATTAATTATTTGCAAATCATCTACTTTCACAATCCAATTATCTGCTTGTAAACCGTTGTACGAAAATTTACTGCAAATCATAGTAATACCATTGTTGTAAAAATAAAAGTTTTCTCGTTTATCACTTAACAAAGTTTCTTTTATTGCAGTATTTACTCGATTTGTACTCATTCCTAAATATTTTCTTATATTTTGGTCTAATAAGTTATCACCGTGTTTATCAAATAGATTGGACAATTCAACTACATTTATTTTTCCAACTAAGACACGCTTAAAATTAAAATCTTCGTGAATGCTTTTACCAGATAATTGTAATGTTTCGTTAATTCCTTTTTTTGACTGTAAAGAATCAACTATGTTTTTATGATTATAATATTCAAATTTGACCTGATTCTCCGGAAAACCTGAATTTATAATATGATTTTCGCCATCATTATTCCATTTTAATCCATTATTAGTAAATATACAGCGAATATTAGGGATATAACCATCGGCGATTAAAGAACGAATATCTTCTACTTTTGGCATTAAATCTTCGTTCATTTCAATAGGCTTGCTTGGGTCAAATATCGCACCAATACTGCCAATAACCCGTTGTACGGAATTTGCAGGAAAATTACTGTCGATGTCTAATTTGAAAGAATACTTCCCTTGAAAGATAATGACGGAAAAATCATTATCATCAATATCACCGATATAAATAGCATCAACACCCGCATCATTACCACCTTCTGTAATAAGGTCAAATGCTTCTTCCAATTCAATATCTAAATAAGATGCCACAGATAAGCATACAAATGCCTTTGACAACTTTTTTTTGTCGTCATTTTCATTTGCAAATTTATCAGGATTGTCTGCAACAATTTTCCTGATTCGCTGGTCTACAATATGTTTATTTAAGTCCATCGTCGTATATATATTTAGGAGTGCAAAGATACGAAAAATATCAATACAAATGTCAGAAATATTTTTAGATTCAATTATTCTTTTCTAATTCTCTTAAAAGGCATTCCGTCTTGTTTGTTGTCCTTGATATTTTCTTGTTTGGGTATTCCCGATTTGTACCAAAGCCAGAAAGATGCGATATGGATGTTGAAAATGAATAACGGCGGGATATGCGACCACGAGGTGGGGGCAGGCAAAACCCTGATAATGTGCTGCGGGGCGTATGAAATGAAGCGTTTGGGACTTGCCAACAAGCCGATGATAATTGGACTGAAAGCCAACGTTCACGAAATCGCCGCCACATTCCGGAAAGCCTATCCCGATGCAAAAATACTCTATCCGGGCAAGGAAGACTTTACCCCGAAAAACCGCCAAAAGATTTTCAACGACATAAAAAACAACAGTTGGGACGCAGTGATTTTAACACACGACCAATTCGGGAAAATACCCCAATCGCCTGAAATCCAAAAGCAAATTCT
The DNA here is from genome assembly GCA_025996895.1 of Bacteroidia bacterium. Lineage (GTDB taxonomy): Bacteria > Bacteroidota > Bacteroidia > Bacteroidales > Azobacteroidaceae > Azobacteroides. The sequence goes on along the minus strand of BNTW01000155.1, from coordinate 420 downwards.
GGAAAAAGAACTGGAAAGCGTTGATGAGAATTTGCAGGTATTGCGCGAACAGGGTAAGGAAATATCAAGAAAAATGCTCAAAGGCGTTGAAACTCGAAAGGAAAACCTCGAAGTCAAAATCAAGGTGCTGACCGAGCAAATCAAAAACCGCACGGACGACATTGTGGATTTCAAACTGATGGGCATTGACCATATTTTTGTCGATGAAAGCCACCGCTTCAAAAACCTGATGTTTAACACCCGCCACGACCGCGTGGCAGGTTTGGGTAATCCCGAAGGCAGCCAAAGGGCATTAAGTAACGAAAAATAAATAACTTATAATAGTTTTGATTTTTAAGCAGTAAATTTATAGTTCCATTTCGGTAAAAAATCATTAAAATCAACAGGCATTGTTTGCATAAATTCTTCAGAAGCTTTTCT
>BNTW01000154.1 GCA_025996895.1 Bacteroidia bacterium | reverse complement strand
CGGACCGGTATTGAATCACTATGACAAGACCGTCGTACGGAATTTTCTCAATCGTATTTCCGACAACCTTTTGCCGAAATTAACCGGCATAACCGGCTTCCGGTCTATGTTTTGCGACAGCATGGAATTAGAAGGCGCCAACTGGTGTAATGACCTTTTAGCAGAATTTAAACGACGTAAAGGATACGATGTCTTGCCTTACCTGCCTTTCATTTTGGTTAGAGTCGGGCACATGGGAAAACCTATTAAAGGAGGCGAAATTACGCAATTGGACGGGACAGCCAAAGAGGAGATAGACCGCGTTCGTTACGATTTTTTCACCACTTGCGTGGATCTGATGAACGAGCGTTTTTTGGGTACCTATAATGAATGGTGTCACCGGCATGGTCTAAAATCAAGAGTACAGGCTTATGGGCGCGAGTTTCATCCATTAGATGCCTCGCTTTTAATCGACATTCCAGAGTGTGAATCATGGGAAGACTTCGGAAATTGCGGTATCAACAAATATGTAGCGTCCGCCGCTCACTATACCGGTAAGAAGATTATCAGTTGTGAAGAACTCACCAATGGCAGCACTTTTTTCAACGCGACATTGGAGCGTTTGAAACTCACGGGCGACATGAGCAATCTATCCGGTGTGAATCATTCCATACTTCATGGCTTCAACTATAGTCCGTTGGAAGTGCCGTTTCCCGGATGGGTTCGCTATGGCTCGTTCCTCAGCGAACGCAACCTCTGGTGGCCCTGGTTCAAATTATTCACGGCTTACAAAACCCGCCTTTCTCTTGTACTGCAGGAGAGTGAAGCCTTTGCCGACATAGCCGTGATGCATCCGCTTGCCGATATGTGGGCGCTCTATGGTACGCAACGCGAACCGTTCCCCGCGCAGCATCCGAAATACCAATACAGTGTGTGGGACAGCATCCACAAAAATGGGAACAGTTGCGACTATACAAGCGAATTCATCATCCGGCAAAGTGTTGTAGAAAACGGCTTCCTGACCTATAACAGCAGAAAATACCATACCCTTATCCTGGTGGAAGTGGAATCCATCATGCCCGCAACGGCTGAGAAACTGGCTAATTTCGTGAAAAAAGGAGGAAAACTGATTTTTGTAGGAAAAGAACCTTATAAATCACCCGGCCTGAAAGATTACAAAAAGAACGACCGGAAAGTGGCGCAGACGATTAGCGCCCTAAAACGTATGCATGCGTCACGGGTATTTACCGTGGAAGCGCCCGGCGACGATTTGATTGCCTGGTTTAAAGGCGTACAGCAAAAATGCGGCATCAAACCTTATATGGAAATCGACCAGCCCAACTTGTATGTCAACCAGATACGCCAAAAGACAAAAGACAAGGATATTTTCTTTGTAAGCAATTGCAACGCCGACAAGCGGTTCGTATTGAAAACCGTTTTCCCCGAATCAAAAGGGCGAGCCTGGTTGTGGGATATCGAAACCGGCGAACGTTGCCTCTATCCGGCTGCTGTTGGCAACACCTTAACTTTAGATTTACCACCGGCCACTTCGCAACTGATCGTATTCGATACAACTGCCGAAGACACGCCGGCGCCTCTACTCCCCGCCGAAACACAGGGCACAGAACTGCAAAAATGGCATCTGAGCATGGAACATATTAACGGGACTACGCAAAAACGGAACATTACCGCCTTGTCGGATTTGTCAACAGACGAAACAACCCGTTCTTTTGCCGGTCACTTGTTGTATGAACAAACCATTGACAGTTCGGAATCGTACAATTGGTTGGATTTAGGAAAAGTCTATGGCATTTCGGAAGTCGTGCTGAATGGCGAAAAATTAGGTTGTCACTGGTATGGACGGCATTTGTACCGTATCCCCGAACATCTGGCAAAGGCAGGTAAAAAAACGATTCAAATTAAAGTTACCACCACCTTGGGCAATTATTTCAAATCGACCCCCCAAGACAATATTGATAATGCATGGACGACAGGGCAAAACTGGTATCCGATGGGTGTGGTGGGTCCTGTAAAATTATTGTAATAACAATTAAATAAAAATAATATGAAAACTTGTTTTTTGAAAAAAAGTATTGTAGCAGTATTCCTGTTACTGACAGTCGGCACTCTTTCGGCGCAGCAGACGAAGTTTAGCGAACCGAAATTAAGTGACCCCGCTTCATGGACGATGGTCCTGTTGCCTGACCCGCAAATGTATATCAGTTTTGATTACAACCAGCCGTTGTTCGAACTGATGACTGCATGGATTGCCAGGAACATTGAACCGTTGCATATCGGCATGGTCTTGTGCACAGGCGATTTGGTAAATCAAAATGAATATCTGAATCCCGCCGGTATCTATGGCAATCTACCGAGCAAATCGCAATGGGAATTTATATCCAAGGCATTTAACCGTTTGGATGGAAAAGTACCCTACATCCTTGCTGCCGGAAATCATGATTACGGATACGAATCTGCGGAAAACCGGAAGACCAATTTTGACAGGTATTTTCCGGTAGATAAGAACCCGTTGAATCAAAAATCACTGAAAGATGTCGGGCTGAACGCAGATGAGATGCCCACATTAACGAATGCATCTTTTGAGTTTGTAAGCCCTCAAGGGAAAAAATACCTGGTGGTGGTACTGGAATTTGCGCCGAGAGACGAAACACTTGCCTGGGCAAAGAAAACCATTGAGGAAAAAAAATATGAAAACCATACGGTAATCCTGCTTACCCATTCTTACATGGACCCGTTGGGAGAGCATATCGAAAAGGAAGGATACCTGCTCGCCGGACCCAATTGGGGAGCCGACGTCTGGAAAAAATTGGTTCAACCCTCTAAAAACATACAAATGGTGTTTGCCGGACATATCGCGATGGCCGATGACGAGAAAGGACATGTGAGTTTTCGTACCGATACAAACGCGGGAGGTAAGAAAGTGCAACAAATGGTCTTCAATGCACAGGCGCTTGGCGGTGGCTGGAGTGGAAACGGCGGCGACGGTTGGCTGCGGATACTCGAATTTTTACCCGACGGAAAAACGGTCAAGGTAAAAACATTTTCCCCACTGTTTGCGGCTTCGCCAACCACTCAACAGTTTGCATGGCGAACAAAACCGTATGATGAATTTACTTTTACCCTTGAATAGGCGAGTTTATTAATATTAAACCCTAACTTCGCTCAATTTAGGTAGTCTATCGGATTATATAATTGATATTAAATGTGTTATACGTTTTGTAAGCACCCTAACAATAGGTAGTCTATATTTTTGTTATGTCTGTGTAAATAAACATATTATGCAATATACTACCTAAAACATAGCGGAGTTAGGGATTAAAAAATAAATTATTCACAATGAAAGATTCACATTTTTCAACCTCCCGACGGAGGTTCCTCAAATCAAGCGTGCTTCTTACGGCTGCGTTCCCGTTTATGCGCGTCTATTCTTCTCCTTTGCAAGAAAGCGCAAAAAGAACAGACATCGACATGCTGTTCAAGTCGTTTCGTAACCCGCCGGTTACTGCCCGCCCTTTTGTACGTTGGTGGTGGAA
>BNTW01000153.1 GCA_025996895.1 Bacteroidia bacterium | reverse complement strand
TGTGCGCTGCCACTCCCTCCCCTTCAGGGGAGGGTTGGGGTGGGGTTTTCTTCAACTCATAACTTATAATTCATAACTCATAACTCAAATAAACATGCGAACAACTAAATTTACATTCATTATTTTCCTTCTCGGCCTCTTTACTTTGCCGAGTGTGGCTACTGATTTTTACTGGCGTACCAATCCGGTAGATATGAACTTCACCAATACCGCTAATTGGGTAACCGATCCGGCAGAAATTGGGCTGACCGGTACTGTATTGCCTTCTAAACCGACTAACTATCCCACTTCTTCGGATAATGTGCATTTTACATCGGCTTTGACAGCTAACCGCACACTTACTTCAACGGCGGTAGCACAAATGGATACTTTGTTTTTTGAAGCGGATGCGAATTTTGAATTTAGATTTACTATTAACGTTTACGGAAACATTCAATCGAATGGAAAATTGCAAGTTACCGCAAATAATACGGGATATGTTAATATGGTCGGAAGCAAAAATGCCACGATCGACTTGGGTACGGATACTCCTGTTTTATTTGGAGATGGGTTTACTGTCAATAAACCGGGCGCACAGGTTGAATTGGTTAATCATGATTTGAACTTGATCGCTTCAACTTATGGAGGTCACTATTTTACTTTGACCGCCGGAGATTTTTACAGCAATGGAAAAAACATCACCGTACCGATAGTTATTTTTTCCGTAGTTCCGGTCGATTTAATCGGCACAATACTCACTTTGACCAAACCAACCGGTACAAGTCGTTTTTGTACGGGCATTTACAATTGCGATATAGTGAGCAATAACGCTACTATTGAGACCGACCTCAATGTTCAATTCAAATCCCTAACACTCAATCATGCGACAGCCACTACAATAGTACCGATTAATCCTACCTGTGTATTTTCTATTGATAATTTAATTGTAAATACTCCTGCATTAAGTTTTTTGAAAGGCGGAGCATATAATCAAGAATTTACATATAGTTCCATCACCATTTCCGATACGCTAACCTTGCAAAGGGCAAGTAATATAACGGTCAATGCAAACATTTATAATCCTTTACTGTCTTGTTTATTGAACGTAAAAGGTATAAAGATTATTCCTACGAATTGCGCTCAGCAAAGCTCTCTGGCCGGTTACGGTGCACTTACTTTCAAGGCTACGGGCGATCCGCTTACCACCGCTAATTTGACTTATAAAAATATCAATTTTGATACGACCGGTGCAACCGTAACGGCTTCCGAAGGAGACGACGGCGGACAAAATTCGGGCAAGGTGGTCTGGACGCCGGAAACGCCGCAGGATTTTTACTGGATTGGCGGAACGGGACAATGGAATGTTCCTGCTAATTGGGCGATCGGTAGTTTTGCCGGAACGCCGGCCACTTGTGCCCCGACGGCAATCGACAATGTATTTTTAATGACAATGGCGGATCGGCCTATAAAGTTATCATGACTACTTCGACGGCCTGCAATAATATCACTTGGACAGACGCAAACAAAAACGGAACATTGGCTGATTCGTCCGGCGTATCGCTTTCGATTAAAGGCAATGCCGATTTTTCGGGTGCAAAGCGGGTGAATCCTGTTTTATATTTTATAGGGAAAGCCCCCGGTTCCTATACCGTCAATTCGGGAAACGACTCGATATATACCAATCGGGTCTTTTTTTCCAATCAGGGAACTTCTTATGAGTTGGTAAGCGATTTTATCATGGCTAACCGGATGTTTTTTTATCATACGGCCGGTGAATTGATTGCTAATAATAAAAAGCTGGTAGTCGGACGGTTTGCTTCCAATTTGGCTTTTCCGGCCGGAGCTGTCCGCACGTTAGACCTCAAAGGATCGGAAATACGATGTGCTCAACCTGGTCAGATTCCGATTGCTTATGCACAAGCACTTACCTTGAATAAGACAGCTATGACAGCTTATGATTTTTCGGATTCTCATTTTATATTAGAGCCATCTATATTAGGGCAGAACATCATTTCTACTCAAACCTTACAGACTACCGACACATTCACTTTCAACCGGATTACTTTCACGAATGCACTGACGAACAATCTTCAATTCGACAGAGTAAATAACATCATCGACACACTCACGTTTTTAAACAACGGCACGATGGGAAATCGAGGTTTTACCGTCAATACTTTAATTTTGGCGCCAAATAAAACGTATCTTTTGCCAAGCTATGCAGGTACACTTGCTGCTCAAACAGATGGACGGACGGTAACGGTCAATGACACCATCATTTCCAACACAAGTAGTTGTATTGGTTTGACACTCAGTGGAGTGAATGCTTCAAATAATACCGGTATTATTCTCAATGCGAGTTCGGATTCGCTCTCCATTCCGGGTGCAACCATTACCAACGTAAATTACCGGCACGCTACGCAGTTGGGTGTTCCGGGCGGTATGGATGGAGGCGGCAATACGAATATAAATTTTGAAGCAGCTTCTCCACGTGCTTTTTATTGGATTCCGGGAAGTACGAATGGATCCGGCAGTTGGTCGGATCCAAGCCATTGGAGTTTGACTTCGGGCATAAACGACAATCCTCTCAACTGTATTCCCAACCGCTTGGATACCGTTTATTTCGATGCAGGCAGTTTCAGCACAACCAACCAAACGGTTGATGTAGATATTACGCCCCTCAATATCGTCTCTATGTTTTGGAAACCGGAAGCAGGTGCTCAAACGCCGGTTTTCAAATTAAATGGAAATACATTAAACCTTTCCGGCTCTCTCACGCTGGCTTCAGGCTTGATTTGGTCGGCCAACAGCGGTATTGTCAATTTTACAGGTGAAAAAACAGATCCTTATAGTCAGTTTATCGAAGCCAATGGAGTAACTTTTACAAGTACTACGGTAAATATTTCCGGTACGGGTCGCTTCGATTTGAAAGAAGCGATATCGGCAGGTAGTGTTTTCACTTTTACCGGTGGTGATTTTTATACGCATGGATCTAATATTACTTCCGGAGAATCACTATATATCACTCAATCGGCAACAGATTATATAGATTTATCCACATCCGTAATAAGGAGTGGGACTGGCACGTACATTACTATTGTTAATTGTGATAATTTTATTTCCGATAATGCCTCCCTTACTTCCGGTTATCCAAATCATACTCTTACCAACTCTTGTCCGGTAAGATTTAAGAGCATAACCAATACCTATGTGTTAGGTATAAATCTTATAAACAGTGCAAGTATTTATTTTGAAAAAATGAGTCTGACAGGTGTTCAAAGCAATCACCGAATCAATGGTTTGGTAGAAACTGATACATTAAGTTTTTACGGCAATCTGACTATCACCGCCGGCCGCACCGTAACGGTTAATAACGAGTTGAATATTCTCTCCGGCACTCCCTGCGCTAAAGTATCAATAGCAGGCAGTTCGGCAGTCAAGGATACGCTGGTGCTTAACCCACATTGCGTATCAACCGCTGCTAACCGACTGATTTTCAGAAGGCATACTTTCCGGAGGTCTCTCCGGGTGCCACACAAATTTTCTTCTTTTGCAAGGCATTGCATTTATCTTTAGCGCC
>BNTW01000152.1 GCA_025996895.1 Bacteroidia bacterium | reverse complement strand
TCCTGGCTGAGGTTTAACCTTGCTTGGTTGCTTTTGCCATTGCTTGTGGCGGTTACGGTTATCCGGTCGTCTTCATTAAAGCCTTTAAAGGCTTTAAAGTAATTATCATGACTTGAGCTGATTGCCCGCGTTACCGACACCGTCTCAAACGGAAAATACAAATCCACCGAATCGGCCAACGCCGTCGTCTCAATGAAAAATCCTTGCAAGGCAGCGATCGTATCATTTTGATGAACCACAAACGCTTCATCCTCAAACAAATAATACAAATCGCTGATGCTGTCTTCGTTTGCCGTCCAAAATTCGGCAAAATCCAAGGAAGACAAATACGGATTGCCAATCATGATTTTGGAACTGCCCGGCACCCGTATTTTGAAGGCATCCAAGCCGGCAATGCCGACGGCTCTGTCATTCGGCACTTGACTAATGTTTTCATCAAAAATAAACCGGTAAGCATCATAAGCCTCTGTATTATATCGTTTGTTCCCGCGATGAATCGTTCCTGGCTCCAATCCGCCATAAAATGGGAGGCTCGGTTGATTATAGATGAAATATTTGAACTCACTTACATGCGTAATCCGGTCGTAGGTATGCTCGCGGTGATAACCGCTGATTTCATCGTTTTCAAAATACGGCAACTCGATAATCCCTTTCGTGTTTTGCAAACCTTCCTGGTAGCGATAAGTGGCATCTGTGCCGTCACTGCCGATACCGCTCGCTTGGCCATTGGCCCAAAAAGCATAGGAATACGCAAATTGATTATCCAACTCAATACCATTCGTGTTAAACGGAACCGTAAAATTACCCGTCCATGTGTCAGGGTTATTATCGGCCGGTTTACAGATAAAATTCATCTGCCAGGTAAACGGTTTCCCACCAAAAGCAAAGTCGCCCGTAGCCACTTTTTTCAGAGGAATAGACAAGCCGTACCACTGGCTGCGATTCATCGGAGTAGCGGAAAGATTGTCTCCGTTTTCCGGTGCAGCGTTATAATTGGCAGGCTCACCATAATAACCGACATTGTACTGCACAAAAGCCTTCGTATAAGTCAGATAATTCAGTTGCGCCACCTCGCCACCAAAATGGAAAATAATGCTGTCGCAAACCGGTTCCTCGTATTTGTATGTACGAATCGTATGTATATCATCTAAAACCGGATAGTAATTCGCATTACCCGGAATATGTACCGTTGTACAAGGTGCAGGAACATCATTGGCCGGTGTGCCTGTGGCATCCAAAGCCCAGTTGTCCGGATTGTTCCAGTTATTATCGCTGGCAACCGATTTCCAATACATCAGCGGGGGAACAATAGTCAACCGGTAATCCACCGGAATACTGTCGTTAGGGTTGTAGGAATGATTATTGTAGGCCGCAACCGGTATTTTAGAGACATTAAACGTTACTTCCGCCCACAAATGAACCGGTGTAGCCAGGGGCAATACTAAATCATTCGCACTCGTGGTCGTATTCGGGTAAAACCAGTTCACTTCCGTATCATTTTGGGTATCAACGATTCGGATTTTTACATCTGTTTCTCCCGGACAGATGCTGGTGGAGCCTTCAAAGACATAGATACAGATACGGGCTTGAGTATTAACCGGTCCGGATGAAGATTCTCCCGTAGTTAAATAAGAAAGCGTATCAATTCCCAAAAATCCGACCGGAGGCGTATAAATTAACGAATCTCTACCGGCAGTAGCAGCAGTAATAATTGAAACAGTAGAACCTGCCGATGATGTAGGAGTAGCTGTGATATTCAACAGTGTAGCCCCTGTATTCTCCACATCATTTTTCAAAACATCGAATACCGTGGCTACCGGAGTGTTGGAATACGGCAATCCGTAATAATCATTATAAAAAGGAATATCAATCTTATTGTTATGCGTATCACATTCCGGCTGGCCGGCGCCGCTTCCATCGTCATTCAGACTGACAATGACACCTTCAAAATCCGCTTGAGTTGATATTGCAGTGAGAAAATGCAATGTAATATTCCGCACCGTATCTCCTACGGCAATCGGGAAATTGTATTTGAGGGAATCAATGCGATTGGCCGGACTGATACTGTTTTTGTAAAGGGCGATGGAAAACGGCGCTACCGTCGGCGCGTCCCCGTTATTGGTAATATCAAAAGTAATCCGAATACTGTCGCCGACCAAATTCTTTCCAATCGTGTAAGAGGAAGAGGATGTGAAAGCAAAATCGACGTCGGGCGCCGAATAAAACGGCACTCCATATTGATTGATAGTCGTTTGTTGCATCCGGAATCCGTTGTAAGGTCGCACATCGTCGCTAATACCATTGACCATTCCCATGACTTTATCAGCGCCGGGCAAAATCGTGGCCGGATTGAGTTGGTATTTGGGAATGGTTAAGGAATCGGTAACATTGACGGCGTTGTACATATACTGGTTCCAGACAGGGCGGGCAGGCGCCCATGCTACATTCTTGGATTTGAAAACACGGACATAACCATTAAAGTCTGTTGAAGAACTTGTTCCCCCCGATACAATAATTTCGGCTTGGCCGTCATTATCCACGTCGGCTATAACCGGAAATTCGTACCAAGTTGCTGATTTTACATTGGTAAATGTCTCGCTTGCTATAGCGCTTGCCCCGCTTCCATTAATAATCCATAACTGCTGTTCATCCCTGTAAACAATTTCATTGGTTCCATCCTGATTGAAATCAAATAAAGTCATTCCGGTACCTCCGGATTGATCCACAATATTAAAATTCCATTTTTGTACGATTCGTTGCCCTTGCGGTTTGCTCGAATCATAGCGTAAAGCATACATTGCATCGGGTGGTCTTGATATGTTATTGGTAATAAATACGATTTCAGGATAGGGGTCCGAATCAATATTTCCGATCATCGGAATACTGTAAGCAAAATCTATTGTACATTGAAAGGAACCCACTAAAATAGAATTTCCATTGGGCTGAGGTTTCCACACGATAACGGTTAAGTAAGTATATCTATCTGTCCCCAATTTTGAAATCATAACGACCTCCAATACTCCGTCATTATCAATATCGGCAATCGTTGTCGCTCCGTCTTTCTCATAATTGCTTAAACCGGCTAATTGCGAATCAGGAAGAGTCCAATCGCTCATAATTGTCATGGAACTGTTGGCCGGAGTCGTGGTGTCGATATTCACTTGGTAGATTTGGGTACCGCAACACAATTCTAAAGTCCCGTCTCCATCCATGTCGGCTGCTACGGAAGCAAAACCTGAAGTGCCGTAATAGTTAAAAACACCTGAATTACCACTACCGCTGCATAGTAAAGTTCCATCTACTAACGAATAGATTTTATTTCCAACATAGATTTCCGGAATACCGTCGTTATTGAAATCGGCGATACTGGGGAAAGCCCAAGTGCTGCCGTAATTACTGCTTCCTGCCGGCCATAAGGCATTCCCATTGATGTCGTAAGCATAGAGGCTGCCATTGTCTGCCGGCACAATAATGTATCCTTGCCCATTATACCGGGCTAAAGCGACACTACCCATGCTGTTCAGTCTTACGCTACTGGGGAAATTTATTGTTTTCTTTAAGGTTACACTGCCACCGGAATAGTTAAATAGCAGCAAACCGGGAGACGTTGTATTCGGTTGATCTGCAACAATTTCAGGGATGCCGTCGCCATCCAAATCACCCACTATCAGCGGGCCGAAGT
>BNTW01000151.1 GCA_025996895.1 Bacteroidia bacterium | reverse complement strand
ATTCTTGATTTTATACTTATCTTTGACACGGGTTATCGGTGAGGTACTCATGTATCTACTTTTTTGAATTTGCAAATACAAAAATACACCTATAACCCTTATTTTACAATACCGTTGCAACAAAGTCATATAAACGTATGAAACGGTATATAAATTTAATAAAACAAATACTTATTAAAGGGGGAAGTATATTGACATTTGAAAAATTAAACTCATTCTTTATTACGAATGAGCAAGCGTCTGACGAAGACATTATTAAATGTGATACATATTTTAACAGAAAAATTCCTGAAGAATATAAGTATTTACTAAAACATTACAATGGGTGTATTCTTTTTGAATACGATGGTATTGCGGGTTTTCAATTCTTGAGTACTTTTGATATTGTTCAAGAAAATGTATTGGTGAATGATATTTTTAATGATGAAGATTGGTATGACAATGTAATTCTATTTTGTAAGATATTAGGCAATGGGGAATATTTAGGATTTAGATTGCAAAAAAATTCAAAATATGAAATTGTTCATTGTTTTTTGGATATGCTCCCTGAAGAATGGCCGATAATTGGAAATTCATTCGATATTTTAATAGAAACTCTTATTAAAGAAAAAGGGAAAGAATATTGGTTATATTAATCATTTATTTGCTTCAATAACATATAAAGAAATATTTATGATACATTTCTATGATACAATAGTTCGTTCAAAAATCAGATAAATTGCTGAATAACAGTAAAATAAGTTTAGAAATATTTGGAAAAAACCGCAGGAATTAGTACCTTTAAAGCATTGACTCACAATCAAATACTTTCGATATGACCCCTGCGATTTATGTCCGATATACAGAGATTGTATTAACTGCACTATCAAGTGCAAAAGTAAAAATAAATAAAAGTAAGCGCAACTTTATGCTTGAGATTTTCATGCTATACCTCAGTATTCCCGATAGGATAAACTTCCTGCAATGACGACGGAACGTGGACGTTCCGCCGAATAGAGTGTAGTTCAACCTCAAAGCAGTTTTATGAATGTAGTATGGATTCGTTATTAAAAAAGAATGTGATGAAAAAATATATAGTTTTATGCTTTTGCTTCATTAGTTTTTCCCTTTATTCTCAGGAGAAATATCAGTCGTTTATTGATGAAATTACCGAAATTTATCACCATAAGCGACCCAAGTTTCAAAAAGAATCGGAAAAGACAATGAAAGGATATTGGAAGAAAACGAAAAATGACAGTATTCGCCCAAAGTACGATTATCTGTTTATTCCGGAAATTTTACTAAAGAAATCAAAAAAACTTTATCAAAATATTGATTCAACGAATCTGGTTCAGTATTTCAATCCCAAATCAATGTATTACCATCAAACATTGGTCTCTGTAGATTCTGCTTATGTAGGGGATATTAGGGCATGGGGAAGTAAAGTTGGAGTGAATGATTATGATCCTAAACCTAAAGTGGATGATTTTGTGTATGAAATTTTATACAAAAATTTACTGGAAATAAAGCCGGATGTTGTTTTTCAAGTTCGAAATGGGGGATATTTTTTTATCAGACAAAATAAGTTGTTTGCGTTATTCCCTTTGTATGAACCTGTCGTTTATCCTATTGACGAATATACTGAAAAGTTTAAAGACGATATTTTTTTTCTTTTCGGATATGAACCAAGAGAAGAACCAATCATAGCTTATTAGTATTAGTCGGTCTTTTTAATAAAAACTGCTATTCTGTATTTTCAGATAGCAGTTTTTGTATTTTATACGAAATATCAATTATTACCGTTTCCCTCGTTGAGCATAATGTACAAATAATGAATTAGCTGTTCGGCGAAAGCTCCGGCTTTCGTCGAATCTAAAAGCGAAGTTCATGCTTTGCAAAAGAGGAATAGTATGATTACATTTGCAAGTTAAAGAGTTGCTTTTAGCAGAACGTAGTTTGGAAGTGCCTGTTGCACAACTCGCACAAAAATACAAAAAGGATCAAGTTTAAATACTAATAGGAGAAAAATAGCGTTATATTTTCTCTTGAAGCAATCGTTCTAATAATTTGATTTTTTCATCTTTTTCTTGAATGATTTGGTCGTATAATTCTACAACTTTATCTACTGGATTAAAAGTAGGATTATAAATAACTCCACCTACAGACATTTTTTCGTTAAATGTATTTGATATGATATTTATCGCTTTTTCTTCGTCAAAATTCTTGATGGCTTCTACCGGAATATCCATTGCCTCGGCTATTTTTTGTAAGGTTTCGTCATCGATTTTTTCTTTCTTTTCCATAGTCGAAATAGTTTTTTGAACAACACCAATCGCATCACCCAATACCTCCTGTTTCATACCTCGCATTTCACGAAAATATCGCACATTCCTCCCATGATGCACCTTTTTTTGAGGAATAGAGTTTATGTCCATGATTGCCAATAATTTGCAACAAAAATAAGGAAAATTTTCAGAATAAGGAAAATAATTGTAAGAAATATTATATCAGCAGTTTTTGTCCGGGATAATGGTAATTCCGGAACTATTTACTATATTTGCCGTGATTATCTGGGTAGTATTACCCATATCACCACGAGCAGCGGCTCGTTGGTACAGGAGTTGAGTTATGACGCATGGGGAAGGTTGCGCAATCCAAGCAATCGGGTGGCTTACGCGCCCGGAAGCGAGCCGGAATTGTTTCTTGGTCGTGGTTATACCGGCCACGAACACCTGACGCAATTCGGGTTGATAAATATGAACGCCCGCTTGTATGACCCGGCAGTCGGACGGTTTCTAAGTCCAGACCCGTATGTGCAAGCACCAGACTTCAGCCAGAATTTCAATAGATACAGTTATGCACTCAACAATCCGCTCAAATATACCGATCCGAATGGAGAATTTTGGCACTTGATTATTGGTGCATTGATAGGCGGTGTTGCAAATCTCATTACTAATTGGGATAATTGTAGTGGTTTTTGGGAGTATGTAACCGCATTTACTGTGGGTGCTGGTGCTGGTGCCACAATAGCAGCAACTGGCGGATCTGGAGCAAGCATTTGGGCAATGATAGGTGTTGGGGCAGGAACAGGAGCTGTAACTTCCGGCACAAATAGTGTCATAGGACAAACCGGAGAAAATTTTTCCGGACTTAATCAAGTAGATTGGAAACAAGTAGGTATCAGTTCAGCTGTTGGAGCTGTTGGCGGAGCAGCTGGAGCTGGGGCAGGATATGCTGCTTCAAATATGAGTTTTCTTGTTAATGGAGTTAGTAGCCCTGTTTTGCGTTCAGCTGTCATTTCACCTTTAGCAGCCGGAGCTGGACATGTTGCCGGAGGTACAAGTGCTAATCTTTTTGTCGGACAAAGTTTAGATGAGGCCTTTTCCAATTCTTTCAAAGGGATTGGAAAAAGCATGGCTTTTGGTGGAGCACTTGGAGTTGCAAGTACTATTGGCGTTTCATATGCAAATAAGGTAAATCCATGGACAGGGAAACCTATTATTTCAAAAGCAACTACTGTATATAGAGTTGTTTCGGAGGCAGAATATAATGATATTCAAGCAAATGGTATCAGAGTTAGTCCCGACGGAAAAGGGTATCAAGATGGTAAATTATTTTACCCTTCATATGAAGAAGCTTTGCGGGGTCAATCACTATTTCAAAGTTCGTATGGACAAAAATCTTTCATTATTGAAGCAACTTATCCTCAGAGTGTTATTAATAATTCATATCACTTTTCTCCTGACGGTATGAATGCAATAATGATTAATGCATTAGATCTGAAGCTATCAATAAAAATACAGTATAAATAACAACAAAACGATGGTATCTGCAAAAATTTCTTTTATTGGACAACGAATATATTACAATC
>BNTW01000150.1 GCA_025996895.1 Bacteroidia bacterium | reverse complement strand
GGCAAATTGCGCATACATTTCGGGCGACACCATATCCGGTCCCGCCAGACTGTCGCCGTGTGAAATCATATCCGAACCCGCTTCCACCATCAACCGGATAAACTGCTTGCAGATGCCGATAGACCAATTGATTAACTGCGTTGAACGTTCCTCGTCCATCAACATATCCATCATGAAAATGCCGGGTGTCCGCATCGCACAAGCCAATGAAAAAGGTGCCTGGTCGCAATTGCCTCTTAACCATATTTCGTTACCGAAATATTTTTTCATGATTTTGATGGCTTCCACCGAATGTTGAATCCGCCGGTCGGAGGATATATCCATTTCCGTCAATTGTTCAACCTCGTCCAACGATTGCAATAACGGCTCATGGTTACGCGCCGGAGCATCTTCGGGATAATCCGTCGGCACACCCACCGAACTGGCTATCAGTGCCGTATCAACATCAAACAGGATGCCGTCCACCTGATATTTCTCTACAAACTGTATATGACATTTGGCAGCAATTTCCGGGTCTTCCCGGTATTGCTTCATGGTGTAACCTGCCTCACGCGCGGCAAGCATAAAATTGTGTAGCATCACCGGGCGTCTGTCCGGCATTACCCCGCTCAAAGCGGCTTTAATTCTTTCGTATCCGTTCATCTTTTTTATCTTTTATTTATTATTAATTTTTATTTTCCAAATCTCCTCCATATCCTCCAGCGTTTTCCCTTTTGTTTCCGGAATCAGTTTCCATGCAAAAATGCACGACAACGCTGCCATGATACCGAACAAACCAAAGGAAAAGCCATGATTAAAGGTGTTGAGCAACAAACCGGCAATCCAGATGCGTGCTCCAAATTTCAATCCTTTTACCACCACCGGCGCAACAGAGGCGCGAATGGAAGCGATTTCCTCCTGGATGGCAGCGCCCGCATTGAGCCGACCCAATATATTGGCGGCTTTCTCTTCTTTGCCCGTCATTACCAACCAGCGAGGACTTTCCGGAACAAACAACAGACAGATGAGGAATAGAACTGCCGGTATTGCGGAGGAAGCAAACATCCAACGCCAACCGGTTTGCTCGTTCCATGAAACATCGCCTTGCCGCGTAATGGCAAAATTCACAAAGTAAACAACCAACATACCGGTAACAATAGCCAACTGATTCCACGAAACTAATTTTCCGCGTATCGAAGCAGGCGCTATCTCGGCAATATACATGGGCGAGAGCATCGAAGCCAATCCTACGCCGATGCCACCTATAATCCGGTAAAAAATGAACTGCGGCAGAAAACTATAATCGCCTGTACCCGGCAGGGCGAAGCCTATTTCCGGCATTGCCGAACCGATACCCGAACAGGTAAATAAGATAGCAGCGAAAATCAAACTCTGCCGGCGACCGAATTTGTGACTGAAATAGCCACCCAATGCGCTACCGACAACACAGCCAATCAAGGCTCCCGATACCATCACACCCAACAGTGTATTGGCAACCGTATCAGAGAAATGATACGGCTGAATGAAAAAACTATCCAACGAACTAATCGCTCCGGAAATGACAGCCGTATCGTATCCAAACAGGAAGCCTCCCAAAGTGGCTACCAATGCTATTCCATATACTAATGATTTATTCATTTTTATTGATTTAGTTCTTGTATGTTAAAATTTAATCATATTATAAAACAATAAGTCATTGAATGGATGGTTGCTATCCACCGGATAAGTCGGAGCAAGTATGATTTTGCCCTTGCCGTAGTCAACCGTACCGATCAGCACCCGCAGTACATCCGGACGCGCTACATACGTGCCCAATACGCTTGTTTTGTAGTCGCTCTTAAACGGATAGAAACCCTTGGGTTCTCCGGGAACTTCCCAACCGGTCGTGCTAACTGTCTGCCGGTCATTTAAACCGGTGTTGCCTACAAAATAGTCGATATAACCGAAACCATTGCCATTCCAAAAACCGGTTTGGGGAGCGCCCCATTCGGTCACACGCTCAGACAGTATTTTTTTGTCATTGAGCGCTTTCGCCCAGAGACTGTCGAAGCGAATCACTAATTTTGCTCCTTTCTGAACTTTAGCTAACATGACATCCAAGGTTTCGGAGGAAATGTTTCCTGCCGCAACAATATAATCGGCTTTTCCTGCAAGCGTGAAATCGGCTACTTTAGCATGGGCATTTTTCAAGGCTGTTTTTGCCGCCGGCCAACCATACACCTCGCCGGTTGTGCCTTGCAGTTGGCTTTCAAAACCGGGACGGTTGGCGAGCAATATCTGTTCGGCGCCATCCGCCACTTTTCGATTATTATGGTCGTACAATATACTTTCTAAAGTAATAAAACCACCTCGTAACTTGTCGTTGAGTGTAATGGCATAGTCGGTTTCGATATCCTGCGCATACACATCGCCGCCCTTCACCATTACCGGCAACTGATTATCATATTGAGCATGGTATTGACCTGCTCCGTCTTTGAGTTTGAATTTTAAGGTATAAGCTCCTGCCGGAAGGATGCCTTGATTGATTAATTTGATTTTGAATGCCGGTTTTCCCGATACATCAAAGGTCTTGCCGCCGCCGTCGTTTTCCGCTGTTTTTCGTTGAATCACAACCTGCAAAGGACGTGCGTAATAAGCGAAAATAGCAGGGTCGCCTTTGATATTTCTGCCGTCGTCCACCATGCCGGAATGCCATCCTTCAAAACTTTCCATGCCGTTGCCGCCACTCCATGCGTTGATAGCATAACCGTCGGCACGGTCGTAGGACATAATATTCTGCACATTTCTGCCGTCTTTATACATTTTTCCTTCCCCTGCCGCTTGGGAAATATCGCCGGGGGTGCGGATAATGCCGCTACCTGCTTTTGCCAGATTGTGTTCTTCGAAAAAGGCTTTTATCTTTCGTCCGAAATCTAAATAATAACTGTAATTATAGCCTTTGTAACCGGCAGGCTTTGTTGTTTTCAACTGATCGAACATCGCGGCAATCTCGTACCAGTTGTCGGGACCGACATAACATTTCACTTCTCCCCAGTACTTGATACTGTTGTCGTTTTCCGGAACATGCCTGTCGAAATCCGCTTCTTCAAAATAAGTTTCTGCCTGAACCGTATGGTCATCCGTAAAATCCTGCCGTATCTCTTGCTCATACGGACGGATATGATGAATATTTCTTCCCTGATTGCCTGCGTTGCCACCCGATGAATTAACAACCAAACGCGCTTCGTCCAAGGCATGCACTTCTTGCATGGCTTGTTGTCGCAAATCGTTCCACACAATGTCTTCATTACAAAGATTGTGAATAATCAGGCTGGGGTGATTGCGGTCGCGCACTACCATGCGGCGTAGTTTTTCCAATATCAATGCGGAAGCAAACGGATATTGAGAAATATCAAACACTTCGTGGATATGAAAACCGCCCACTTCTTCATACAGAAACAATCCTTCTTCATCCGCCTTATCCAACACAACCGGAAAGCCGCTATACCGGTGAAAATTAAAAGCATTTTGTCCGAGTTGTTTGGCAGCCAACACTCCTTTTTTTGCCATCTCCTCCGTTGGATAGGCGCCTGTGTAGGCATAGTACGAAAAGTCGATACCACTCTTAAAAATCATGCGTTTGCCATTGATGTAATAATGCGCTTGATTATTTCCGCTAACCTGTTTGACTTCAAACACACGGAATCCGAACCGTTGCCTGTCCGTATCGTTTGCTTCTCCGCTAAGACTTATCCGGCACTCATATAAGTTCGGTGTGTCAATATCCCACAACTTGGCTTTCGGGCAGTGGATTTGTTTCGTAAAAACAGACGATTTTGTTTGAGGTATCCGGATGTTTTCCGTTGTCGTGTAAATAGCCTTACCTCCTGCAACCGGCACTATTTCGT
>BNTW01000149.1 GCA_025996895.1 Bacteroidia bacterium | reverse complement strand
TGCTTCCGGTGTCGTATTTATGCACGCGGTGAGGATGAGTGTGTGGTACAATATCATCAAAATCGCTTTCGTCATACGGGCCTTCAAAGTAGGGTAGGGTGATAATTCCTTTTAAGGTGTCTAATCCGGCTTGGTAGCCCTCTGACCAGTCTTCGCCGTTGTAGCCCGGATTGTTGTCGGCAACAAGCAAAGCGATGGCATAGCCGAGGTCTTCGTTCAATTCCGCTTCGTTGTTGGGGAAAATCGTATCGTCGGGCCAGTCGAAAGCGCCGGTGAAAGTACCGGATACATTGGAACGGACAAAGCGTTTCTGCCAAGTATGTGGTTTTCCGCCCAGCGAGAAGTCGCCGGTAACAATCTTATTTAGAGGTGCGGAAAGAGCATACCACTGGTCGCGTTCCATTGCTGAGGGCTGCTTGGCACCTGCTCCTTTTGTGAAACCTTCGGCTATCGTATCGTTTCCTTCTGTATTGTAAAAACCAAAATTGTATTGTATCCATGCTTTGGTATAAGTCAACCGATCGGTTTGGGCCACTTCGCCGCCAAACTCAAAATGGATGTGGTCGCAGGAAGCATCGTGGTAGATGGTTCTGCTTGTGTTGTCTTCATCCAAGTTGGCATAGTAATCCAAGCCGTCAGGGATTAATACATGTGTACAGGGGCGGGGGATTTTTGATTCGGGATTAGCCGGTGTTAAGTCATTCGGGTCGCTCCAGTTGTGATAATCATGCCAGTCATTATTATTTCCTGCGCCTGTCCAAATCAGGCTGTCGGGAGCAAGCCAGGCATCTACACGGTAATAACCGGCTATACCACCATGTGTATTGTCGTTTTCATTTACCCAAGTAATACCGTCATAGATACGGACATAATAGCTCTGTACAGGGCTGTTGTCTTTGTCTATGTCCAAGTAATCGCCGGTAGCGATTTCCGTCAATGTCTGGTCATACCAGATATAGGTATAGCTCGAATTTTGCGGATAAAAGTTTAAGCGTTCATCCGTTCCTTCGCAGAGTACTTGGCTGGGCGCACCATAATTTCCCGAAGGATAGAAATTATTCCAATACACACATTCTTCCTGTTCTGCAGTTATCGGGAACAGATTGTCTAATTCGTTTAATCGGAGTTGGATTAAATCGTGGGCATCCATACCGCCCAAACTTGAAATGATGTTGGGAATGACAAAGGTAAACTTGCGCGTATTGCCGTAGGGAATGCTGTCGTTAAATGCCTCATCGTCAGCCAGTGCATATTCTGTATATTTCCGGACGTAGGCAGGAATGGAAGCATCCCAGAGGTAGGCACTGATAACCAGCGGTTGAAGCGCATTGATCGGAAAGACAGCATCACCCTGATTTTCCACCCACACAGTTACTTGCAAATCAGTTGCATTGATTGGGTCATAATGAACGCCGGTATAACCGCCGCTTACGAGGTCGGGGTCGCTGCTTGCTTCTGTTTTGTCGAAAGCCAAATCCGGCCCCAAGCGAAGCATTTTGCCTTCATCGTTCAGCAAAGTAGCCTGTTGGAGAAAATTATTAAAGGGCTGGTGCTTATTTCCATTGTTGTCAATGAAGACAGTTGCGGGATTGAGCGGGTGAGCCGGAACGGTCAAGTCTTCATTGATATAGACAGGGTTGAAAGCATATTGATTCCAAACGGTGCGGGCGGGTGCCCAGGGGGAAGTGGCAGGGTCAGCCGATTTATAGACTAAAAGGTAACCGATGACTCGATTAGATGTATCAAGAATTTTGTTACCAATATTAATAATTTCTGCTTGACCATCTCCATCGGCATCGGCAACGACCGGATATTCAAAGCCTGTACCACTATAACTGCTATATTTCGCTAAAGTAGCCGCCTCAATATCTATTTGTCCGGATACAATCATATTCGTATTGCCATTGTTATAATCTACCCCGCTTCCGTTCATAATCCGCAAAAGCGTTTCGTCCCGATAAACCAATTCGGCTTTTCCGTCCTGATTGAAATCAAACAAAGTGATACCGGTTTGACCTGAAACATCGGTGTGTTCCATGCTCCAGAATTGTTGTAATACAGGATTTCCGGGAACATATTTATAAGCCAATATTAGAGCACCGTTAACAACGGTGGCGATACTTCTGACTTTTATTATAACAATTTCCACATTTCCGTCTCCATCTATATCGCCAACAAATGGATAACTGCATACATTGGCATTCGGAATCACTTTTGAAGTCTTGATATTCCCGGTAACCGGATCGGCAACGTATAGAAATGTATAACCGAAAGGGGCTGTGGTTCGTGAAGTATTTGTTCTGACAGAACCTATCAAATCCAATTGACCGTCGTGGTCTATATCTACGGCGCTATACCATACCGCACTATCCATAGGAATGGTAAAACCGCCTGGTCTGTCCGGGTCGCTGGCGGAAGCAGCCGGGGTAATGGTCTGTCTCAAAGAAAGAGAAGAAGTACCCCCCGGAACAATGTCCACATCATAAATTTTATGATGTAAAATAAAATTCAATTTGCCTTCGTTGTATAAATCGGCTGCAATAGGGACGGACATCCAATAGCTTCCTTGTAACATGGGATCAGTTGTTCCGCAAAGGAAATTTCCGGTAGCCGAATCGAAAATTTTACCGGAAGACATGATTTCCGGAATACCGTCCCCGTTGAAATCGGCAAATCCCGGCATTCCGCTCTGACTGTTGGATGAATGATACACCACATCGCTTCTCCAAATCAAATTACCCAAATAATCGTAAGCCCTTAAATAACGGTCTTGTTCGGCGGTAACGATAAGTACGGTATCCACTCCGCCGACTTTTGTAGAAACAATTCCAAACGAATTAAAGTTATTCCAATTCACAGGACTTACCGTTGTGATTGTTCTTACCGGATTGGCTATGTTGTTTCCCTTAAAAACAGCAATCTTGTTGGAATATCTATTGGGTACGCTTGTGTCCGGGCCAGTATATATAAGAGCCAGAATTTCAGGTATTCCGTCTTTATCCATATCGCCTACTATAGGTGAAGCGTAACTAATATATACCTGTTGTGACGAACGAGTTTCTTTAATTGACCAATCCACCGGCAACGGTTGAACAGTACAACCATTGTCCATAATATTTTCGGGTTTATCTGTTACATTGATTAATACCAAAACCGAATCCGGCGAGGATTTGCTGCTGCAAATGATTTTGTATCGCAAGCTGTCTTGTCCTAAAAAAGTTGGGTAAGGCTGATAGGCTATTGTATTGTCTAAATTGATTGTAACGGTTGCGTTTCCGGCTGTTGTTAAAGTTGTTTGCATTGTTCCGCTATTATCAAATAGTTGAATGACAATATTGGTTTTGGAACAGGCACCTAACTCATCATTGCGCAAAATATCCAGATTTACTGCCGTTAGTGTTCCGGGAAGGATAAAGGCATTGTCGGGCACGGCTTTTAGGGGGAGTTGGGCGTACGTATTTCCGCAGAAAAGCAGGAAAAACAGGAATAGTTTACCCCCCAACCCACTGAAGGGGGTTTTGAGAGTCTGCGGACTTTCAACGTTGTGTGTCAGCCAAAGTCTCCCCTTCAGGGGAGATTGAGAGGGGTATATCATTGTTTTCATCTTGAATAATTGTTTTTTAGTGATTAAAATGGATAAATACAACATCGAAATTATCAGCAAAAACCAAACTCCGTTTCCCAGCGGAATGGACGAAATGGCCAAATGGTCGCGATGCCCGTCGTCGGTGGAAAGACCGGTGCCCAGATAAGAGCTGCCGAAGAGATTGGTCAGGAAATCGCCGGAAGGATTGAATGACGAAAATTCCCCAAACGAAAATAGATTGTCGCGATAAAACAGATCGGATTGCAACAAAAAATCGTTATCGGATTGTAGAGACGCGGCATGCCAC
>BNTW01000148.1 GCA_025996895.1 Bacteroidia bacterium | reverse complement strand
TGTCGCTCATTCCGGGCGAAGTCGGTGCAAGCGCGGTGCAAAATATCGGTGCGTATGGGGTGGAAGTGTCCGATTGTATCGAAGAAGTACAAGCTTATAATCTTAGTAGTAGCGAAAAACGGATTTTTTCCAATGCCGAATGTAATTATTCTTACCGGCACAGTTTTTTCAAGGAAACGGAAAATCGCGGTTTGTTTTACATTACGCATGTCATTTATAAGCTGTCGAAAAATCCGGTTCTTCAGTTGGATTACGGCAATTTGCGCGGCTCTCTGGAAGGAAAAGAAATTACGTTGCAAACGATACGGGAAGCGGTTATCGCCATTCGTGAAAGCAAATTACCCGACCCGAAAGTGCTGGGCAATGCGGGCAGTTTTTTCATGAATCCTTATATTTGCATCGCGCATTACGAAGGTCTGAAAAAGCGTTATCCCGATATGCCACACTATCCTGTCAATGAGGAAGTGGTGAAAATTCCGGCGGCGTGGCTGATTGATCAATGCGGACTGAAAGGAAAAACGGTTGGCGGAGCGGCTATTCACGAAAAACAGCCGTTAGTCATTGTGAATCAAGGCGGTGCAACCGGCGAAGACATTGCGCGACTGGCAGAAGAAGTGCAACGCGCTGTGAAAGAGAAATTTACAATAGAACTTCAACCGGAAGTGAATTATATATAATGAAATTACGATTTTTAGGCACAGGAACATCGACCGGCGTTCCGGAAATCGGTTGTACGTGTGAGGTTTGTACCTCGACAAACCCGCGCGACAAGCGTTTTCGCACATCAGCGTTGGTAGAAATCGACGGAAAACACCTGCTAATCGATTGCAGCCCGGATTTCCGAATGCAGATGTTGGAAGTGTTTAAGACAGAGCAATTTGAGTTGTTAGACGGCGTACTGATTACGCACGAGCATTACGACCATGTAGGCGGTTTGGACGACTTGCGGACTTTTTCGCGACATGGAAAAGTCGTACAAATTTATGGGGAAAAAGAGGTTACAGATGCTATTCACGCGCGTATTCCTTACGTTTTCCGGGAAAACAAATATCCGGGAATTCCCAATCTCGAATTGGTTACGATTGACGATAAACCCTTTGAAGTGAAGGGAATACAAATTATTCCCATTCGGCTGATACACGGAAATTTACCTATTTTCGGTTATCGGATCGGCAACATGGCGTATCTGACGGATTTAAAAATCATTCCCGAAGAAGAATATGCCAAATTGCAAAATTTGGATGTACTGATAATCAATGCATTACGAAATTATCCGCATGTTTCGCACCAAACGTTGGACGACGCACTAAAAAATATCGAGCGCATTCGGCCGAAAAGAACGTATTTGATTCACATGACGCACACATTCGGGTTGCACGAAAAGATGCAGGCGGTTATGCCGGAAAATGTTTTTATCGCTTACGACGGACTGGAAATTTATGTATAAACCGTTTAAAACATTGTTACTGAAAGAACTCCGGCAAAATTTGTATTCGCTGTCGGGAATTGTCTTCATGCTTTTGTTTTTGCTGTTGAGCGGGTTGTTGCTGTGGTTTTTCCCCGGCAATTACAACCTTATCGAAAACGGATATGCCTCTCTGTCAGCATTTTTCAGCCTTGCTCCCATCCTGCTGTTGTTTCTTATTCCGGCGTTATCCATGCGGTCGCTGGCGGAAGAAAAACGGACGCACACGTTGACGCTCTTGTTGAGCCGTCCGGTGAGTGTACGTGCGATTTTGTACTCGAAAATCACGGCTTTGTTTCTTACCGTCGGTGTTACACTTCTTCCTACAATTATCTATGTAATAACACTTTATCATTATGGAAATCCAATTGGAAATGTGGATTTAGGTGCGGTAGGGGCTTCCTACATCGGTTTGCTGTGTTTGTCACTGGCATTTATTCAACTTTCCGTTTTTGCATCGAGCCTTACGTCCAATCAAGTTATTTCTCTAATTATCAGCATGTTGCTGTGTGCATTTTTCTATTACGGCTGGGATTTGCTTTCACTTGAAAAAATGAGTTTCCTGTATCATTATCGCTCCGTGCAGCAAGGATTAATTGAAAGCCGGGATCTGTGTTATTTTCTGGCCATTTCAGTGGTTTTCTTCTTTCTTACTTGGCTGATTATTAGCTATCGAAAGCGAAATTTTCGGACGGAATTTCGGACATTATATAAAGACACTTGGATTATTTTCATTTTACTTGGATTGATTTTTAATGCGCGTTTGGATTGGACGAAAGACCAGCGTTACACGCTTCATCCGGTATCAAAAAACCTGCTGAAAACGCTGGAAAATCCGTTGAACGTTGAAATTTACCTCACCGGGAATTTAAATCCGGGCTTCGCGCGTTTGCAGGAAGCGACAGTAAATATTTTGAATAATTTGAATGATCCGGCTTCGCAAAAAATTGATTATCAGCTGATTGACCCTTACAAACAGGGAAAGGATTTTGTAGAAAATTTAAATAAGGAAGGTATTTACGGCATTTCGGTCAATGAAAAACTGCCCAACGGACGCCTGACGCAAAACATCATTTTTCCTTACGCATTGCTGAAACAGGGAGAAAATCAGACGGTTGTTCCGCTGTTGGTTAATCAGCCCGGCCGGTCGGGCGAAGAAAACTTGAATTTGTCTGTAGAAATGTTGGAATACCGTTTTGTGCATGCTATTCAGCAGATTACTCAGCAAACGGCGAAACGGATTGTCTTTTTGGAAGGCCACGACGAATTGCCGGAAACCGCTGTCAGCGAACTGACCGACGAATTGAGCTACGAATATACCATCGATCGGGGAACGCTTTCCGGTCGCACCGGCGAATTGGACGGTTACGATTTGGTAATTATCGCTGGCGCGCAATTGTCTTTCTCAGAGCAGGATAAATTTGTTTTAGACCAATATTTGATGAACGGCGGAAATCTCTTGTGGTTGATAAACGGCGTACAAATCCATTCGCTGAACGAATTGGCGCAAACCGGCGAGACAATGAGCCGCCCCAACTCGCTAAATTTGGATGATCTGTTTTTCCGCTATGGATTTCGGATCAATCCGGTAATTTTGCAGGACTTGCAAAGTCTAAATATTCCGATTCCGCAAAAAAATGAAGCCGGACAAACGGAATATGTTGCCAAACCATGGTATTATTCGGCTTTATTGACGCCCAACAATCGATCGGAAATCACGAAAGGATTGTCGTTTGTGAAAACCGGTTTTTGCAGCACGATTTCGCTGGTGGGCGAAGCGGGATATAGCAAAAAAGAAATCTTGCTGTCATCGTCACCTTATGCACATCTGGTTTCCGCCCCCGCATTAGTCAGTTTGGAGGAAACCGGCCGCCAACCGGACAAAAATTATTTCAACGAAGCAAATCTTCCGGCAGCAGTGTTGATACAATCGCCTTTCACATCGGCATTTAGAAACCGAATGTTCGATTTTTTTCCGGCCGGTTATACGGTTTTGTCCGAAAGTGTTCGTCCTGCGAAACTGATTGCCGTCGCCTCAGAAACCATTGCGACCAACCCGCTGGGCTACGACGCTTACTCGCAAACCACATTCGCCAACAAAGAATTTTTGCTGAACGCCGTCCGGTTTCTCACCGATACCACCGGCATTTTTGCCTTAAAAGACAAATCCCTGCAAATGCAGTTATTGAACAAACTGCAAATGCAACAAAATCAGCAAGTTATTATTTTCATCAATGTTATTTTGCCGCCGATCGTCCTGCTGATTGCATTTGTAGTTTGGGGGATAATGAGGAAACGGAAATATCACTAAAATCCCCTAATAATAAACTATTCTTTTGCGTTATTAGGATATATATTGTTCACAATGTATTGTCCTATTTTCCAATAGGTTTCCACCAGACAGGCATTGACCGTTAATACTGCACGCTTTTGTCCCTGCACAAAAGTTTCGGAAATCTGTGAAATTAATTGCCGATAGTC
>BNTW01000147.1 GCA_025996895.1 Bacteroidia bacterium | reverse complement strand
CGCCTTCGGGATTGTTGCGTATTAAAAATAAATTTTGTATATTACGCGCGTGAGAAAAAAGACGCGTTACAAGACGTGTAGCGCGTGAATTTATGTTAAACCGCCAGGTGAGTAATGTGTGTGTGTAGCATATTATTTTGCATTTTTTAAAATAATTTGATATGTTTTACAACATAAACCACACTTTTTTTAAGAATTATTCGCATCACTAAATTGTTACGGAAAGAGAATATAGCAAAGAGCGTGCCAAAAAATAGAGGCAAGAAAATAATAAATAGGATATAATGAAAAAAATCAGAAATTTTGTACTTTTGCATCCGAATCATAGAATGGATTTACTAATTTAGAATGAGCGAATTAACAAACGAAATACAACGCCGGCGCACGTTTGCCATTATTTCACACCCCGACGCAGGAAAAACGACTTTGACCGAAAAACTGTTGCTTTTCGGAGGGGCTATTCATGTGGCAGGCGCGGTCAAATCGAATAAAATCAAGAAAACGGCGACTTCCGACTGGATGGAAATCGAAAAACAACGCGGAATTTCCGTTGCGACTTCCGTCATGGGTTTTGATTATCAGGACTATAAAATCAATATTCTGGATACGCCCGGTCACCAGGATTTTGCCGAAGATACCTATCGCACGCTGACGGCGGTCGATAGCGTGATTATCGTGGTGGATATTGCCAAAGGTGTCGAAACGCAGACACGCAAGCTGATGGAAGTGTGCCGGATGAGGAAAACGCCGGTCATGATTTTTGTCAACAAAATGGACAGGGATGGAAAAGAGCCGTTCGACTTGCTGGACGAGTTGGAACACGAACTCCGTATCCATGTTCGGCCGTTGAGCTGGCCGATTGAAATGGGCACGAAATTCAAAGGCGTTTATAATATTTACGAAGAAAAATTGGATTTATATACGCCAAGCAAACAGACAATTACGCAATCCATTGAGTTTAAAGACGTGAATAATCCCGAATTGGAAAAGCACATCGGAAGCGATTTAGCGGACAAACTGCGTGCCGACTTGGAATTGATTGAGGGCGTATATTCTGATACTGCGGAAAAGTCCCCTTTAGGGGATTTAGGAGTACAATATTTAAAAGGCGATTTGGCTCCGGTCTTTTTCGGCTCGGCTTTAAACAATTTCGGTGTAAAAGAATTGTTGGACTGCTTTGTTCAGATTGCGCCTTCGCCGCGTCCGGTGTTGGCCGAAGAGCGATGGATTGTTCCCGAAGAAGATCCGTTTTCCGGATTTATTTTTAAAATACACGCCAATATGGACCCCAACCACCGGAGTTGTATTGCGTTTTTAAAAATCTGTTCGGGAAAATTTGAACGAAATACGAACTACAAGCATGTTCGTTTCGACAAAATGATGAAATTTTCGCAGGCGACGGCATTCATGGCGCAGAAAAAGGAAACGGTCGACGAAGCTTACGCGGGCGATATTATCGGCATACCGGACACCGGAAATTTCAAGATCGGCGACACGCTGACGGCCGGTGAAAACCTGCATTTCAAAGGATTGCCGAGTTTTTCGCCCGAAATGTTTAAATACATCGAAAACGCTGATCCGATGAAATCGAAACAACTGAACAAAGGTATTGACCAATTGATGGACGAAGGTGTGGCGCAACTCTTTGTCAATCAATATAATGGGCGGAAAATTATCGGAACGGTCGGGCAGTTGCAATTTGAGGTGATACAATACCGTCTGTTGCACGAATACGGTGCGCAATGCCGTTGGGAAGCCTTGTCGCTCTACAAAGCCTGCTGGATGGAAAGTGATTCAGCGGAAGCGTTGGAAAATTTCAAGAAGCGAAAATACCAATACATCGCTTTGGATAAGGAAGGGCGCGACGTTTTTCTGGCTGATTCGTCGTATGTGTTGCAAATGGCGCAACAGGATTTCCCCGAAATCCGCTTTCATTTCAGTTCGGAATTCTAACAAATGGCTTTTCAACTCAAACGGTTGAGCTGGGTATGAATCTTACATCAGCAACGAGCTATCGCCATAACTCAAAAACCGGAAATCATGCGCTAACGCATAGTCGTAAATTGCGCGCCAATTCCCTTTCGTAAAGGCAGATACCAATAATAGAAGGGTGCTTTTCGGTTGGTGAAAATTGGTAATCATGCCGTTTATAATTTTGAAATCATAGCCCGGCGCAATCAGGATTTGCGTGTGCGTTGTCAGCGTTTCCAACCGGTTGCGTTGCATGTAGTTTAAAATGTTCTGCAACGCCTCATGCACCGTGCACCGTGCACCGCGTACCGAATACGGCGTCCATTGTTCGACCGCCAATTCTTCGGGCAAAGCGTCAGGGTTGTTGTCTAAAAACGTGCCGATGTAATATAAACTCTCCAGCGTGCGCACCGAAGTTGTTCCGACTGCAATCACTTGTCCGGCTTTAGCGAGCAATTTTTCAATCGTAGATTTTTTGACCACAATATATTCGGTGTGCATTTCGTGTCCGGCCAGCGTTTCCGATTTCACCGGTTTGAACGTACCCGCACCCACATGTAACGTCAATTCCTCCATATCTACGTTTTTCGTGCGCAAAGATTCCAAAACTTCTTGCGTAAAATGCAAGCCTGCCGTGGGAGCGGCCACCGACCCTTTGATTTTGGAATAAATGGTCTGGTAAGTTTCTTTATCGCTTTCTTCCGTTTTTCGATTTAAATACGGCGGTATCGGCAATTCGCCCAATTTTTCCAGCACTTCGGCAAAACTCCAATCCGAATTATCCCATTCAAAACGTATCAAATGTGTTTCGCCATAACTCATTATCTTTTCCGCTGTGCACCGCGTACCGTGTACCGTGCACCCCAACCGTCCTTCTTTCCAGCGTTTGGCATTTCCGACCAAACAAAGCCATGTGCATGAACGGGTTTGCATGAACGATTGCGCATAACCGGCCGGCTCTTGCGGCTCCAAACAAAAAATTTCGATTTGCGCACCGGTTTCTTTTTGAAAAATCAGGCGTGCCTGAATCACTTTCGTATTATTGAAAACCAGCAAAGCATTTTCGGGAATTTGCGTGCCGATCTGTTTAAAAATCGTTTCGCTGATTTGTCCGTTTTTATAAACCAATAACTTGCTTTGGTCGCGTTGCAAGAGCGGAAATTTGGCAATCCGCTCGTCGGGCAGGTCGTAATCAAAAGCGTCGATAGAAATTTCCCGTATCATCAGTCGTTCAGTAGTTTTTCCAAATCAATTTCAAGTCCTTCAAAGATAAAAACCGGAACTTTGCCCCGAAATTCATAATTCGTTCCCTTATCGTATTTGCCGTCTTCCTGCAAAAGAAAAACCGTCAATCCTACTTTGGGATAAACCACCCAATATTCCCTCACGCCGGACTCTTCGTATAAATCAAATTTCTCGCGCAGGTCATGTTTGGAAGTAGAAGGCGACTGCACTTCCACAATCAAATCCGGCGCACCGATACAACCCGCATCGTCTAATTTGCTTTCGTCACAAATAATGCAAATATCCGGCTGGACAACCGTATTGATCTTGTTGTTTGCCTTTTCGCCGTTTTGAGGAAAACGAACATCGAAAGGCGCATGATACACCTGACATTTCCCTTTTCTCTTCCTGATAAAGTTTTCAAAAAGGCACAATAATTGGGCAGTAATTTGGGCATGCAACCGGCTCGGTGCACTAAACAGGTCATAAACAATGCCGTTTATCAATTCCCGTCGCTGGTCGTCCAGCCACGAAATATAATCGGCATACGTGTAACGAATGGGATTATACTGCCCATACATGGTTGGAGGTTCTTTAACGACAAAATATTGTTCCATAGCACTGTTCTTTATTGTATTCCCTTTCTTATCGCTTTCTTCCGTTTTTCGATTTAAATACGGCGGTATCGGCAATTCGCCCAATTTTTCCAGCACTTCGGCAAAACTCCAATCCGAATTATCCCATTCAAAACGTATCAAATGTGTTTCGCCAT
>BNTW01000146.1 GCA_025996895.1 Bacteroidia bacterium | reverse complement strand
CACCACGCTTATCACGAATTTGAATGGCATTCTCGCTCTAAACGACGAAATTGCCAATGCCAATTACAAAGGGGTGGCGCTCACTCTCCGTTCGTGGGTATTCCTCTTGCTTACCGATCTTTATGGCGACATTCCTTATTCAGAGGTTGGGAAAAGCATTGTTCCGGTTTATGACACGCAAAAAGAGGTCTATACGGGATTATTGGCTGACTTGACACAAGCTACGACGCAACTGGATGCCTCCAAAGGCGCGATTAAGGGAGATGTGGTTTACGGAGGCAGTATTGCCAAGTGGAAAAAATTTGCCAATTCGTTGAAATTGCGCATTGCTTTACGCATTTCCGACAAGGAAGATGCTTTGGCAAAACAAACCATTGCAGCACTCAATGTAGCAGATTTAATCGGCAGCAACGATGAAACCTTCCGTTTTGTTTATTCTACTTCGCCCTACAACAATCCACAACAAGACCACTTTGTGTCACGTAACGACTACCGTATTTCTAAAACAATAGTAGATAAGTTAAAAGCATTTAGTGACCCCCGCCTACCGGTGTATGCTCAATTGCCGAAAGATACGGAAAATGCTCCTGATTATGCCGGTGGCGCCAACGGTTTGTACGCCGCCGATGCTATGAGCCAAGGATTAGATAAAATTTCGTTACCCGGTATATACTTTCTCACGCCCACTGCACCGGCAGTTATTTACAGTTATGCTGAAGTTTTGTTCAACCTGTCGGAAGCGGTGGCCCGTGGTTATATCCAAGGAGATGCAGCTAATTATTACAAACAAGCTATCACAGCTTCTTTCAATCAGTTTGGTATCACCGATGCCACGGTTATTTCCAACTATTTGGCTCAGCCGGCAGTGACATACAATGCTGCCAACTACAAGCAGTCCATCGGCGAACAAAAATGGCTTGCTTTCTTCGGACAAGGCTTGGATGCTTTTGCCGAATGGCGCCGCTTGGATTATCCGCAATTAGTAGCCGGTCCGGCTTCCGTATTGGAAGGCAAAATTCCGGTACGTGTATTCTATCCGGGAACAGAACAATCGTTGAACGGAAAAAGTTATAAAGCAGCAGTCGCCAATCAAGGAGCCGATTTATTAACAACGAAATTATGGTTTGACGCCTATTGATAAGATTATGAAATCAAAAAAACAAATATTCTTTTATTTGGTATGGATTGTTTTAGGTTTGTTCACCACCTGTACTTCCCCAACGGGGAAGTTGCAGGATGGTATTTGGCGCGGCGAATTGGCGGTAGTGGATAAACAAGCTCCCTTTTTGTTTGAAGTACAAAATGCAGAAACTGATTCAGCGGTAGTGACTTTGATAAACGGCGAAGAGCGTGTCCCTTTGACCGGTATCCAGTATGTTGCCGACACGGTGTTTATTCCCATCGAATCGTATGACGCCGTCCTGAAAGCTAAAGTATCCAAGGACAAATTGGAAGGACGTTTTATTAAAAACTATATTGAAAATGATTTGGGAGTTCCTTTCAAAGCCGAACGCGGGGATGTTTCCCGTTTTGAAGCAATTGACCATCCTACTTCCTTTTCGATAGACGGTAAATGGGATGTGTTTTTTATCAACGCAAAGAATGATACGACTCGTAATGTAGGTATTTTCAAAACCGAAAATCAAATCGTGACGGGTTCCATATTGACTAATTCGGGCGATTTGCGTTTTTTGGAAGGAGCTTTGACGAAACAAGGGGTTGTCCTTTCTGCCTTTAGTGGATTGAGTCCCTACTTGATTGAAAT
The DNA here is from genome assembly GCA_025996895.1 of Bacteroidia bacterium. Taxonomy (GTDB): domain Bacteria; phylum Bacteroidota; class Bacteroidia; order Bacteroidales; family Azobacteroidaceae; genus Azobacteroides. The sequence continues at coordinate 2,205 of BNTW01000146.1, read as the reverse complement.
TAATGTCAAAGATTCCGATTCTTTTGAAGGTACCTTTTATACGGCACGAAGCCAAACGAAATTAGTGGGTATTCGTAACAATCAAGCCGCTTTAGGCGATGCATACAGCTTGGCTCAACTCAAACCCGGATTCTCGACTTTAAGTTTTGCGCTACCCAATACCGACGGACAGATTATCTCACTCCATGACGAGCGCTACAAAGACAAAGTAGTGATTGTATCCATTCTGGGGAGTTGGTGTCCGAATTGTTTGGACGAGTTGAAAGATTTGGCGCCATGGTATGCCGCTAATAAAGACCGGGGTGTAGAAGTTATCGGATTGGCTTTTGAACGGAAAAATGATTTGGATTATGCCAGGAAAGCGATTAATCGTCTGAAAGAAAAGTATAATGTAGGATATGAAATCCTGTTTGCCGGCCAGGCCAATGGCGAAACAGTAGCCAAGGTATTACCGGAAATAGAAAATTTCGGAGGTTATCCGACTACTATTTTTATTGATAAAACAGGGAAAGTGCAGAAAATACATACCGGCTATAACGGCCCTGCCACCGGATTGTTTTACGAAGAATTTCAACAGGAATTTAATCAACTAATAAATAGTTTACTTTAAAGGATTCGATAAATATACCCTATTTATGGTATTTTTTATTAAATAAATACTTCTTGACTTTACAAATAATAAAGCACCTCTGTTCCAATTGCAGCCGGAGTGAGAGGTGCTGCTTTTAAAAAATTAAAAACATGGCAAATTTACAATTAATTTTCGGAAAAACATCTCTTTTTCCGAATGGGAAAAAACATTTTCTCGTTTTCTTATCGCTCCTCTTTTTTTCATTGGAGTTGTTCGCTCAAAAATCGTCTGTAACTATCGCCGGAAAAGTGGTGGATGAAGTATCCAAAGAGCCTCTTCCGGGTGTTACAGTCTTGGTCAAATCAAGTACGGTGGGCACGACAACCGACATTGACGGCAATTTTACCCTCAGCGTCAAGTCGCTTCCGGCGACAATAACCGCTAATTATTTGGGTTACAAGTCGCTTGAAGTGGATGTGTATGAATACACCGAACCGCTGACTATTGAATTGCGTGAAAGCCGCAATTTCTTGAGCGAAGTGGTTGTAGTGGGTTATGGTACGCAGAAGCGGAAAGAGCTGACCGGCTCGGTGACTACGGTCAATAAAGAAGCCTTGTCACAACTCTCCACTTCTTTTGAAAGTTTGTTGGGCGGTACGGTTTCCGGCTTGAATGTCACGCAAACGTCCGGATTGCCGGGTGCAGGGTTTAGTATCCGTATCCGTGGCTCAAATTCCGTAAATGCTGCTAATGAGCCGCTTTATGTGATAGACGGAGTGATTGTGTATGATGATGGAGGAGCCACCTCTTCTGCTTCAGGCACCGGTGTAACCCGTGTGGGCGGCCGCATCGATCCGTTGGCAAGTATCAATCCTGGCGACATCGAAAGTATTGAAGTACTGAAGGATGTGTCGGCTACCGCTATCTACGGTTCGCGAGGTGCCAATGGTGTGATTATTATCACTACCAAAAGTGGTAAAAAAGGAAAGAATAACATTGAATACCAATATTCTGTCGGGGCACAAAAGGTTGCAAAACAGTTGGATCTGTTGGGTGCTGCCGACTGGGCAAAGTTGAATCAAGAAATTTATCAAGTTACCGATAATGATAAAGGGGAATATTACGGTTGGAGTGAAGCGCAATTGAATGCATTAGGTAGAGGAACCAATTGGCAAGATGCCGCCTTGCGTACAGCAGCTTCTCAAACGCATCAACTCACCATCAGTGGCGGTGACGAAAAAACGCGCTACTTATTATCCGGTAATTATACCGACCAAAACGGTATTATTATCAACACCGACTTTCATCGTTATACCGGACGTTTCAACTTTGAACGGGATTTGTTCAGTAATTTGACCGTTGGCATTACGGCCAATGCCGGTAAGCTTACGCAAAATGGCTTGGCGGACTATGCCGGTATTGAAACGGGGAGTGCTTCCAACTCGTTGAGTTATGTGATTCTTATTCCGCAAACGGTGCCGATTTACAATGCCGATGGTACTTACAATTACAACAACGTGCATGAAAAAGGCGATTTGCGCTACGGCGACCGTACCGTGAATGCTATCTCCGACTTAAAAAACACGGTTTCACAGAGTACCAGCAATACCTTGATCGGCAATTTCTTTGCCAAT
>BNTW01000145.1 GCA_025996895.1 Bacteroidia bacterium | reverse complement strand
GCCCCCTAAAGGGGGAGAAAAAGCCCTTGCAAAATTGTGCGCTACCACTCCCTCCCCTTCAGGGGAGGGCTGGGGTGGGGTTTTCTTCAACTCATAACTCATAACTTATAATTCATAACTCAATAAAAGTATGCGAACAATTAAATTTACATTCATCGTTTTTCTTCTCGGCCTCTTTACCTTGCCGAGTGTGGCTACCGATTTTTACTGGTGGAAATATGCGCCGAATGGCAATTTTTCCAATGCATCTAACTGGGTAACCAATCCCGCAGAAGTAGCAGTGTCTAATCCTACTTCTATACCGGGTTCTTATCCACAAAACACTACCGACAACGTGTTTTTTACTGTCGAATCGGCTAATACGACACTGATCGTTTCTGCTGCAAATGCAGTTATGGGTAATTTGACTTGTACGGCACCGGTAGTTTATACTTTTTCAACTGACAAAACGTATTCCATTAACGGAAATATTCAGTCGAATGGAAATTTGCGATTCAGTACCGGTACGATAAGTATGGTTGGAAGCACAGCCGCTACCATTGACTTGGGAACATCTTCTTCCATTGTTTTCGGAACGAATTTTATTATCAACAAGTCCGGTGCAAGAGTGGATTTAATCAACAATGATTTTATCCGAACAAATACTTTCACACTCACTGCCGGAAATTTTTACAGCAACGGGAAAAATATTACAGCATCAACAGTAACCTTTTCAGTACTTCCGGCGGATAACTTGGCAGGAAGCACGCTTAACTTGACCAATGCTGCCGGTACAAGCAGTTTTAGTGTGAATGGACTATATAATTGCGATGTAGTGAGTGCAAACGCTACCTTAAACACCGCTAATATACAATTCAAAACGCTGACGCTCAATCATGCGTCAGGCGTTACTATCGGGCCAAACAGTGCTACCGCTAACACCTTGTCTGTTGTGGATTTAATTGTTAATACGCCGGTATTAAATTTTGCCAGAATCACACAATGGGCAATAGATGCCAAATATACATCCATCAGCGTTTCCGATACACTCACCTTGCAACAGGCAAGCAGTATAACCGTCAATCTCAACAGTTATGGTCTTACCACACCTTGTGCATTCAATGTAAATGGAATCAAGATTGTTCCTACTGCTTGCGACCAACGGAGCTCGTTGACAGGCTATTCTCCTGTAACCCTTAAAATTACCGGTAATCCGGTTACAACTTCCGGTTTGTTGTACAAAAATATTACTTTTGATGCTGCCGGTGCAACGGTAACTGCCTCTGCCGGAGACGACGGCGGACAAAACAGCGGCAATGTGGTCTGGACAACACTTACTCCCCAAGATTTCTATTGGATTGGCGGAACAGGTAATTGGAATGTCGCAGCCAACTGGGCAATGGGTAGTTTCGGCGGCACTCCGGCAACTTGCTCTCCTACAGCAATCGACAATGTCTTTTTCGGAGACAACGGCGGGTCTGCCTATACCGTTACAATGAGATCTTCGAAGACGTGTAACAATATTACTTGGACGGATGCAAACAAGAACGGAACATTAGCCGCTTCGACCGGTGTTTCACTTTCGATTAAAGGAAATGCCGATTTCTCGGGGGCCAATCAAATCAATCCGATTTTATATTTCTTGGGTAATGATCCTGCCGGAAGCTATACCGTCAATTCGGGAAGTACTGCCGTGTATACCAATGAAATCTATTTTCAGCATCAAGGAACTTATACGCTGACCAGCGATTTTCGAATAACAAACCGGGCGGCTTTCTACCATACTGCCGGCACGTTGGTTTCAGCAGGTTATACCTTATTGACCGGACGTTTCGGATCCTATTATGCCTATCCGTCAGGTGCCACCCGGATCCTAAATCTTGCCGGGTCGGAAATACACTGCGCTCAACCGAATGCGACTAATAATACTCAAGCTGCTTATTTAAGTACAACAGGATTAAGTTCTTACAATTTTTCGGATTCGCATTTTATTTTGGAATTGAATAATGCTACCGGAACCTTGCAAACGGCTGGGACATTTAACTTCAACCGGATTACGACTAATAGTAATATTACCGGTAAACTTGCTTTCAGTAGCTCATCTACTACCGTAGACACACTTACGTTTTTAGGTAACGGAGTAATGGATGGGAATGCTTGTAATAGCTTCAGCGTGAATGTACTGGTATTATCCCGGAATTGCACATACACTTTACCGAATAGAAATACTTCAGCGGCTGACAGGACTATAACGATTAATGATACGATTCTTTCCACTTCTTCTGAGTGTATCGGATTAACCATCAGTGGAACTTCTACTGTTAAAGGAATTATCAAAAACAATACGGCACATTCATTAACTATTCCGGGTGCAGTAGTCAGTAATACGATATATACCAGCGGTTCAGACGCAACTCCTTTGTATGTTCCCGGAGGCACAGACAATGGAGGCAATACGAATGTTGATGTTGAAGAATCTGATGCACAAATTTGGTATTGGGTAGGAAACTCAGGTAATTGGTCTGATCCAACCCATTGGAGTTTGATCCCCAACGATATTTTTCCTTCCACAAGCAACTCCGGTGGATGTATTCCTGGCCGCCAAGATACCGTCTATTTCAACGGAAACAGTTTTACTTCGAACAATCAGACTGTTACTTGTAATATAAATTTTAATATAGCAAGTATGTTTTGGACACCGGAAGCTGGAGCTAAAAAACCGGTACTCCAATTCGGCGGAAGAACCATAAATCTGAGCGGGTCACTCACATTGGCTGCAGGCATGACTACCGCTGGTTCGGCAGGCAGCTTTCTAAATTTTACCGGAAAAAACACAGCCGAAAACAGTCAAGTGATAGAGTCGAATGGAATATTATTAACCAATGCAACTGTCAATATCAGCGGTTCGGGACGATTCGATTTAAATGGAAATCTCGAGCGAAATACATCAACAGCTCCTCAATTTACTTTTACAGGTGGAAGTCTATATACGCATGGATATTCTATTGCGTTTGGAACAATGACCATCACCCAATCTGCAGCCTCAAATTATATAGATGTTTCAAATTCTCTCATTAATGCTGGTGGTGGAGGACTGTCTATGACCATTAAGGATTGCACCAATTTCATCAAAAATAATACCCGCTTGTATTCAGCCGGAAATGTGACTATCACCAATTCTTGTCCTGTTTCGTTCAATACCATTCAACTAATCAATAGTAGTACTCTTACTACTTCTGCTTCGCAAAAGGTAACTGCCAACACGATAACTATGGGTAATAGTACCGGTAGTGGAACGATCAACGGATTGATAGAAACCAATACATTGAATTTCTATAATAACCTCACTATCACTGCCGGCCGTACCGTAACTGTCAATAACGTTTTGAACGCTTTGTCGGGAACACCCTGCGCCAAAGTCGTATTGTCAGGCTCGTCGTCGTCTCAGGCGACATTAGTGTTTGGTTATTGCAATCCTGAAATCTACAATCTTGATTTGCGGAACATAAACATTGTGCTTCCCGACCCATCCGTTTGTAACAATGTTCCACAGAATTTGACTGTCTATGGTGCAGACTTTGGCGGGAATACCGGCAACATTATTTATGATACTTCGCTGGGTACGGGAGTATCCGTGCTGCCTGATTTGCATTCTACCTGTCTGCCCTATCAATTGGATTTGACCAAAGGAAACGTGCAGTCCTACCAATGGAAGAAAGACGGAGTGAATATTCCGGCTATCAATGGTGGAACTTCGCGGGTATTAACCGTCAATGAAGCGGGAACATATCAGTTGGTAGCTACTTATGCAGCAGCCTGCGTTTCTACCATGCAGCAGACCATTGATTTTATTATGCCCGAACGGCACTGGACAGGTGCAGTCAGCACCAACTGGCAGGATACATTGAACTGGCAGGAACACAGCTTGCCCGACGCCTGCTCGCACGTCATCATTCCCGGCGGCTTGGTCAATTATCCGATATTGGCAGACG
>BNTW01000144.1 GCA_025996895.1 Bacteroidia bacterium | reverse complement strand
TGCTTATTTGCTTGTTGCATACCTTAAACACGCTATCAAAAGCGATTATTCAATTTACGAAATAATGCAGATTTTGAGCGTATCGGCTTTCGACAAAACGCCAATCAGAGAACTGCTTACCGATTTTTAAATCAATCAAAATGTCAAAGAACTACAATATAATTTGTTTAGTAATTGTTAAAAGTTAACGCAACGGCAGTAATACGGCATTATTAATTATCTGTTTTTCCTGCTCAAAGCAAAGCAACGTAAAAGAAATCATTGATAAAGCTAATAATATCGTTGAACAACAACCCGATAGTGCATTAAAATTACTTAACTCTATTATTTCTCCGGAAGATTTAAATAAAAGTACATTTAATAGATATTACTTGCTATGGATACAAGCCAAGGATAAAAATTTCAATGATATTGTTTCCGATACCATCATTTTTACGGTGAAAGATTACTACGTTCAAAAGAAAGACTATCGCAATGCTGCTATAGCCACTTTTTATTGTGGACGAGTATTGCATGAACAAAAAAATGCAGATAAAACCGCTAAGGCTTATTTGGAAGCGATGGAATGGGCAGATCAAACGAACGACAATAATTTAAAAGGATTAATAAATAGTAATTTAGGTATCCTTTACCGCGAACATTTATCGTATGATAAAGCAATTGTTATAAGTAAAAATGCGGTTATGATGTATGACAAAGCCAAAAACCACAAAAATAAAATTAGTACGCTGGCGTTAATTGGAGACTGCTTTTTACTGGATAAAAAAATAGATAGTGCTTTCTATTACTATCATGAAGGCTTAAAACTTGCAGATGCAAAAGAAATTTCTCATTTGCAATCAAATATAAGGCAAAGTATGGGTATTGCCTATAAACAAAAGGGAAATTATGAACTGGCAAAAAAACTTTTCTCCGAATCCCTTTTGTTCCTTACTGACAGCGTAGAACAAGCAAGGATATTGTTAAATATCGCTCAAATATATGTTCTTGAAGACAACGTAGATTCTGTAAAATTCTATCTTGATAAAGCGATGTTGTCGCAAATAAATAATCCGTGGCTGATGCGTTCTTCCTGTCTTTTAATGTCTAAAATGGAAGAAAAAGACAAACACTATCAGGAATCCCTGAAATACTATAAAGAGTATTATTACTATACCACAACAGTATTTGATAGTGAAAAGAACAATAAACTGTTAGAAATTCAGGAAAAATATGATTTTGAAAAACTTAAAAATTCTAAAAATCAATTAAGAATAAAACATCAAAATTCGTTACTCATACTCTCATTAGCATTATTATCCACCGGACTAATCATTCTGGTATATTATCGTAAGTCGATTCAAAATAAAAAACTTTTAATAGAAACAGAACAAAAAATAATCGAGCTTCAAAAAATTGTACATGAGTTTTCTAAAAAAGAACAATCCTCTCGGAACATATTGCTTCAACATTTTAATGTACTGAAAAAAGCAGCATTAATAGAAAATGACATAACAGAGGACGAGCGAAAAAGCGGACAAAAGCTATTGAAGAAATTCAATAAAATCGTATATGAAAATGATGTTTTGGATTGGAATAAGTTATATCAAACAATGAATAAGATTCAAAACGGTTTATACGACAGGGTAAAAGAAAAATATCCGAAATGGGAAGAAATAGAATTTCGTGTATTTTGTCTGACTTGTGAAAAGTTTGACGATGTAGGGATTGCTATTCTTTTGGGTAAAACGGTTCCAATGATTCGCAAAATTAGAAATAAAATTCGAGGAGATATTGGAGTTCCGAAATATGTTCATGACTTCATTTCTTATATATATGAAAGTTTATCTTTGACTAAATAAGCAAGATAAAAGATTACCAAAGCTATTTTTAATAATTTAGTAATTAATGTGTTATATTCTATGAATAAAGAAAAAAGATTACCAAAAGCCTACTTGTCTTGTTTTTTGTTTGAAAATCGAATATTTTTGTTTCAAATTATAAATTTTAAATTATATGAAGCGATTTTTTTTATTTCTTTTGTTCTCTTGTTGTTTATCAACAATGTCCATGTGCTATGCTTTATCGAATAATGCTGCGGACGAAATTGATTTGAGTGGAAATCTTCCTGCAAATAAAACACGGTCATTATTCGAGCCGGCAATAGAGGCCTTTATAGCAGGACAATCTATTGAAGTAGGGTTTCATTTTGGCTTGGGAACTATAAACATCATTATTTATAATGAAACGGGCAGTATTGATTATCAACAATCTATTGGTACTTATGCCGGACAAAACTTAATTATTGATATATCTTCCTTAAACGAGGGAATATATACAATAATGTTTGTTAATGCACAAGGTCAGTATTTGTCCGGTGTTTTTGAAATTTAGATCCTTGATTTTGAAAAAAGGCATGAAAAAACGGCTAAACATAGTATTTTACTTGCTTTTGGGCTTATTCTTTTTGTCCGGATGCCGAAAAGATCCGGATTATTTGGAAGACGCATTGCGTTTTGCAGGAGATAATCGTCCGGAACTGGAAAAAGTGCTGAAACATTATGCTTCCGATCCGAACGACAGTTTGAAGTTGAAAGCGGCTAAATTCTTGATAGAGAATATGCCGGATTATTACTCTTTAAAAACAGAGGAATTAGAGCAATTTCGATTATCTGTCAAAGAATTTGGTCTTCGGCACGAATATCCGGTAACCGATGAGCATGTGCGTATCGTTCCAACCGAAGGCTTTGAAGATAAATATGTAATTCCATCTACTTTGCATTCTAAAAAAATATATGATGCCCACGTCATAACGGCTTCCTATTTAATAGAAAATATTGAACTGACTTTTCTTGTTTGGCAAAAAGCAGCGTGGGGAAAATTTATTCCCTTTGAAACTTTTTGCAGGGAAATATTGCCTTACCGTATAGGAAACGAACCTTTGGAAAATTGGCGGAAAGATTATTATGATATGTATCAGCCGCTGTTTGAGCGAATGCAAGTGAAAGATGATGTTGTAGAAGCAGGAAAATTAGTCTATGATAGTATTCTCAATCAACGCTGGCTATTTGATCGCGAAGTAGTAAATGAACATTTAGGGGCGCATACACTTTGGGAGTGCAGGGTAGGCGACTGCCGTTTATTGGCAAATTATGCTGTTTATGCCTTTCGGTCTGTTGGAATTCCCTCGGGAATTGACTGTATCCTGCAAAATCCGGACATGATGTACAAGCAGCATTATTGGAATTATATGAAAGACCGAAACGGACAAACCATTCCTTTTGAATTATATCAGACAGCACCGGCGCATCAACCCAATTCCATCCCACGAAAAAAAGGAAAAGTTTATCGCATTTGCTTTGATAAGCCAGCGTCTGCGTTTCCTGTCCAATATCCTAAAGAACAGTTGCCTGCTTTTTTAAATAATCCGCATTTAGAAGATGTTTCAGGAGCATATTTTAAAGGAGCAAAAGTAGTGGTTGCTGCCAAACAGGCACAAAGCAAGCTGGTTTATCTGGGTGTGTTTAATAATAAAACCTGGATACCTGTCTCATGCACCCGAATAAACGAGGGTAAAGCAATCTTTCAGCAGTTGGAACCGGGAATTGCTTGGCAGGCATTGACCTGTCAAAACGAACAGTTTATTCCCTTGTCTGTACCTTTTATAAGTGAAAAAGATGGAAATTGCCGTTTTTTATGTCCGGACGACATACACACTCAAACGCTGCAATTGGAACGAAAATATCCTTTGCCCGACTGGTTTGCCCCTTTTCGGCACCGTTCGGTGGGCGGACTGTTTGAAGGTGCCAATAAGGAGGATTTTAGCGATGCTGTGTTGCTCCGTACAACTACCGATTCGTTAGATATGTACTGGCATCGGGTAGCCATTGAATGTTCTCAATCATTTAAGTATTTACGATACTATTCTGCTCCGAACAGTCATTGCAACATAGCAGAAATTCGCTTTCTTTCTTCCGGAAAATTATTGAACGGGGAAATTACAGGCACGGAAGGCTCATCTAATAATTTGACAAACCGTTCAAAATACGCTGTTTTTGATG
>BNTW01000143.1 GCA_025996895.1 Bacteroidia bacterium | reverse complement strand
CATGAAAACTCCGCCCCATGTGCATACCAGTTAATAACTCCTCCAACTACAGCTCCAATAACAATCCACCAAAATTCCCCGTTCGGGTCTGTGTATTTGAGCGGATTATTCAATGCGTATGAATATCTGTTGAAATTCTGGCTGAAGTCTGGTGCCTGTACATACGGGTCTGGACTTAAAAACCGTCCGACTGCCGGATCATACAAGCGGGCATTCATATTAATCAACCCGAACTGCGTCAGGTGTTCGTGGCCGGTATAACCACGACCAAGAAACAATGCCGGTTCGCTTCCGGGCGTGTATGCCACCCGATTGCTTGGATTGCGCAACCTTCCCCATGCATCATAACTCAACTCCTGTACCACTGAGCCGCTGCTCGTGGTGATATGGGTAATACTACCCAGATAATCGCGACAAATATAGTAAATAGTTCCGGAATTTCCATTATCTCTGACAAAAACTGCTGATAATAATATTTCTTACAATTATTTTCCTTATTCTGAAAATTTTCCTTATTTTTGTTGCAAATTATTGGCAATCATGGACATAAACTCTATTCCTCAAAAAAAGGTACATCACGGGCGGAATGTACGATATTTCCGCGAAATGCGGGAGATGAAACAGGATGTATTGGCGAGTGCTTTAGGTATTGCTCAACAGACCGTTTCTATCTTGGAAAAAAAGAAAAAATCGACGACGAAACTTTACGAAAAATAGCAGAGGCAATGAATATCCCGGTGGATGCTATCAAAAACTTTGATGAAGAAAAAGCTATTAATATTGTATCCAATACTTTTCAAGATGAAGTATTTAACGGAGGGGTTGTTACACAATATAATCCTACTTTCAATCCTATAGATAAATTGGTAGACCTCTATGACCAAATCATTAAAGAAAAAAACGAAAGAATCAGTTTTTTAGAACAATTATTAACGAAACAAAAAACCTAACGAATAGTTCTGCATTTTAAAATACGAAACAAATTCATTTATTGATATAAGTAAATTTCTTATGTCCGTCTTGTACTTCAATCTTTGTAATGCTATCAAGCGGAATGGATGCTCTGATTGATTCTATAAATCTTGATTCAATACTGGCGACAGAATTAGCGTCAACATATATCCTGTCAAAATAAAATATTGTCTTTTTATTTTTATATCCGTATGTAAAACGGGTTTCAATAGACGGACTGTTTGTCAACTGATGAGGATTGCCCTTTTTGTCTATACATTGAATAGTTGTAATCGGATTTGCCAGATATTGATATTTTTCATATACAGGTCCTTTTACTGTAACTTCTTTGAATTTAGTGGAATCTATTCCGGCAAATTGCTGTTTAAAACTATCAACTGGAATATAATAAGTTGTACAAGAACTTACTACAATACATCCAATCACAATTACTATGATAAATATTTTTTTCATGTGCAATAATTTTAATGTTTGTTGTCAAAATATAAATCTAAAATATCTCGCTATGAGTGCGTTTTTATTTATTTGTAAATTTCAGTTCGACGGAAGTTCTACTCCCTTCGAACTAAGGAATAATCTGTGATTAATAACACAAAATGGGCTTATCCCTTTCTGTGTTAATATTTATTTCCCCAAAATCAAAATCATTACTTTTAATATAAGCATCAAAATCATATATAAACACTTTATTCTCTTTATAAGAAAACACTTTAATTTCATTATTACTAAGAGAATACGTTTCAGAAAATGGTGTTCTAACGGTAAAGAGAATCTCCGGGTGTTGTTGCCAAATGATTTTTGCATATTTTTCCATCCATAACAGTTGATTGTTCTTGTACAAATCAGCACTACAAAAATGCAATCTGTTATTAGATTGATCTTCTACAAGATTCCCATAATATATGGAATCTTTGAATATATACATGCCTGATAAAAACAGTTTTTTTGTATTTATATAAGTTAGGTATTTAGACTTGATCAATCTATCCAATTCTTTATAACGTAAAGAATCTCCTAATAATTTTATAGTCTCACTATCTGCATTGGATTCATGAATTAAATTTAATTTGGTATGTTCTTTAAAATCTTCCTTTTCTTTTTTGGATAATTTTCTAAATACCAAGTCAAATTGAGGAATAAATGTGTAATTCCCTTCTTCGAAATCAATGTTTGATTTTTTTAGTACATCTTTAAAAATCTTTTCTTTAGCTTCATTTGTATTTGATCGTTTATCTGATCCATAATTAAAAAGAAGTTGTTGTATAAATTCTTTTTTACCTTCTTGTGAGTAAAGATGTAGATTGAAAAGCATACAAAACAATAGGATAATGTGTTTCAATTTCATTTTGCAATTTATTTTTTTATGTTATTTTCTTCGGAAAGATATTTAAATAATATCTTTTCGAAGAGATGGTAAATGTCAATATTTAAAATATCCAACTTTTATGAAAGAAGCATATCCTGGTGTTGTTCTTCCAATAAGAGGATCCCAAAATGTAGTAGCATTTAATATTTGTTTTACACCTCCGCCAAAAATATTTAATTTGGTTTCAACAGTTAAGCCTACTAAATTAACGGCATGATTGGTACCACTGTTTGATACTACACCCATTGCTTCAAATGTCCCATTTTGTATCCCCTTCCCTACCGTTTCCCAATTTTCAATTGCATAAGCAACTTTTCCTGTTTTATTTCCATATGTAACAAGTGGATCGGCTGCGTCAGGAATACTGGATCCAGAAATATCGGCTTGTGCCTGAGTTCCAAAGTCTGTTCTTGTAAAATTTTCTCTTCCTGAAGATGCATATTCGTCAACTACACCATAACAACCTTTTGTTGGATCTGTTTGAGCAGAAATTCCATTTTTAATAGATGCAGAATATGTGTTTTTGCTTATAGTTTTATTTCCTGTCCAAGCATTAGCCCCTTTTGCTTTAGCATTTTGATATCCTTTTATGCCGCCACTAATAGATCCACTAACCGCACCACTAATAGCTCCGGAAGTTAAACTACTCCCCCAATTCTTCATAAAATTCTGTCCTTGCATGACATTATTTAATCCATTGAGAGTAAAACTACTCGCAGCTCCAGAAACAGCACCTGTTAAAGCACCAACTCCAGCACCCGGTAAAGCACCCAACGCTTGAGTAGCCCCAGCAGACCATGAACCAATCCCCGCCGTGGCGACGCCAACAGCTGCACCGATTCCGAAATAACTTAATCCTTGCAAAAAATTATCAATATGTCCCCAATTGGCAATAAGATTAGATACTCCACCTATTACCGCACCAATAATATAATTCCAGAACTCTCCACTCGGATCCGTATATTTCAACGGATTATTGAGTGCATAACTATATCTGTTGAAACTTTGGCTGAAGTCCGGTGCCTGTACATACGGGTCCGGACTTAAAAACCGTCCCACTGCCGGATCATACAAACGGGCATTCATGTTAATCAACCCGAATTGCGTCAGATGTTCATGGCCGGTATAACCACGACCAAGAAACAATGCCGGTTCGCTTCCGGGCGTGTATGCCACCCGATTGCTTGGATTGCGCAACCTTCCCCATGCATCATAACTCAACTCCTGTACCAGCGAGCCGCTGCTCGTGGTGATATGGGTAATACTACCCAGATAATCACGACAAATATAGTAAATAGTTCCGGAATTACCATTATCTCTAACAAAAACTGCAGGGGCTGTGTAATAATCTCCACCCAGATAAAGTTTTTCCTTTGTTCCTGTCACTTTTTGGTCGAACTCATAATTATCTGAAAGATAGTAACGGGTATATTCCGTTGCGTTATTCTTTTCCATTTTCATCACTTTCCTCTCGCCCGAAGCATCGCAGGTGAAAGTGGCTTTGTAATTGTTTTCGGTAATGGTTGCCGGACGGTCGAATGAGGTGTAAGTAACTGTTTGACTGCGTTGCGGCACTATGTTTGTGTTGGCCGTAACACCTGTCACCGCGTATGGTTTGCTGCTGTTAGCATAAACATAAGTTCCCATACCCGGCTTGGACGTGATATTGCCTTTGCTGTCGTAACCGATAGTAGAGCCGTCAAGCAAAGTCAGGCGGTTGAGATTGT
>BNTW01000142.1 GCA_025996895.1 Bacteroidia bacterium | reverse complement strand
GTAACCGTTTCTTCACCGGAAAAGATCAATTCGGTGGAATTATTCGATATGCAAGGACGGAAAGTAAAACAAGCGGGTCGGATTGAGAATAATGTATATCAAATGGATTTGCGTAGGGGCGTTGCGCGCAACGCCCCTACCGGGGTTTACATCGTGAAAGTGGTGTTAGGCAACGGGGAGGCGCAGACGCACAAAATTATTGTGAAATAATGTTGTCATTGCGGCGAAGGCCGCAATCCCCCGCCCATCCGTTAAACACCCATTAACGGACATGGGGGGATTGCGCGTCAAGCGCGCAATGACACACACAGCACAAAATAACAATCGGGAAGTTCGCATAACTGCAGGTATTCCGAATAATAAATAGCATCATTTCTTCTTGCTCCCACCCGGTTTCCGCTTCCAAGTGCGTCCTTTTCCCCTAAACCCTCGCTTTTCTTCTTGATGTTCAAACGCTTTGGGATTGTATTTTGGTCCTTCGCCGATTTCAGGGGAGAGGGGAATTTTATAGATGGTACGTTCGAGGAATTGCTCAATACGGTGAAATTTACCCTGTTCGCGTTCGGAGACAAACGTAACTGCCAAGCCATCTGCACCGGCACGGGCTGTACGACCGATGCGGTGGATGTAATCTTCGGCGTCGTGCGGCACATCGTAGTTGAGCACCATCCCGATGTCCTCAATGTCAATGCCCCGGGCAACAATATCCGTGGCGACAAGGATGGAGATTTTGCCGTTTTTGAAATCATGTAACACTTGTTCCCGTTCCGCTTGTTCCAGGTCGGAGTGCATCGCAGCTACACTAAATTTCATCATTTTCAGCGTATGCGCAAGGTCTTTCACTTTGAGTTTAGAAGAGGAAAAGATGATGTTTTTCGATTTTACCGGCGCACTGAACAGTTCCCGAATCAGTGCCATTTTTTGCCTTTCATAGCAGATATAGGCGGCTTGCATGATCGCATCGTTCGGTTTGGAGACGGCAATTTTTATTATCTCCGGATGGTGCAAAATTTTCTTGGCGAGTTCTTGAATTTTCGGAGGCATCGTGGCGGAAAATAGAATGCTTTGCCTTTTTTCGGGCAACTTTCTGACAATCTTCATAATATCGTCATAGAAACCCATATCCAACATCCGGTCTGCCTCGTCCAGAATGAAATACTGAACATCGGAAAGGTCAACCGGGTGCATTTCCAGCAAGGTAATCAGTCGCCCGGGCGTAGCCACAATAATATCCACCCCGTTGAGCAAGGCATTTTTCTGAATATCCCAAATCATTCCATCGCCTCCGCCATAAACAGCCAAAGTAGAGATGGGTACAAAATAGGAAAATCCCTCAAACTGCCTGTCAATTTGCTGGGCGAGTTCGCGGGTGGGAGCCATGATAATGGCATTCACAGACTTGTCAGAATGTTTTACCGTCATCAATTTATGCAGCAACGGCAAAATGTAAGCCGCCGTCTTGCCTGTGCCCGTCTGTGCACACGCAATCAAGTCTTTTCCCTCCATAATGACGGGAATGGTCTGCTCCTGAATAGGAGTTGTTTCCTTAAAATTCATGGCGTCAACGCCCATGAGTACCGACTCGTCCAAGTTTAATTCATCAAATCGCATAATCGTTTTTTATAAAAAGACAGATTAATCAACAAACATTTTTTGAATCACTCCTTTTATCTCTTGAATTTCTGAAATTTTGAGTTTGCCCATGTAATCAGATATTCGACTTTTAGAGATCAAACGAATATGATCTAAGGCAATTATTCCGCTTTGTCCGTCAAAAAACACCTTAATTCGAGAAGGAAGTAGCTTTAAGCTAGAAGTTAATGGCGCAATAATGACTGTTTTGAGATAATCGTTCATTTCATCGGGACTAATAACAACACAGGGACGTGTTTTGGCCATTTCATTACCTTGTGTTGGGTCTAAATTGACCCAAAATACTTCGTATTGGCTTATTTTTTGTTCCATTGTAAATCAGTTAAATCTTCATCATCAAATACATCCGGAAAAAAAGATTCTTCTTCACCCGATGCGGCATATTGTTTAAAAGCCTCTGCCCAGCCTTGACGAGGTTCGGGTTGTATCACAATTTTTTCCTCCATAACTGAAATTTTTACGGCAGATTTGAGCGATAAATGCAGTTTTCGCAACAATTCAGAAGGTAAAATAATTCCCTTACTATTCCCTATTGAAATAATGTTAGTTGTCATAATGTCATAACATTTTAGGCTGCAAATGTAGTAATAATCTGTTTATGTTACAACAAAATGCTCCGTTACTTTCTGATTGTCGAAATCATAGGCTTTCTCCTTCACTCTTTGTTCAATAAAACGGCAATCATGTTCGGGTCTTTCAAACTGTGGGGATGATGCGCCGGGCCGTCTTTAATCAGCACCGACATGCGTCCCCCGTTGGCATGATACAGCCCTTGCACGGCATACGTATTATGCAGAATCGGATCAATACTTCCGCAGATATTCAAAACCGGCACATCGTTTTGAGCCAACAAATCCATTTTCATCAGGCTACTTATAAAATAACGAATAAATAAATTTCTACAAAGAAAAGAGATGTTGATTAATATTCTCTTAATATATTGTGAATATTGTATTAATCCATTGATAAAATACCACATCCAACCAGCGTCCGAATTTGAAACCCGCTTGCGGAATTTTGCCACAAAAATGAAAGCCTAATTTTTCGTGAAGCCGAATGCTGACGGTATTGTCGGCATCAATGACACCGATAAGGGAATGAACAGGCCGTTTGCGGGCTTCTGCTATTAAAGCGGTAAGCAATTTTTCGCCAATTCCGCGCCTGCGCGCATCGGTACGCACATAAACCGAATGTTCGAAGGTAAATTTATAACCATCGTGCGGACGAAAATGGCCATAAGTGGCAAATCCCAGCAAGGTGTCTGCCTCATCGAAAGCACCAATCACCGGAAAATCGTTTTGCACGTGCGCATCGTACCATTGAGTTACTTTTTCAATCGTACGCGCCTCGTAGTCGTACAAAGCAGTTGTATTGGTAATCGCTTCATTGAAAATCGCCAATATTTCGGGAATTTGTGCGGAAGTGACTGATCTAATAATCATTTTTTGTATTTTGAAAGATTATTTTGTTTCTCCCTCGTCAACAAACTAACCACAACAATCGTAATTACCGACAACGGCAACGAAAACACAATCTGATCAACCGCAAACCAGGGATAGGTTTCTATCAGCACGTCTTTTCCGAACAAAGCTTTGCAGATTCCGATGGGCCCCGCTTCCGCTTTGTGCATGAAAACCATGATGAACAAACTTGACAACAGGCCCACACACATACTCGCTAACGCACCTTGTTTGGTCACTTTTTTCCAATACAACGAACAAAAATAAGCAGGCAGGAAAGTGACCGCACATACTCCCATGAACAAAGCCGTTCCCCGCGCAATGATGTTGGCGCTTAAAACATAACAGATGGCATAACTGAACAGGATAGAACACATCACGCCAAACCGAACGCCCAAGGAAGAAGTCGGATTGTTTTTCCGTCCCAATTTCGGGAACATATCCGCTCCAAAAGCCCCACCCATGGTGTGAAAATGGGAACTTAAAGTGGACATACTGGCCGAAAGGATGCAGAGCATAAAGACGGCGACAAACCATTCGGGCATCGCACGATTGATAAACAAGGGAATAATCTTGTCCAAGTCGTTGGTCATCTGAGGAGAAATGAGATTGTCCGTTTTCAGGAAATACAAATTGGTCAACGGCCCGATATGATAAACCGTTCCTACGGTAATGAAGATGAAAAGGCAACCGACTAAAACGCCGCGATTCAGCTGTTTGGTACTGTCCACCATCATGAAACGGACTGCCAATTGCGGTTGCGCCAAACAGCCGATGCCCACACCCAGAATGAGCGAAGTGACCAACGTAAACCACAGCGGCGAACCGCTTACCGGCATCGCCGTCCAACCTTGGTGCCCCATTTCCTTGAATTTTTCGGGAACTAAAGAAGCGATATTTGTCAATTCGTGATTGGCTTCCGAGAATCCCATGCCCAAAGTATGGTAAAACCAGAAAAGCAGGAATAGCATACAAGCAACCATGATAACTGCCTGTAAAGCATCGGTATAAAGTACGCCTTTGATTCCGCCGGGG
>BNTW01000141.1 GCA_025996895.1 Bacteroidia bacterium | reverse complement strand
CTTGCAACTTTTCTAATGCCTCATACCGACTGGCGGCAAGGGACAGATATTCTTCTTTTGTCATAATATAGAGTTTTTTTGATTGTGACAAAGGTAGTTCGTTTTTGCGACAATTTGAAATGCACCCATTCGTAACCGCATTTTGGAAGCTTTTGCCTTTACAACCAACTATATTCAAGTGTGGGCTTATGATGTGGAAGAAAAGAAAAATAAACTTTTCAAGACCGACCGAATAGAATCCATTCAAATTTTGCCTGACAAATGGCAATATGAGCCGGAACACAAGGCGGGTTACATTGATATTTTCCGCATTAGCAGTTTTGAGCGTTATCCGGTAAAATTGCGTATGGGTTTGCTTTCCGCATCCCTTTTAACGGAAGAATACCCTTTGTCGGAAAAACATCTCACGAAAATTTCGGATAACGAATATCTTTTAGAAACAGAAGTGTGCAGTTACGAAGGGGTAGGACGGTTTGTTATGGGATTGTTGCATGATATTGAGATAATTGATTCTCCGGAATTGAAAGCATTTATTGGAGAAAAGATAAAAAATTACGAGAAAAAATAATTGTGTCACAACTTGTCAATTTGTTGCTATATCTTTACGGATATTTTCATAGAATAAAACAAATTATAGACAGATGAATCCAAAAGTAGTAACAGAGAATGGTCTTACCATAGACCTCTCACAGGTAAAATGTTTCAAGCGGGAAGAATCTTTTAATGACAGATGTCGGAAGATTATCATTGAATTGAAAACTCGTTATGAATACATCAAGCATCCGGGAACAGGAAAATTTATCAAACAGAAGATAAATGATACGGTAGAATATGAATGTTGCGATTACGAAACAGCATGCCAATACCAAATTGAATTGAAAGAGACTTGGCAAAAAAATTTAGATGAATAATAAATAGTAAAATATCATGGAAACAAAAGCACGTATTTCCGCGCCTTGGATTAAGGCTTTATCCAAAAATGAAATTTTTGTCTTTGGCAGTAATCTCGCCGGTCATCATGGTGGCGGTGCGGCTCGCTTGGCAATGAATTGGGGCACCATCTGGGGACAAGGCGTTGGTTTACAAGGTCAAACTTATGCTATCCCAACGATGTTTGGTAGTGTGGATGAAATCAAACCCTACGTAGATGAATTTCTGAATTTTGCGAAGGAACATTCGGAATTGAAATTCCTTGTCACTGAAATCGGTTGCGGTATTGCAGGGTGGACGGTAGAAGAAATAGCACCGCTGTTTAGTCGTGCTATTAGTGAGAATATTGAGAATGTGTATTTGCCGGAAAGTTTTTGGCGATAGTAAATTATAAACAAATTAAAATAAAAAATTATGTATCAAATTAATAAAGCGGAAAATAGAATTATAAAAATTCAAGAAAAGACATTCTCTGAACTGGGTTTTCGAGAAAGGGACCATTTACAAGAATGGTTGGCAAATAATCCGGAGGCTCTTGGAGAGGAACTTTTAATCATACAAAAAGAATTTGATGGCTTCAACGATACAAATGAACGACTTGATTTGTTGGCAATTGACAAGCAAGGAAACCTTGTGATTGTTGAAAATAAGCTTGATGATACAGGTAGAGATGTTACTTGGCAAGTTCTTAAATATGCGTCTTATTGTTCGACTCTTTCAAAAGAAAACATTAGACAAATTTATCAAAAATACTTGGATAGACAAAGCGAAGGTTTAAATGCAGAAGAAAATTTGATTGATTTTTTCAATGCGAATGATTTTACAGAAATTAGTTTGAATAGTGGACAAACGCAACGCATAATAATGGTTGCTGGGAGTTTTAGAAAAGAAGTTACCTCCACTGTTTTATGGTTGATGAATTACAAATTAAGAATACAATGTTTTAAAGTAACACCCTATCAACTTAACGAACAGTTATTCTTAGATGTAGAACAAGTAATACCGATGAAAGATGCCGAAGACTACATAATTAGTATGGCTGACAAAACACAAGAAGACATAAGTATGCAAGAAGAATTAAAATCTCGACATCTATTAAGGCTTGAATTTTGGAAGCAATTGCTGAAAGAAGCTAGTAATTCAAAATTAAATAGTGTTCAAAATATAAGTCCATCTAAAGAAAATTGGATTAATTTAGGTACAGGACTGGGCGGAGTTGCATTTGCCTTCGTAATTTCAAAGCAATCTGCAACTATTAATGTTTATATAGGCAGACCAATAAAAGAAGAAAATAAACATATATTTAATCTTCTACAAGAGAACAAGGAATATATTGAAGCAAAATTCGGTGAACCATTGACTTGGGAAGAAACGCCAAATATAAAAAGTTCAAGAATTAAATTAGAGAAAACTGGCGTTAATTATTTTAATAAAGAAGACTGGGACGAAATGATTAAATTTATGGTTGAAGGAATGATTAGACTTGAAGAAGCTTTCAGAGAGCCAATTAATAAAATTAAACAATCAAAATCATATAATCAGGAATAAATTTTTATAGTTCTATATACATGGTCAGACATTTTGAAATAGAATCCGACCACACAGTGCCTTGACACAAGGGAGGACAAAGTTATGATTAACAGACATTTTTTAACGACCCATATTGCGGGATTTGCCTATTATGACGGCATAGATGTTATTGAGAAATTAAAAATCGGAACAGAATTAAGATTAAAAGCAGAACCAACAAATCCGCATGATGCTGATGCCGTAGCCATTTATTTAGAAGATGCCATGTTGGGATATATTCCATCCGAAAAAAATGAGCAAATCAGCCAATTTTTACAACTTGGTTATGATGATTTGTTCGAGGTGAAAATAAACAGACTATCTTTGGACGTTCATCCGGAAAAACAGTTTGGGATAGTGGTTAGGATACGGGAAAAGAATAAAATATAGAAAGAGATGAAGTTATACTATTACCTGCATAAAATAAGAGAATTTCCACGTGATGTAAAGCACTGGTACCAAAGGGCAAAAAAAGGATATTCCTACAGAGATTTGTGGAGTATCGACTATTGGTTTATGGAAACCATGCCCAAAATGTTGACGGATTTTAAAAAGAATCTGCATGGTTGTCCATCACAATTTACAACTCATGCTGATGGTACAGAATATCAGGATGTAGAAAAAGGAATGAAAGATTGGGAAGCCGTTATCGACCGAATGATATTTTGTTTTACCGAAATGCACGAAGATACTTGTTCGATGAAAAACGAATATGAAGATGAATATCATCGACAACGACATCTACCTAATGAAGGTAAACCGGTAAAGGAGTGGTTTATTCCCTGTGAAGGTACTTACCAGGGTGAGAAATACTACCGTTTGAATGAAGGCGATGTGGAAGCTGAATTAAAAGAAAATTGGTACAAAAAAGTTCTTGCAATAGAAGAATATCGGGAAAAAATGAAAAACGAAGGATTAGAATTGTTTCGTAAATATTTTTGGAATTTATGGGATTAACAACCTGTGTCAAATAAAAAATCTCCTCCCATGTACCTGCTTAAACAATAAAAAATCCCACTTAACAAGTGGGATTTTTTATACACGAACAGTTTTTAATTTTCTAATAACATCCGTAAATAGTTGATATACAATTAAATATTGCAATTGGGCTGTTCGAGATGTCAAAGATACAAATTTTTGAAAGCAATTCACAACGTACACGCAAATAATAGAAAGTCAGAGTTTGCTGTTCGAGATGTCAAAGATACAAATTTTTGAAAGCAATTCACAACTTGATTATTATCTAAAATCATTTTATCTCTGCTGTTCGAGATGTCAAAGATACAAATTTTTGAAAGCAATTCACAACGTTTTACCATTTCGTACTATACGTCGTTTCGCTGTTCGAGATGTCAAAGATACAAATTTTTGAAAGCAATTCACAACATTGAAAGCGAAATACAAAAGAACTGTATTGCTGTTCGAGATGTCAAAGATACAAATTTTTGAAAGCAATTCACAACATTGCCAGCCATATCCATAAGCATAGCCTTGCTGTTCGAGATGTCAAAGATACAAATTTTTGAAAGCAATTCACAACAACGGTTATCGACCTTTATAAAAAGGCTTTGCTGTTCGAGATGTCAAAGATACAAATTTTTGAAAGCAATTCACAACCGTATAGCCCACAACCATATCCATGTTCCGCTGTTCGAGATGTCAAAGATACAAATTTTTGAAAGCAATTCACAACTAATGGAGCATTGCGCATATCTTAGTGAGGCTGTTCGAGATGTCAAAGATACAAATTTTTGAAAGCAATTCACAACACA
>BNTW01000140.1 GCA_025996895.1 Bacteroidia bacterium | reverse complement strand
CGGCAATCCGACCCACCGGGACAACAGGGCGGCAATCCGTCTTTGCAAGGCGACCCCAATTCCGGCGTGCCGGTTGGAAGCGGTTTGGCACTTTTGCTTGTTTGTTCCTGTATTTATTTATTCATCACTATTAAATCCAAAAAAATGAAACTGCAATTGCTGACTTTATTCACCTTCTTTTTAGTTGTTCTACCGGCAAAAGCCGATGTACCGGTTTCCCTTCACTATTCGGTAATGGCCGGCACCTCGTTAGAAATCACCTTGTATGATATAGTGGAGATTCCGAATGCATGCATCCAGGCGATTCCGGTCATAACGGCTTCAGATGCTACGAAAGGCGTATTAACCACCCGGAAAGGAGAAATCATCTACCAAAGTATCTTGCCGGCCGATACCCTGACTGCCGACCAGTTTATCTTTACGGTCAACTGTCATGAAGAGAACTATGTGATAACGGTTGATTTGAATATCCTGCCCAAGCAGAGCAATATTGAAGTGTCCAACTGTTTTTATACGCCGACCGGCGTTGATTGGTCTATCAAAGAAGTAACGCCGATCAATACCACCTTAATCCAGAACTTCGGCCCGCTGATAGTGGGTGATTTGGATGGCGACGGCATCCCTGAAATTGTTGCAGATCAACCGAATACAACGTCTCCCGGTTTGCTGCTATTTAACTATTCCGGTGGCAGTGTAACCTTAAAAAAAACATTAAATTTCCCCGGTAGCGTAAGACTATACACAATGGGTGGTGTCGCTTTAGCCCGTTATAATGGGCAAGGATACATTATTGTACCGGCAAACAATGGTAGCCTGTATGCTTACGACATCAATGGAAATGCCTTATGGTCATCAGGAAGCAGTAATTACGGTAGCACCTGGGCTTTCCCCAGCATCGCCGATTTCAATAACGACGGTATTCCGGAAATCTATGTTGGAAATAAAATCTATTCGTTAGTAGATGGAACTTTACTATGCAGCGGTAGTGGTAATGTAGGTCGTTTACGTTATAGTGCTAGTACAAGTTTTGCTTCCATAGCAGCCGACATGGATGGAGACGGAATCTTGGAATTGTGTTGCGGTACTCAAATTTACAAAGTGAATATCGACACCACGACTCCGGCCAACAGTTCCATGACGATTATGAGCGATTGGACGCTTCCTGATTCGCAATTAGCCGGTTTAAGCAATTACGAGAAAGATGCCACTACCACGATTGCCGATATTGATAATGATGGAATATTAGAAATAGTTATGGTGTCCAAGCTGGGCACCGGTAATAAGACCACATTAACCGTCATCGTGTGGAAACCTCGGCCCGGTGGAAATTCTATTTTGGTTGGCTCCTTTCAAACGACAACGGAATTTTCTTATAGTATTCCAATGATTGGAAATATTGATTCGGACCCCTATCCTGAAATCGTATTTATTAAAAACAATTCAGCGCGACCGGATAGAATGTATGCTTTACGCTATGATTCGACCCAACCGCAAGGGCAACGAATCGTACAAAAATGGGAATTGAATATTGAGGATCAATCCGGAAGTACAGGAATGACTTTATTTGATTTCAATCAGGATAGAGTCAATGAAATTGTTTACAGGGATGAAAAGCAGTTACGGATTATTGATGGAAGCGGGACAGGCGCTGTAGCAAAAGAGACATTTACCTATGTAAGCTCAGGAACTTGGTACGACTTTCCGGTTATAGCCGACGTAGATAATGACGGCCAAGCCGAAATTATTGTATCGGGAGCAAATTCTTTAACAGACGCTACAGGAAGTGGTTATGTCCGCGTCTTCAAATCCAATGGTGATGCATGGGCGCCTGCCCGCCCGGTCTGGAACCAGTATATGTACAACGCCGTCAACGTTACCGATTCCTTAACCATTCCCAAATACCAACTCAATCCGGCCACTGTTTTGGCAGGAAAAGATAAAATCATGGGAATGGTCAATGGCGTCATCGACGATGTGCGTCCTTACAACGGATTCCGGATGCAGCAGACGACTATCAATCAATATGGCGTGCCGTTTTATTCGGCTCCGGACGTTGATTTCGTTTACTCTTCTACGTCCTCTTCACCCTATACGATTGGAAAAAATTTGGCCGGCGACAGCATTACGGTTACTTTCGATCTTACCAATAACGGGGAAGCGCCGACTTCAGTACCGTTCTCCATCGCCCTTTACAAAAACAGTATCAGTGCGGCCAATCGCATTGATTCCACCGGATTCAATTTCCCGATTGCCGTAGGGGATACGGTGCGGAATATTACATTGGGCTTCCCGATTGCAGTCATGAACGAAGCGGATTTTGAAAGTATCATCGTCAGTCTGAATGATGACGGAACCGGAAAAGGCCAACCCGAATGTGATATCCGCAATAATCCGGGTGAGATTCCTTTTTTTAATGATTATTACGGATTGCCGGTTGGCTCAACAGCGACGGTGTTCGACGTCTTGAAAAATGACATGGAGAATACTGCAGCCGACTTTTTGGCTTTTAACGGAGCTTTTACTTCTACGGCACGCCCTGACGTATCTCACTTGAGTGTACAAAACAGTAGCAGTCCTTTAGGTAGAGATTCGTTGATTTATACGCCTCCGACGGGATTTATAGGGATAGATACCATCACTTATTTCACACAGGGAATGGCTTCATTGAGTGCTGTCAGTACTCATGCCCTGGTCTATGTCTATATTTTTGAAAGTGCCGCCCGCTTCTGTCCTGAAGAAGAGGATGTTAACATTCAAAGCAACGACCGCAAATATAATGTGGAAGTCAACTATTTTTATCCGAATACCACCACCAGCGCGAATGACATCGAGCTGACTAATCCGTTGACGACACCGGTTCATCTCTGGGCGGAAGTGGCTTTCAATGTATCCAATATCCCGATTGCTGCCTACAATAATTATTCCTACAACAACAACGACAGTATTCCGGTCGATTACCGGTTGACTGTTGTTCCCCCGCTGATGTATTGGAAGCGGGTTGCCAGCGATAACAATTGGAATAATCCGGACAACTGGGCTTTGGATGCCACAGGCACACCGGCCAATGATGTTCCTGCACCTTGTACGACGGTGCATATTCCGGGTAATGCCAATTACTACCCGGTTTTAGATGAAATACATACAATTCGTACATACAACGAGGAGCCGGTTTGCGACAGTATCATCTTCCATTTCGGCGGTGAAGTGGCTCAATTAAATTACTTGACATATAATAAAGCCTTTGTACAATACAATGTCGGCTATTATGACGACCCTGCCAATTACGACGCCGTACCGGTCAATGGCGATGTCCTGAACGGAAATCTGCTTTCGGCCGAGCCGATGAACCGAAGTCAATGGTATGGTTTAGCAATCCCGTTAAAAAAAGTAGCCACCGGCGATTTCAGCTTCGGCGGAAAACCCAACACCTGGCAAATGAATTTCCTCTGCACAGCGGCCAACAGTGATCCCGGCACTTGGACAGGCGGTTTTACTGATCCGTTTAACACTAACGGCATCGAATTGAATAACGATTATGCCTACTCCTACGCTTTCTGGGCCAACGGACAAAAGAGCGGAGAAGTCGGCAGTGACGGCAAAAATGCCACCTACAAATATCAGGATGGATTGCAGGGCGTGAAAGGCATTATCCAGCTTCCATTTTACGAGAACGACGAGATCAGTGCCTTCCATCGCAACCACGAATACAACCGCTTCACCAATGAAAGTTCCTTTTGGTATTACCAATGGTATCAGCCTGCTCAGCCGAGAGATTACGGCGTAACACCCGGCACCATTCTGCGGGGCGATTCCGCTTACCGCTTTATTTTCGACGAAAAGATTGATACGGTTCCTATCGGCGGAACAGACCAAGCTGTTTTCACGATGCGCGTCCCCGCTGCTTCGGAGATCATGGTCGGCAATCCGTTTATGTCTTCGCTGGATTTTGAAGCGTTTTATGATGCTAACAGCACAAAAATAGAACCCTATTACCGTTTGTTTGACGGCGAAGCTTTTACGACCAATCCGGTATCGGTAGCCACTCCTTCATCGGATACGATTGCTGTTTTGCAGGGCTTTTTTATCAAGACGACCGGCGCGGTTGGCGATTCGCTCGACCTTTACTTTCCGTTTGAGACGGTGTCGGTAACAAGGGCAATCAGCTCAAGTCATGATAATTACTTTAAAGCCTTTAAAGGCTTTAATGAAGACGACCGGATAACCGTAACCGCCACAAGCAATGGCAAAAGCAACCAAGCAAGGTTAAACCTCAGCCAGGA
>BNTW01000139.1 GCA_025996895.1 Bacteroidia bacterium | reverse complement strand
TATTTAAGGATCAACGAACGCATGACAATAATTGGTCTTCCCGTTCCCGCACCGGAAGACCAT
Organism: Bacteroidia bacterium; assembly: GCA_025996895.1. Lineage (GTDB taxonomy): Bacteria > Bacteroidota > Bacteroidia > Bacteroidales > Azobacteroidaceae > Azobacteroides. The sequence goes on along the minus strand of BNTW01000139.1, from coordinate 4,257 downwards.
ATTTCAAAAATGCTTATATTTAACAAAAATAATATTCTAACATTTTGACAACACTTTGCCGGTTGGAACGGGAAAAAGATAGAGAAAATTTTCAAAAACAAGGATTTTTCCAGTTATTTTTAGCAAAATGATTTTTTGCGCTTTCCCCAGTGAGCCGCACTCTCCAGCAACACCCGTATCCGCAACATCAGTTCGGCCATTTCCATCGGTTTGCGTAGATATTCGTTCCCACCGGCATTGTAGCCCGATATGGCGTCATCCGTCGTCTTGAGGTCGGACAGAAAAACAATCGGCATACGCTTGTTGTAGCGGCGAATGCGTATCACCAACTCCAGGCCGTTCATCAAGGGTAGAGGAACGTTCGTAATCAGCAAATCCGGTTTTTTATCAAGATACATCTCGAGGGCTTTCGCTCCGTTTTCGGCAATCCGCACGCGATAATTTTCCTTTTCCAAAGCCTCTTTGACCAATGCGGAATATGTCCGGTCGTGTTCAACCAGCATTATGTCCGCCTTTCTTTTCGTTCTCATTTCAAACGTTTTTTCAATTCTTCTTCCGACAGAATCGACACGATCGCTTTGCCGTCGGGGGTATAATTGGAAGCGGAAGACGAAAACAGTTGTGCAATTAATGATAAAGCTTCTTCGTCCGGGATGTTTTTGCCATTAGGAAGGGCTGACTTCTTTGCTAACGCCAACGCCAGTGCTTCGGTTACTTCGTCTTTCACCTCGCAACCGGTTTCTAACGTCTTATCGACCATTTCTTGCAAAGTTTCAATCACATCGACGTTTTCCAGTCCGGCCGGAACGCCATTGATGGAATAGGAATAATTACCTAAATCACCCAAATCGAAACCGATGTAAGCCAAATCGTCCAGTACACAGGGTAGAACGCTCGCTTCTTTCGCCGTAAAAGTAATGATTTCGGGGAAAATCAGTTTTTGCGATACACCTTTTCGCTGTTGAATGCGCTTCATATAATCGTCGAAAAGGATACGGACATGGGCACGGTGGCGGTCAATAATCGTCAATCCCGATTTTAAGGTAGTGATCAAATATTGCCCTTTGTATTGCAGGACGGAAGAAGACGTGTCGGCGAGCATTGGGGCAACCGGCTCAGGATCTTTCTGATACAGTTGTTCCCAATTCACTTTGGGACGATGGTCGTATGAAAGCGTTGAAGGACTTTCACGGAACGGATTGTAGTCGGAACGCACGCTTACTTTGGGCGGCTCTACCGGCATTTTCTGCTGGCTAAAAACCGGCATTTCAATCGCTCCTGCACGGTCAAATTCCAATGCCGGAACGGCAATCGCTTCCTTCACCGCTGCCGCAATCACTTGAAACAGCAATTGTTCGTTTTCAAATTTGATTTCCGTCTTCGTCGGGTGAATATTCACATCCATCGAAGCGGGGTCGGTTTCGATGTAAATAAAATAATTCGGCTGGTCGCCCGCCGGAATAAACGGCTCGTACGCCATCATCACCGCGCGGTGAAAATACGCATGACGCATATACCGGCCATTGACGAAGAAATATTGCATCGCGTTTTTCTTCTTGCTCGACTCGGGGGAGCCGATAAATCCGGAAATCCGAATAAGCGACGAATGTACATTTACCGGTAACAGGCTTTGCGAGATCTTTTTACCCATCACATTGATAATCCGCTGTTTGAGTGAAGAAACCGGCAAGTAAAGCAACTCGGTGTCGTTGTGCCGAAGGGCAAATACAATTTGCGGATAGACCAACGCCACCCGTTCCAATTCGGTAATGATATTTTTAAATTCCGTTTCGTTTGATTTGAGGAATTTCCGGCGGGCCGGAATGTTGAAAAAGAGATTTTTCACCGAAAAACTACTGCCTGTATCGGTAGCGATGGCTTCTTTTTTCTCTAATTGGGAAGCGGCGAGGCAAAGCAACGTCCCTGTTTCGTCTTCTTTCCGGCGGGTTTTGAGTTCGACTTGCGCGACCGCCACAATCGATGCCAACGCTTCGCCGCGAAAACCCAGCGTTTGCAAAGCATATAAATCCGTAGCTTGCGCAATTTTGGATGTGGCATGCCGTTCAAATGCCATGCGTGCGTCCGTTTCCGACATGCCTTTGCCGTTGTCGATGACTTGAATTAAAGTGCGTCCCGCGTCTTTTATAATCACCTGGATGGTATCTGCTCCCGCATCGACCGCGTTTTCCATCAATTCCTTCACGACGGAAGCCGGCCGTTGAATGACCTCGCCGGCCGCTATCTGATTGGCAATCGAATCGGGTAGTAAACGGATAATATCGCTCATATAATGCCTAATTCTTTTCCTACTTTCGTGAAAGCGGCAATACATTTGTCCAAATGCGCCTGCTCGTGTTTTGCCGACAATTGTATGCGTATGCGCGCCTGTCCGTTCGGAACGACCGGAAAATAAAATCCGATTACATAAATACCTTCTTCCAGCAGGCGGAAGGCCATGTCTTGCGACAATTTCGCCTCATAAAGCATGACCGCACAAATAGCCGATTGGGTCGGTTTAATATCAAATCCTGCCGATCGCATTTGGCCGACAAAATATTCCGTATTGGCGTGTAATTTTTCCTGCAAAACGTTGGATTGTTCCAATCGTTGGAAGGTATGAATGCCCGCGCCGACCACCACTGGGGGCAACGAATTGGAAAACAGATAGGGACGCGAACGCTGGCGTAACAATTCGATAATTTCTTTCTTTCCGGTGGTAAATCCACCGACCGCACCGCCAAAGGCTTTGCCCAGCGTGCCGGTCAGGATTTCGATTTTCCCGCGCAGATCAAATTGTTCGGTCGTTCCTCGTCCGGTTTTGCCGACCACACCTGCCGAATGCGATTCATCGACCATCACCATTGCATTGTATTTTTGTGCCAAAGCATAGATTTTATCGACCGGAGCCACATTGCCGTCCATCGAAAACACGCCGTCGGTAACAATCAAACGAAAACGTTGTGCTTGAGCTGCTTGCAGTTGATTTTCCAAATCTTCCATATCGGCATTGGCGTAGCGATAGCGTACGGCTTTGCACAAACGCACGCCGTCGATAATGGAGGCATGATTTAAAACGTCTGAGATGATGGCGTCTTCTTCCGACAATAACGGCTCAAAAACGCCGCCGTTGGCGTCGAAACAAGCGGCATATAAAATTGCGTCTTCCGTGCCGAAAAATCGCGCGATAGACGCTTCCAATTCTTTGTGCAAATCCTGCGTTCCGCAAATAAACCGCACCGACGACATCCCGTAGCCGCGTTCGTTCATGGCCTTTTCGGCCGCTTCGATTAAGCCTTTGTCATCCGCAAAACCGAGGTAATTGTTGGAGCAAAAGTTCAATACTTCTTTCCCGTTTTTCAACCGGATACTGACGGATTGAGGCGAAGCGATGATACGCTCTTCCTTATACAGTCCTGCCGTCCGAATGGCTTGCAACTCGTCCGAAAGGTGTTTTTGAAATTTCAAAAAAGCAGACATAAAATCTTTGTTTTTTAATTTGAATGGGATAAAGATACGCGATTTTCAACTATATTCCAAAAATCCCTGCATGAAATTTTTTAATACATAAGGGGCGCAAAATTTTGCGCCCCTACGCCGGGAATTTAATGTTATGCGAACGTTCCCGAGATTATCTCACGATAATTTTGTGTGTTGTTGCACCTGTTTTCACCAAATACACCCCTGCCGGAACATTCAATTCCATTTGGTAGAAGGTGCTGTTGATGTTCTTCGCTTCCTTGATTTTCCGTCCCTGAATGTCCAGCACTTCCACCGATTGCAGGTTTTCCGAAGCATAAATCAGCAGTTGATTTTGTTCCTGACGAATGATGATGCCGCCGGTTGGCAAATCGTCGATGCCGGTTAAATCCAGTTGCAGGAAGAAACGGTTACGGATATTGCCTTCCGTGTTGTTGAAAACATACGTGTCCTTTTCGTGCAAATCCTGACGGCTGCGGCGTTCGTTGTCGTACAAATAAACATTGTAGTCGATAAAGTTTTCCAAGCCGGAGAATTGAAGTGTCAAAAGACCTTTCTGCGTAGTGCGAATTCCCAGTTCAACAGGCGTTTGAAAGTCTGTCGTCTGGATAGACAACGCTTCATCGTTTTTGATGGAGAACAGCACTGCAGGTTTCACTTCGTCGGTCTGAAACAACGTATAAGCATCTTTGTTGCGTTCAAACACCGGTTTCGCATTTTCGTCATAGACCAGACGGATACCGCTGTGGCGTTCTTTGTCGCGCAACACATCAACAGTCA
>BNTW01000138.1 GCA_025996895.1 Bacteroidia bacterium | reverse complement strand
GTTCGCAGAATCATATCTTCTTTATTTTCAGCACTTTGTAATTCAGCGAGCATCGCCCGTTGAATCTTTGTTTCAGGAAACATTTGATAGAATTGACGATATTGCCAAATGCTGCGTTCCGAAAATCCCTTCCCCAATTCTTTGGTCAGTTCAATGGACAGGGTTTTTATTATTTCCTGTCCATACTCCGCCCGTTCTTTCCCGTGCTGTTCTTCCACCACAATACGTTTGCCGATAAGCCAATAGGCTTCAACCATTGCGAAATTGACGGCTGAATACGCTTTTTGTCTTGCAGAAGCCAAAATCTGTTTGATTTCGGCAATGTAGCTGTCTTTTTTTGAGATTTTAGTCATCTTAAATATAAATATGAATACAAATATAACGGTTTTTTCTCAAAACAAAAACCACCACAAGGCAAATTCCTGTAGTGGTTTTTTGTATTATTGCGATTTTATTATCCCAAAAATCCGAGCAAGACCCCGGCAGCCACAGCTGAGCCGATTACACCTGCGACATTCGGCCCCATGGCGTGCATCAGCAAATAATTGGAAGAATCGTATTCCAACCCGACAACCTGTGAGATACGCGCGGAATCGGGTACGGCCGAAACACCGGCATTTCCGATTAACGGATTGATTTTATTGCCTTTTTTCAAGAATAGATTGAACAATTTGACAAACAAAACACCTGCTGCCGTCGCGATGACAAACGAGCCTGCACCCAAACCGAAAATCTTTACTGAATCCCAAGTCAAGAATTGCGTTGCTTGCGTAGAAGCTCCAACGGTTATTCCCAACAACATGGTTACAATATCAATCATTGGGCCGCGTGCGGTTTCTGCCAAACGGCGGGTTACGCCCGATTCCTTCAACAGATTGCCGAAAAACAACATGCCCAGCAATGGCAAACCGGAAGGAACTAAAAAGCAAGTCAACAATAAACCGAAAATCGGGAACAGAACTTTTTCCGTCTGCGAAACTACGCGAGGTGGTTTCATCCGAATAACCCGTTCTTTCTTGGTTGTCAGCAAACGCATGATAGGCGGCTGTATCACAGGCACCAACGCCATATACGAATAAGCCGAAATGGCAATAGCCCCCATCAAGTTAGGTGCTAATTTGGACGAAAGAAAAATCGCCGTTGGGCCGTCAGCACCACCGATGATACCAATTGCAGCGGCTTGATTTGGCTCAAAACCCATCGTCAATGCAATGATATATGCTCCAAAAATCCCAAATTGAGCAGCCGCGCCTATCAACATCAACTTCGGATTGGAAATCAATGCTGAAAAATCAGTCATTGCACCAATCCCCAAGAAAATGAGCGGTGGATACCAACCGGACGTAACTCCCTGGTACAGAATATTCAACACTGATCCTTGCTCATAAATTCCTAACTGCAAACCGGCATCTTTGAACGGAATATTCCCAATCAGAATACCGAAGCCGATGGGTATCAGCAACATGGGTTCAAAGACCTTGGCGACAGCCAGATAAATAAAGGCTAATCCCACCAAAATCATAATTACATGCCCCCAAGTGAAGTTGGCAAATGCCGTATAAGTCCAAAAGGTGGCAAGATTATCGCCTAAAAATGATAAAAAATCCATACGTTTATTCGATTATAACTAAATCGGCACCTTCCAATACCGAATCGCCTTTATTCACTTTCACTTCCTTCACTACTCCGTCGCGGTCGGCATTGATGACGTTTTCCATTTTCATGGCTTCCAAAATCAATACTTTCTGACCTTTCTTCACCGCATCGCCGGCTTTCACTGCAACGTCCAGAATGATACCGGGCAGCGGCGAACGCAAAGCGGCCGCACCAACACTCGTTTGTTGCGGTTTCGCAATCGGTGGTGTAGTGGTCTGTGCCGGACGGTTGATTGTAACTACCTGTTTTTTAGTCGGTTTGTTCATTTCGACCTTGTAAGGCGTACCATTGACTTCTACGTTGGCAATGGTGTCCTCAATGCTGTTTATAACTACTTTATAAACATTTCCGTTGATTGTATATTTAAAACTTTTCATTTTTTTATGGGTGTTTCTCTTAATGTATAAATCTTTGAACTCCAGGGAGAATAATTTCGAGCCGTATTCTTAATTGTAAGAATGGTATTTTCTTCATCGTGCAATTCGGTTGCCTCGTAAATGGCCATTGCAATAGCGGCATAAACGTCGCCCGATTGTCCGACAACTCCTTTTGCTTCCTCTTTCGTTATACCCGATGCTTTCATTGCACGTCTATGGCTCAATCCTATCGCCGTATTTCCAATCAACTTAAAAATCAAATAGAGCAAAATCAAAGCAATGAAAACTACACCCATGGCGGTAAGTGTCATACCTATACCTTTACTGTCGTTTTCCTTAAAATTTTCGATTTTGTCGTTGGTATCCAAAATTTTATTGTTAGAACTCGGCGTAACATAACGGCCGTCATTCACATGATCATCGAAATAAATCCATAATTGATTTCCTCCTTTGTAAAGCGGATTTAAACGGATTTCTTCGTCCAATCGTTTCAGTGTCCAACCGTCCTCAATCAACCCATAGCTGACATCGGGACGTTGTCCGGCGGGAACTGTAACCGAATCGATCAATGTCCGACCGTCGGAATCAAACAAAGCGATAAAATTCGGCTTAATTGAGTCCAAAGTGAAATTCAAATGGAACGTTCCGCGCGAAGGCCGGTTATCCGCCCAAAACAAAACATGCTGGCGAGGACTGATTTTTGTCAGCACATCGCCTTTCGGCACCATATACAGCTTCGGATTGTTTATATCATTGGTCAGATAGCATCCGGCCATATTCACCGTTCCGGGCGAACTGTTATAAATCTCAATCCAAGGATATTTATTTCCGTAGTCATCTTCGTAATTGTCTTCGTTAATGACCAATATTTCATTGAACCGAAGCGAAGTTGTTCGTTGCGCCTGTATGCCTATTGCAGCACACAAAAACACTAATATTAAAATTTTATACTTCATTGTAATTCGTAATTTTTAATTCGTAATTACAACGGCAAGTTGTCGTGTTTTTTCGCCGGATTTGTTTGCTTTTTCGTCGCCAGCTGTTGTAATGCGCGAATGATACGGAAGCGCGTGTTACGCGGTTCAATCACGTCGTCGATATAACCGTATTTCGCTGCGTTATAAGGATTTGCAAACGCTTTCGTGTATTCGGCTTCTTTTTCGGCCAACACCGCTTTCGGATCTTCCGCTTCTTTGGCTTCTTTGGCATACAACACTTCCACTGCGCCTGCACCACCCATAACGGCGATTTCGGCTGTCGGCCAAGCATAGTTCATATCGCCACGCAATTGCTTGCAGCTCATCACGATATGCGCACCTCCGTAGGATTTCCGCAACGTAACGGTAACTTTCGGAACAGTTGCTTCGCCGTAAGCATACAGCAATTTCGCGCCATGCACGATCACGCCACCGTATTCCTGGCCTGTTCCCGGAAGGAAACCCGGAACATCGACCAGCGTAACAATCGGAATATTGAAAGCATCGCAGAAACGCACAAAACGAGCGGCTTTTCGCGAAGCGTTGATGTCCAACACGCCTGCCAACGCTTTGGGCTGGTTGGCAACAATACCGACCGAACGACCGTTAAAACGGGCAAAACCGATAATAATATTTTTAGCAAAATCGGAATGTACTTCCAAAAATTCGCCGTCGTCAATAATCGCACCAATCACTTCATACATGTCGTAGGGCTTGTTGGGGCTGTCGGGAATGATTTCATTCAAAGAATCTTCCAAGCGGTCGATCGGGTCATTGGTCGCTTTTAGCGGGGCTTCTTCCAGGTTGTTTTGAGGCAAGAAACTCAATAACTTGCGAATTAATTCGATACCCGATTTGTCGTCTTCCACAACAAAATGCGTAACGCCCGAACGAGTGGCATGCACTTCCGCACCGCCTAATTGTTCTTGCGTAACATCTTCACCTGTAACGGTTTTCACTACTTTCGGGCCGGTGAGGAACATATAGCTCATCCCTTTGGCCATAATGGTGAAATCGGTCAAAGCCGGCGAATACACCGCACCACCCGCACAGGGGCCGAAAATTCCGGAAATCTGCGGAATGACACCCGAAGCCAGAATATTACGCTGGAAAATTTCGGCATAACCGGCCAAGGCATTTACACCTTCCTGGATACGCGCACCGCCGGAGTCATTTAAACCAATCACCGGCGCGCCCATCTGCATCGCCAAATCCATCACTTTGCAGATTTTTTTCGCCATCGTTTCGGACAAAGAACCGCCGATAACCGTAAAGTCCTGTGCAAAAATATACACTAAGCGGCCGTCGATTGTGCCGTAACCGGTTACAACGCCGTCGCCCAGAAATTGTTTCTTTTCCATAC
>BNTW01000137.1 GCA_025996895.1 Bacteroidia bacterium | reverse complement strand
TCAGCGGCGCGGTTGCGGACGTCCCAAAACAGGCGGTAGTAGTTTTCAATTTCACAGTCGAAAGTTTTACCGATTATTTTAAAAACGGTTTTCAGCGGCGTTTTGCCGAAACAACCCGCCTCGTGCAGTGCATACACGAGTTCGACCAGTTCCATACGGCTGCCTGCCCATTGGATTTTTTCAAGTTGAACCGTAGATAAAGGATTGCTGTTGTTTTGTAACGATATTTGCCGCTCAATTGAAATCGTCTGTATATCAAGTAAATGAGCGGCTTTTTCCGCATAAAATAATGCGGTCTGACTATTTTTTCAAGCCGTCCCAACCTTGCAGACCGGCAAGTTCGGCACGGGCGTAACACAGGGAATTATGGTACGTTGCGCGATTGTTCGACCTTGCATTTGCCTCAAAAACGGTGTCGGCAAATGATTCATACGCTTGTTCCCATTCTGTTGTGGAAATGTTTTTTGAAGTTGTTTCTCTGAAAAAAGAAAACAATCCTGATTGAATTAATTGTTTCATAAATATCTAATAATCAAAAATTTAACTTTTTCGTTTCTGATAATCTGTCGGGCTTTCCTTATAAAAATCCTTGAAGCACTTGGTAAAGTACGCAGGCGAGGTAAATCCCGTTTCGTAGGCGATTTCCGAAATGTTTAACCCGGATGTCTGCAACAGGAGTTGCGCTTTTTGCAGGCGGATAATTTTCAACAGTTCGTTAGGCGTGTAGCCGGTCAGCGATTTTACTTTTCGGTAGAGTTGCGTGTACGAAAGACCTGCCTCACGGCTTAAATCTTCAATGTTGAGGTCGTTCTGAATCCGGGCTTCAACAAGTTCCCTGAATTTGTCCATGAACGTTTTATCCAAATCTTCAGGAATACTCCTGTCGCCGGACAGCATATTTTGCCGGAACTTTTCTTTCAAACGTTGGCGGCTTGCTATCAGGTTGCGGATGCGGACTTCCAATACATCGGAATTAAAGGGTTTGGATATGTAGGCATCGGCGCCGCTTTCGTAACCGCTGATGCGGTACTCGTCAAGCGAATACGCTGTAAGTAGAATGACTGGAATGTGGCTCGTGGACAGTTCCCTTTTCAGGCGGCGGCAGAGTTCCACGCCATCGGGCGGTGGCATCATGATGTCGCTCACGATAATGTCGGGGATATAGCGCATGGCTTGTCTGAAACCATCCGTGCCGTCTTCGGCTTCCAGAATGGTATAACTGTTTTGCAAAACCGTTTTAATGTAGGCGCGTATATCGGGATTGTCATCAATAACAAGCACCGTTTCGCGGTCGCCGGTATTTTCGTTTCCGTCGGTTGATTCTGAGTCATAATCTTCAAAACCCGTCGGTTCTACGGTTGGCAAAAGGAATGGTTTTTCCTGTTTGTCGCCGACTTCGCTGTATAAAGTTTCTGTTCCGTTTTGTGAGAAAGGAATGACGACAGTAAAGGTGGTAATGCCGGTGGTTTCGTCGCTGCCGGCTGCGATTTCGCCCTCGTGCAGTTCCACGAGCGCCTTTGCTAATGCCAATCCTATGCCGGAGCCTTCCATATACGAATTGACCTGATAGAAACGGTCGAAAATGTTCCGTATATCATTTTCCGCTATGCCTTTGCCTGAATTGGATACGCGGACAACGGCGGCGGGACGGCTCGTTTTTTCCAGCACAACGGAAATAAAACCATGTTCGGGCGTAAACTTGAAGGCGTTGGAAAGCAGGTTAAAATAAATGCGTTCCATTTTTTCCGAATCGTAGCAAAAGCGGAATGCTTCGTCGGGCTGCGAGCCGTCCGGCGTTTCCACGCGGAAGTCGAAGCGCAGGCGTTTTTTTACCGCCAATTCGCAAAACATTTCGTTCCATTCCGTGAGTTGGCTGCAAAGGTTGTTTTCGTTCAGGTTGAGTGTCAGTTTTCCGTTTTCGTACTTGCGGAAGTCGATAATCTGGTCGATAAGCCGGAGCAGGATACCTACATTTTTCTGTACTAATGCCAAAAGCCGCCGCTGTTCTTTGGGCAGGGATTTGTCCGCCAGCAGCGAGCCGACGGGACCGGAAATCAGCGTGAGGGGAGTTCTAAACTCGTGCGAAATGTTGGTAAAAAACACTAATTTGGCTTGGGTTGCTTTTTCCAGTTCCTGCGAAAGGGTTATCAGGCGGTCGCGCTGTTGTTCAAGTTCTTCGCGGTTACTCTCAATGAGTCTGTTGTTGCGTTCAAGTTCGGCGTTCAGACGGAGTTTGGAGTTGTAGGCTTGGAAAAGCAGTACGGAAAGGATAATGAAAATCAGGCAGATAAAAGCGAATACGAGCAGCATATATTGCTGTGTGGCATGTCGCGTGATGTGGTTGGCGATTTGGCGGTCGAGGGTGCTGATTTTGTTTTCATGTTCAATGATGGCGTCGGTTTGCAGTTTCAGTACGCGGGCGTTCGTTTCGTCCACAATATTGGTGTACAGCGTATTTTGTTTCGTATAGGGCTTACTCTGCAAAATATCAAGGGCGAGTTGAATGATTTTATCGCCGCTCGTCGGGTAGATAAACGAGGCTTTGAGTTTACCGTCGATAACCTGTTCAATGCCGTTACCCGCACCGGGTAAAGCGTCAATACCTACAAAAAAAATGTTGTCGGTGCGGTTAAGACGTTTAGCAGCGTTGTACGCCCCCATTGCCATACGGTCGTTGTGCGCAAAAACGAGGTCGATAGTGTCGGGCATTTCCACAAGGATTTTGCTCGTTTCCCGCTCGGCAATGTTTTTGAGCCACGCGCCGTCAGCCGAATCCAAAATATGTATGTCGGAATAACGGTTGATAACATTTACAAAGCCTTGGTGTCGCTCGGCATCGGGCGACGAGCCTTTCAGACCGCGTATTTCAACGATATTTCCCCGTCCGTTCAGCAGTTTGGCAACGTAATTACCCACTTCACGCCCTATCTGCACATTATCCGCACCGATAAAGGCAGTGTATTTGTCCGAAGTGATTTTCCTGTCCACCAGCACAACAGGAATGCCCGCACTGTACGCCTTTTCCACAATAGGCGTAACCGGCTCCGCCTGATTGGGCGAAATGATAATCAAATCCACCCTGCGGTCGATAAAACTTTGAATGTCGGCAATCTGCTTTTCCGTATCGTCGCTTACTGTTTTAATGTCGAGTTTTACACCTTTGTGAAACAGCGCTTCGTTGCGCATTTCCATGTTCATTTTGCTGCGCCATTCGTCGTCGCTGCACTGTGATACGCCGATGATGTATTGTGTTTTTTCCCGTTGGCAGGCGGCAAAAAACAGAAAAAGAACTAAAGAAAAAATAACCGGCAGGTTGATATGATTTTTCATATTGATTATCTATTAAAAATAAAAATGTTCATTATCAATAACCTGCAAAAATACGAAATTTTCAGAAGATAATGATAATGAACAATTTCTTGTATATAGCGAACTACTTCTTCGCCTTTATCAATCCGTTGATAAAGAACAGATAAGCGACGAGTACAGCCATAACCGCTACTGCGCCCCACTGCGCGCCGGTAAGGTCGCTGCAAACGCCCATCAGCAGCGGAAAAATGGCGCCGCCTGCAATGCCCATTATCATTAAACCCGAAACCTCATTTTCGCGTTCGGGCATGGACTGTATCGCGGTGGAGAATATCATTGGGAAAATATTGGAATTACCGAAGCCCACGAGTGCAATGGCAACATAAAGCGCAGTTGTGCCGGAGAAGAAGAACAGCCCGACTGCCGATAAAGCCATCATTGCTACGCTGATAATGAAAAACTTGCGAATGGGAAATTTTGCTAAAATAAACGTTCCCAAAAAACAGCCTGCCACGCGGAACAGGAAATAAAGGCTCGTAGCAAAACCTGCCTCTGCAAGTGTCATTCCGCAGCGTTCCATCAGAATTTTCGGGGCGGTGGTGTTAATGCCCACGTCAATGCCCACATGCGCCATAATGCCAAAGAAAAACAATAGAATGTATTTGTTTTTAAGCAATTTAAGGCAATCGAAAAACGACGATTTTGTTTCGTAGGGTTTCTCGTCGATTTTTGTTGCGCCGAGCCACAGGAACGACAGTAGTGTGGCAGCAGCATAGAGCGGGAACAACAGTTTCCAGTCGCCGAAGTGCAACGCCGCCAAGCCTGCAATTATCGGTGCGGCAAATGAGGCAATGGCTTTGACAAACTGCCCGAAAGTAAGGGTGCTTGCCATGCGGTCGCCCGGCACAACGTTTGCAATCAGCGGGTTGAGCGATACTTGCATCAGCGTATTGCCAATGCCCAGCAAGGCAAACGAAACAAGCATAAGCGGGAACGTATAGTTTACAATGGGAATGACCAATGCGGCAACCGTTACGATTAAACTCAAAAGTACCGTTTTGCGCCGTCCGATTTTATTCATCATCAAGCCGGCAGGTACGCTGAAAATGAAAAACCAGAAGAACACCATCGACGGGAAAAGGTTTGCCATCGTATCCGTCAGATTGAAATCCTCTTTTACATAATTAGAGGCAATACCGACCAAATCGACTGCACCCATGGCA
>BNTW01000136.1 GCA_025996895.1 Bacteroidia bacterium | reverse complement strand
TATTAATGCCGTTTTTTTTTCTACCACCGCCTTTTTTGCGAATTTTTTTTGTGGATGGAACTTCTTCTTGCAACAACTCTTTTTTGCCGCGTCTTACAGTATGTATATGTATATCAAATCTTTGAGATACTTCGCTAACACCATAATAGCCACCTTTCATTGCCTCTAAGCCTGCATATAGGCGTTTCCCACGCTCGGATAACTGTGAGTAGAAAAACTTCTCGTGTTTGTCTATCTCATATGTGAAATCTTCTTTTTTCATCTTTGCTATTTTTTCTACAAAGATAATATTTATTTTTCAAACTACTATAAGTTATTTATTTTTCTTGCCTTAGTCGTTTTCTATTGCTGTTATGCAGTATTGTATTTTTTGACCGCTACCTCGCAATTCCCCTACGGTAAGTTTTATTTTTCCGAAATTGGCTTTCTCATATTCCATTATGTAGATTTTTGAAAACCGCTTTTGTTTTTCATTATCCTTTTTCGGCTCTTGCGGAGTGCCAACCGTTTTGGCTTTTTCTAAAATTTCAGTTAGATAAACAACAGATAATGTAGATTTATACCGTATGGCCGTCCTTGCTTGCCGTTTCCTGTATCGACAAAAATTTCACTTCAATAAAACTTTTCAAAGAGTTATTGTAAATGTGTTTTGTAGGATTGGCAATAATCCAATTTGCGTAAAAATCAGTTATAAACCGTTTTCTACTTTTCAAATCTTCAACTGTGCTTCCTAATGCAATGCCTTTTTTATCGAACTCCATAGTTTTTTATATTTCTCGACAAAATTACAACTTTATTGTAAAATGGCAAAACTCAGAAACATGGCAATCATACCCAAATCTTTCTTGCGAATCCGTTTTCCGGCTGCGGCAAATTTCGCGACTGCGCCTACCTGAGTGGATTTGGACGATTGTCCGCCGGTGTTGGAATATACTTCGGTATCAACTACTAAGATATTGACATTCTGACCGGAAGCGATTACGTGGTCTAATCCGCCGAAGCCGATGTCGTAGCCCCAACCGTCGCCACTTTAAACCTGTTAGGTCTTCGAGACCTAACAGGTTTTCAAATCTTCTCGCTTACATGTAACGCGCTTCGATAGCTATTTTCTGACAGAGCGAATTGTAATACCATCATTTTTATTTGTATGTTGTTCTCTCTGTAGATCCTTACTAAAGTCAAAAAAACTTAAAAAGTATGCTGAGATGGAGCCAGGGTACACAGTGGAAGTCCACGTTAGTACCAGTTGATAAGTCCATTTAGAGCGGTCGTCTCCACTGGCGGACGATCTCCCAGCAACGAGCGGAATGGCAAGCCCAGTAAAGTAGCCGGCTTCCTTAAACACACAATATGTGCCGGCCGGACTAGTTATAAAGAAGTAATATGCCTGCATAAGACTTCGAATTTCCGAAAGATTGGGAACACGCCACCCGTTCGGACTGGGGTCGTTCTCATCTGCCCATTCGCTTGCAAGGATGTCTGCATTCACCCAACCGGATACAGCACCGGTAGCAGGCCAAGCTGTTTTATTATTCCATTGATATAATTTCCCGGGATCTTCAGGTTTAGCGGCAAAATTACCTGGGGCATCTACATTGCGAGTAGCCCATGTGACACCGTTGATTGTGAAACCATTTATATCGTCGGATATTTTAATTTGAGATATATCATTCGATACTGTAACAACACAAGTGGCCGTTTTATCGCCCGCAATTGCCGTAATGGTAACTGTTCCGGCACCTGTAGCAGCTACCTTGCCTTGGTCTATAGTAGCAACATTTTTATTACTGCTTGTCCAAGTTATTGGGTTGCCGGATGCGTTTGCAGGCAAGAGAGTTGCCGTCAGGGTGTAGCTTTCGAGTAAACTAAGAGAGGTTATGTAAAAAAGTGTAAGACTCGTTTTATCCAAACTGATGCCGGTTACGGCTACGGGTGGAACGGTAACTTCACAAGTAGCCGCTTTGTTACCTGCTTCGGCAGTAATGGTAACTGTGCCCGCTGTCACGGCGGTTACTTTACCTTGTTGAGTAACAGTCGCAACATTTGTATTGCTGCTTGTCCATGTTACAGTTTTGTCGGTAGCATTTGCAGGCAAAACCGTTGCTGTCAGAGTATAGTCATTATCTGCAACAAGCGTAAGCGTGGTTTTGTCCAAACTTATGTCGGTTACAGCAATGGGAACCGTTACCTCGTCTTCGTCCTCGACCTTCTCGCAAGAGGTCATCAGAGTGGTTGTGCTTACTATAGTGAAAGCAAAAAACAACCAAATTAAAAAATTTCCCTTACTCTTTTGGCTTTTCAGACTCGCCCCGTTTTTGAAATGGTCTCCGGACTCCATTGTACTCTGTGCATACAAATTGTTCTTTGTTGTTCTCATTTTTGTATCCCTAAATTTGTGTCGGGCACAACTTCTAAATTATAAATTATTGTTAAAAAATATTCATTTTTGGGCATAAAAATAGCGGACTTAAATATCCGCTTTTAGAGGTCTTGAGAATACCCGAATTTAAAGATAAGTAAGTCCGCATTTCTGCGAACATTTTACTTATTCTATTAAATTCTTTTGTGAAAGTTCTCAAGTTTCTAAAAGCAAGAATAGCAAAACGCTAAATTTTATATGTCTTATTTTGTGCGTATTAACTACGCTTTTTTTTATGTCATAAGCAATTATTTTATTTTATCAAAGTGCAAAAATATAACTTTATTCTGAATTATTTATTCGACAGCAAAATCAAATCAAAATACATTAATCTTGTTTTGAGCGTGTTGTTTTCGGGTATTCCGATATATTCCTTTTCCTGCTGTTCAGTTGAGAAAATATAGCTAAATCCGTTGTTTTCGTAAAATTTTCGTGTCGGCTCGTTGTTGTAGGCATCAACGGTTATGTATCGGCAACCAATCTGAAAATTGCTAAACCATGGTTTTATTACATTTGCTATCAGTTCTGTACCAATGCCTTTCCCCTTAAATTTTTCATTTACTCCCAAACGCCCAATCAATACCGAAGGATAATTTTTCATTCTTTTTTCAAACGGAATGTATTCGGTTAGTTTTTTGCGCCTGCTGTTCGGTAAATTTTTTACATCAACACTTGAATTGGAAAGCGTAAAGGCGCAAACTATCGTTTCAGGCTTTTCTTTCAGGCAATAACAAAACGACTTGCCCAATAATTGCCGGTTGTAATTTTCAGAATTATTGAGAAAGAAATCGTCCAAATCTTCATCGCCGCAACTGAACACAGGATTTTTGGACAACAACGCTGCATCCAACGAGTGAAAAGTGCAGTTATCCGATATAAATCCCCCTGCTGCGTGCTTCATCTCGCATTTTGTTAAAGATTTTGACATTTTCGGTAATGTCAATTGAGCCGCGCTTTTTTTCGGCTTTTATGCGCTCGCGTTCAAAACGTTCAGCGACTTTACCCTCTAACACAGGTACACTTCTAATTGGTATTGCCATACTATTTTTATTTATATAGTGAGTACAAAAATATAACTTTATTCTGAATTTGAACACATTATTCTCGAAAATCTATTTATTTTTCAAGAAAAGCCTTACATTTACAGCCTAAAACTTAAAACTTTAACTATGTATCATCCTGACATACATCATCGGCGCAGTATTCGTTTACCTGATTACGATTATTCACAACAGGGCTTGTATTTTGTAACCATTTGTGTGCAAGACAGAGAATGTTTATTTGGCAAAATAGACAAGAGTGAAATGATTTTGAATGAAATAGGGGAAATTGTCCGTAATGAATGGTTAAAAACGGCTGAATTACGTCCAAACGTAAAATTACACGAATTTGTTGTTATGCCCAATCATTTCCACGCGATTTTGGAAATAACGGAAAAAATCAACAATGAAAAATTTGAAAATTGTGCAATGTGGCATGTAGGGGCGTTGCGCGCAACGCCCCTACGAACGCCGCAAATCGTTCGCCCATACGCACATCAAACCGATTACGAAAAAAATGAATATATGTCAAATATTTCGCCAAAATCGGGTTCATTGGCGGCAATAATACGTTCATTCAAATCCGCCGTAACGCGCAACATTCGCCTTGCGGGTTACGATTTTTCATGGCAACGCAATCTATGGGAACACATTATCCGCGACACCAACGATCATGCGCGTATTGCAGAGTACATCAATAATAATCCTGCGAATTGGGATATTGACAGGTTTTACAAAAAATAAAAACCATTGCGGAATTTTATTTCCACAATGGTTTTTGAATATTCATTATTACCGGTTTCAATAATAATGGTGCGGTTTCAACGTGAGGCGTCGCACATTTCGATTGGTTTGGTGCGCGTTTCGATGTAGGGGCGTTGCGCGCAACGCCCCTACGGTTGCAACATTCTACGAATTAAAACTCTTGCGCCGCCAATCGTTTATACCCATCCAAACGCCACTGAGCATTCTTCTGCGTAACTTCAAACAATTCCGCCGCCTCGGCAGGATATTGTTTCGACAGAGAAGCAAACCTCACTTCACCTTTCAGGAAATCTTGGAACTTCGTCCAATCCGGCCTTAAAGACCGGCAGGTAGTGGAAGAAGATTTTAACGGCGAACAACTGATCAATTTTCATGTGATTTGCAAAATGCTGGAACGGTTAATTCGTTTCGACCGGCTCTTCCAACCCGCGAAGCGTGAAAGGGGCGCGTTGCCGGT
>BNTW01000135.1 GCA_025996895.1 Bacteroidia bacterium | reverse complement strand
AGGTACGAATAGTGCCACCTATCCTCCAAAAAGCCGGGTGCCACACATGGGACTTTTTCGTGGTTTTAGCACCAAAAAACGAATGTTTTAACATATACACCATCCCACAGAACGTATAAAGCATATTCAACTTGGATATTTTTGATCTTTTAACACTTCGATAAAGGGGTGGCTGCAATGTGGGTTAAATTCTTCTTTATTCAAGTATTGTTTCATTGACAATTTCCCTGAACTGCAAGGCGGAACAAGAGAATTGCGCAAAATATTTTTAGATAAAATACCAGTGCTTCAAGTAGATGATGAAACAAATAGCTTATTCAAAATTAAAGTTATGAAAATGCAGGAATTGAAATTGCAAAATACAGATTCTAAGGAATATGAAATTGAAATAGATAATATGATATTTGATTTATACCAATTGACCCATGAAGAACGAGAAACTATAGGATTTATAGAGATTCAATAAATTCAATTTCTTCTGCATTAATTCCATACAAGCCATAAACTGCGTTATTAATTTCAATAGCAACAAGTTCATCATTTTTGTTCGACAGAATTTTATTTACAAGCTCATTAAGATTGTGCATTTCATCGTCTGTTATCTTTGGTATTGGAAAATTTATCACAGATTGGTGCAGCATTCTGAATTGCCTATTCTGAAGTTGTGTTACATATAATTTAACCAAATGTCTGCCTAATTTGGAATTAAGTATGGATAAAATAAATTTCAGTTCATTAGTTTTTCCACTTATCATATATGCGGTATTTAAAAGAATACACCCATGAGTATCAAACGAAAATGCAGGGAACTCATAACCCTCTTCTGGATTATCTGTCATAATCTCAATATATATGATTTTCTGCTTAGAAAAATCCTCCCAATAATTTGCTCCCCAACGCTGTAAAGCGTACCATTCGTAGCGTATTCCTGTTTCTGCCTTGTTTCTTGCAGAAAGTTCTTTTTTGTATTTCAATAAATGATTATAAACTGCAGGATATTGATTTTCAAATGCGTTTTCGGCTTTTTCGGAAGCACCTTGAATTGTGCTGTCATTTTGTAAAGGGAAATGCCATGGAATAAATAGCAAATATAAATCTGCAAATTCATACGAATATCGCTTAATATCTCGCCCTCTCAATAACGGTCGTATAATTTCTTCACTTTTCGGATCTTGTTCTATCAATTCATTTCGCTTTTCGCCCGAAATAATGAAAGCCTCATTGAAGCCCGTTTTTATACCATAATTGATTTGAATATCCCAATCTTTCAATGGCGTTCCAACAGCCTCAATCTTAGCCTTTATGCGTTGCTCAATTGGCGAAAGTATAACCCAACTTTCCGCAGAGAAAGTACAAACTGTGCTATTTTGTCTAATAAAAACGCTGCTTTTCTGTGCATAAAAATTGCATGGAATAATTTCGACAAAAATAGTTTATATTTATACAGATAACACAGTATTAAATTTAACAATAAAAAATTATGATTTATGGTTACATTCGGGTAAGCACCGACAAGCAGACAGTAGAAAATCAACGTTACGAAATCAACCAATTTTGTGGTAAAAACGTATTTGTCGTTGATAAATGGATTGAAGAAACTATTTCAGGTTCTAAAACGGTTGATGAGCGGAAGCTGGGAAAACTCCTCAAAAAGATGAAGAAAGAGGATATTCTCATTTGTTCCGAACTATCGCGTCTGGGAAGAAACTTACTAATGATTATGGGAATCTTAAACGAATGTATGAATCGCGACATTCAGGTTTGGACAATCAAAGACAACTACCGTTTGGGAAGTGATATAAATTCCAAAGTCCTTGCATTTGCCTTCGGTCTTTCCGCCGAAATCGAGCGCAACCTTATTTCGCAACGCACCAAAGAGGCATTGGCACGCAAAAAAGCAGAAGGTGTTGTGCTTGGTCGTCCCAAAGGGAGTAAATCGAAAGTCAAAAAACTTACCGGAAAGGAAGCGGAAATCAAAACACTGTTGGATAAAAAGGTGTCAAAGAGTGCCATCGCCCGCATATTGGGTGTACACAGGCTCACTGTGGCGGAATTTGTTAGAGGGATGGGATAAAATATGCTAAATAATCAGTATCTTTCCGATTTTGCACCTTTTCTAAGTTGGTCGCATTTTTGCAAAATTATGCAGATTAAAGACGAACAGGCACGATTGTTCTATGCCAAAGATGCAGTAGAACGGCAATCACTTGTTCCGTTTAATGTGTTCAAAGACCCGTATTTGTTGGATGTCTTCGACTTGAAAGATAATTTTCTTGAAAGTGATTTGGAAAATGCCATTTTGATTGAGAGACGAATCTTTTTCGGCTATTAATACAGATACAAGTATTGCGCCCACCAATTATAACGAAGAGCGTACCAAATCTCTATATCATTACCCATTATCACTTTCCTTTCGGGTAAAAAATTGTTTTTTAGGGGATTGAAAAGGATTTTTTTTTACCTTTGCGGAATGATAGAAAGTTTATTAAAAGAACGAATTCTTATTTTGGACGGTGGAATGGGAAGTATGATTCAACGCTTTCATTTGAAAGAAGAGGATTATCGCGGAACGCAATTTGCCGATTTACCGGTGAATCTGTATGGAAACGGCGAAGCATTGAATATCACTCTCCCCGATGTCATTCAATCCATTCACACACAATATCTGGAAGCGGGAGCGGACATTATCGAAACCAATACGCTAAATGCAACCTCGATTTCGATGGCCGATTACGGCATGGAGGCCTACGTACGCGACATTAATCTGGCAGCGGCGCGGCTGGCCAAAGAAGCTGCCGACCACTATACGCAACAAAATCCGGATAAACCGCGTTTTGTCGCCGGCTCGATTGGACCGACAAGCAAAACGGCTTCCCTTTCGCCCGATGTATCGAATCCTGCTTTTCGGAACATCACGTTCGACGAATTGTATGTCGCTTATAAAGAACAAATTAAGGCACTGATAGACGGCGGAGTGGATACTTTGCTGATTGAAACTTCGTTTGATACGCTGAACGTGAAAGCGGCGTTAATGGCAGCGGAAGACGTTATGCAGGAAATGAAAAAGGAAATTCCGCTGATGGTCTCCTATACGCTGGCCGGAAAAAGCGGACGCATTCTTTCGGGGCAAACGTTGGAAGCGGCATTGGCTTCGGTTTCCCATGTTAAATTGCTGAGTATCGGACTGAATTGTTCGTTCGGTGCGAAAGACATGAAGCCTTTTTTGAAAGAATTGAAACGAATAGCACCGTTTTATATCAGTGCGTATCCCAACGCCGGACTGCCTAACAGCTTAGGGCAATACGACGAAACGCCGGAAACAATGGTCGCCCAAATTCAGGAATATTTAGACGAAGGGTTGGTGAATATTATCGGCGGCTGTTGCGGAACAACTCCGGACCACATCGCCGCGATCGCGGCGATGGTCGGTATAGGGTGCACGGTACAGGGTGAGCGGTACAAGGAAGATTCGGACGTATTAGTGCTTTCGGGGTTAGACGTTTTAAAGATTGGGGATGAATCATACACCGCATACCGTGCACCACGTACCCCAACGACCTTTACGGTCGTTGGTGAGCGGTGCAATGTGGCCGGCTCGCGAAAGTTTCTGCGTTTAATTAAGGAGAAAAAATACGAGGAAGCGTTGATCATTGCCCGCAAACAGGTGGAAGACGGTGCGCGGATTTTGGACATTAACGTTGATGACGGACTGCTCGACGGCGTGCAGGAAATGACCACTTTCCTCAACTGGATTGCCTCTGAGCCTGATGTCGCTTCCGTTCCCATCATGCTCGACAGTTCGGATTGGGCGATTATCGAAGCCGGATTGAAATGTTTGCAGGGAAAATCGATTGTCAATTCCATCAGCCTGAAAAACGGCGAGGAAGATTTTTTGCGGAAAGCCCGCAAAATCCGCTCGTATGGCGCGGCGGTGATTGCGATGGCTTTCGACGAAAAAGGACAAGCCGATACCTTTGAACGGAAAATCGAAGTCTGCGAACGCATGTACCGCCTTTTGACCGAAAAAGCCGGTTTTCCGCCGGCAGATATTATTTTCGACCCGAATGTGCTGGCGATTGCGACCGGAATGGAGGAACACAACAACTACGCGCTCAATTTTATCCGCACGGTAGAATGGATTAAACAACATCTGCCTCATGCGAAAATCAGCGGGGGTATCAGCAATTTGTCTTTTTCGTTTCGCGGAAACGATTACTTGCGTGAGGCCATGCACGTGGTTTTCCTTTATCATGCCATTCAAAAAGGGCTGGATATGGGTATTGTCAACCCTTCCGTATCACTCACTTACGAAGATATTCCCGAAGATTTGTTAGTATTGATTGAAAATGTGATTTTCAACCGGACACCCGACGCGGCGGAAAAATTAATGGAATATGCGGCCTGTCATAATCAGGGGATTGCGGGTCAAGTCCGCAATGACAACACTAATGATGGTGCTGCTAATTGGCGAAAATTTTCGGTGGAAGAACGGTTGAAGCAAGCGTTAATCAAAGGTATTGGGGATTTTCTGGAAGAAGATTTGCGCGAAGCTTTGACCGTTTATAAACAACCGGTAGAGATTATCGACCGGCCGTTGATGGAAGGTATGAACATCGTCGGGACGCTGTTTGGCGAAGGAAAAATGTTTTTGCCCCAAGTGGTGAAAACCGCGCGCACGATGAAAAAAGCCGTGTCGATTTTACAGCCCTATATCGAAGCCAGCCAACAAGAAGACGTGTCGAAAGCAGGTAAAATATTGATAGCCACCGTGAAAGGTGATGTGCATGACATCGGAAAAAACATCACGAGCGTGATTTTGTCGTGCAACAATTACGAAGTGATCGACATCGGTGTCATGGTG
>BNTW01000134.1 GCA_025996895.1 Bacteroidia bacterium | reverse complement strand
ATTCTTGATTTTATACTTATCTTTGACACGGGTTATCGGTGAGGTACTCATGTATCTACTTTTTTGAATTTGCAAATACAAAAATACACCTATAACCCTTATTTTACAATACCGTTGCAACAAAGTCCTTTGAAAGATAAAAAAATGCAAATGGAAACTTTTGGCGAATATATAAAACAATTACGAACAAATACGGGTTTGCCAATACGCAAAATAGCAGCGCAGTTAGACATTGACCCTACGCTATTAGGCCGAATCGAAAAAGATGAACGCCCTGCAAGTAAAGAAGTTATTGCAGGAATAGCAAAAATATTCAATGACAACGAACAAGATTTGTTTAATAGATTTTTGAGCGACCGTATCGCATATAAAATTATTGATGAAAATGCCGATATAGGAGTTTTGAGAGTTGCAGAGCAGAAAGTTGAATATTTAAAATCAAAAATAAAATAATACTATGATATACTTCGATAAAATCAGAGAGTTAACAAAAGGCGTACCTGCGGAATTGGTCGACTTCTCGCAACCAAGAGACCTTGCACGTACTCCCACACAGGCAAGTTCTAATTTCATAACCAACAAAGAACAAGGCGATTGGGCTGAAAACCTCGTTACAAGAGCAATCAACGAAACCTCTAACAACTATGTTGCGGTAAAATATGGTAAATCTGATAATTTAGTTGCTGGAGAAGAAGGTTTTGATGCTTTTTATCAGGAATTTCAAAATGAGTTGGACACGATTGGGAAACGCCCCGATTTATTGATTTTCAAAAAAGATGATTTTATTGAAAATTTAGGCTATGATATTAGCCATATTCCACACGATAAAATTACTGATTATGTCAAAAAAGCCGTTGCAGGCATTGAAGTGCGTTCAAGTGCTTTTCTGATTGACCGTTACGAAGAAGCAATGCAAATTCGCACAAAAAGGTTTTCCCAAATTGCATTAGAAACAAAAAATAAAATCCTTGCCGAATATGCTGATATTTTATCGCACCCTTCGCGCGAAAATTACATTGACTTACTCAATGGAATAACCGAAAAAACGTTAAGTGTTACGGATTTTAAAGTTCCGGGGTGGCGTTCAAGCGAGCAATTAATCCAATTGAATGAACTTTTCAAGCAGTTAAAATCAGCAATCAAAGAAATACAAAAGCGTGATTATCTTTCTATTACGCCAAAGGTTGAAGATATTAAAGTGGTTTACAAATGGATTGAAACCTTTAATGTACCTCACTTTTATTTTCAAGTGTTTTTCGACAAAGTTTATGGCATTTCGTTTGAGCAAATTTTGCAAATCATTTCCAACTCTGATAATGACGGCGTGATTTTTTCAGTTGAGTCCGACACAAAAAATCAGAACAAAACAACAATTAAAATCAATTCCAAATCAGGCATTGAAATTGCCTCAAAAGTTGATGAGCCATTGCATGAGTCTGTTCGTAAAGAAATGGACAGAGGACGATTGCTGTTTTATGTGACTTTCAAAGGTGGTACTGCATACCTTGATATTGACAATTTGAAAACGATTTTAAACATTAAAACCGATTTCTAATGACTGTCAATAATGCAATAGAACAAGATTATTCCAAACAAGTGCCGTTGGGACACCGCAAAAAATTTGCGCAGTTTTTTACGCCCATTTCTGTTGCCGAAATTATGGTTAAATGGCTTTTAGGTAATGAAAATTTAAAAACAGTTTTAGAGCCTGCTTTTGGTTTGGGCGTTTTTTCAAGAGCTTTGTTATCACAAAAAAATGACATTCAAATTAAAGGTTTTGAGGTTGATAATTTGATATTTGAAAAAGCAAAAAATGAATTTGCCTGTACGGAAAAAATGAATTTGTTACTACAAGATTATATGTTCAACGATTGGCAAAACAAATATGATGGTATCATTTGCAATCCGCCTTATTTCAAATTTCACGATTATGACAACAAAAACATTCTCAAAGAGATAGAAAAGCATTTGCAGTGTAATCTAAGTGGTTTTACTAATCTTTATACGTTATTTTTGCTAAAATCCATACACCAACTCGCACACAATGGGCGTTGTGCCTATATTATCCCTTCGGAATTTCTTAATTCAGATTATGGAAAATTAGTCAAACAATACCTAACCAAAACAGGCACTTTGCGGCATATTATTGTAGTTAATTTTGAGGAAAATGTCTTTGATGATGCTTTAACAACGGCTTGTATTGTGCTTTGTGCCAATGATAATAAAACAGACAGAGTCCAATTTAATAATATTCAATCTATCAATGAATTGAATACAATTGAAAATTTGATTTCGGATTATCCATCTGTTTCTGCAACTTCACAATCATATTTGTTTTCAGAACTTAATCCCGAAGTCAAATGGAAATCCTATTATCAACCTCAAAACGGGCATAAATATAGAAATCTTGTACCTTTTTCGACTTATGCAAAAGTTGTTCGGGGAATAGCAACCGGTGCAAATGATTATTTTACATTCAATCTCGCCAAAGCCAAAGAACATAAAATTAGCGAGAAGTATTTATTGCCTTGTATTTGTCATTGCGTTGATGTAAAAGGCAATAACTTTTCTGTTTCAGATTTTGAAGAACTAAAAAACAATAACAAAAATGTTTTTTTGCTCAATGCGGTAAATGCGAAAGAGGAAAACGTTATCAACTACTTGCACAAAGGCGAAACTGCCGACATTCACAAAAAATATTTGACAGCAAGTCGAAAACCGTGGTATTCATTGGAAAATCGTCCGCCCGCCCCGATTTGGGTTTCGGTTTTTAACCGTACAGGATTGCGTTTTATTCGCAACGAAGCCAATATTTCCAATTTGACAACGTTTCATTGTATTTATCCACAGCAAGACATATTTTCTGATGTGGATATTGATTTGCTTTTTGCCTACCTTCTTACCGACACTGCACGACAGATTTTCAATGACAACAGCCGTGAATATGGCAATGGTCTGCAAAAATTTGAACCAAACGACCTGAATAAAGGAAAAATGCTGGATTTGGGAAAGTTATCACAAAACAGTAAATTGAAAGTTATCGAATTACACCGAAAACATTCAATGAATCACGAAGCAATAGAAAATATTTTTGTTGAAGAATTTGCAATATAATACAAAAAAACAACATAATTGATTGAAATAGAACGGCACCTAACACGCGGTTTGGCACAATGGCGGGTGTAGCCCGCACAAACGACAGTGCGATTTTGGAAGTTTCCCTCCCGCGCAAGCCTCAGTGAACCCGCCACTGCGCCAAGCCGCCAACACGTTGTGCGACATTCTAAAACAGTGCTGTTAAAGCTGTTACAGAGAATAAATTTTTAATAAATACCAAATCCCAAAAATCGCCTAACCATCCACATTACCGAAACATTAATCATACATGGCAAATCGTCTATATAGAATCACTGATTCAATTCTCTTTTCATAAAATTTTCCAGCACTTTCTTTTTCGGCAATTTAACAAGGTATTGGAAATAGGGTTCAATCCTGAAGTGTATATTGTCCGAAACATTCCAGTCGTAGCTCAATACAGCATGATGGGCTTTGGCAAAATCAAGGTTTTTGTTTACCAAACGGTTGCCTGTTCTGGCGTGGTAACAAAATAATAAACGTGTGCTCATATTGCCGGTTGTTTCCGTTGCGCAGCGCCATGTCAAATACACCAGACAACGCATTGTTGTATTCTGCCGGAAAAGCACCCGCCAAGAAGTCGGAATTACCCAGCACCTGTGAACTGAACGCTGTCAGGATGCCTCCGCCCACGCCGCCAATTTCGGGATAATGGCTGGGATTGGGTATTTCAACGCCTTCCAATTTCCATTGCAGGGATTGCGGCGAATTGCCCCGGATGGCGATGCTGTTGCTTGTTACATCACCCGCTACGCCCGCAAACGAACCGACCAGCCGTGCAGGGTCATCGAAACCGCCTGCATAACGGCTTGCTTCTTCCACGCTGAGCATCCGCGCCCCGGCCAATGCCATCGGGTTGAGCGGCGCTTCCTTGTTCGTCTTCGGACGGACAACTATTTCGTCCAATGCCTGTACGCTTTCCTTCATTGTAATCTCCAGTACGGTTTCTTTAGCTGATGAAACCATCACTTCCCTGATTGTCGCCGGTTCATATCCGACAAACGACGCCTGGATGTTATAGCGTCCGACGGGCAGTGGCGGCAGATTGAAAGCCCCCTGTTCGTCCGTTGTCGTCCCAACGGTGGGATTTGTGTTCAACACTATCACCGTCACATACGATAACGTTTGTCCCGATGCCGCATCGGTGACGACACCCCGGATGTTTCCACCCGGCTGCGCCATCGCCTGTACTGATAACCCGGCAATCATAATTGCCCATAAAACGAATACCTGTTTCCTCATGTCTGTTTTCTATTTTAATTTGAAGCGACAAAAGTAAAGGCATTCAAAATACACAAAAGGATTTTTCGACAAAACACGGTGGTTTTTCGACCAAAACGGATTTTTGAATGTTTTTTTTAGGAAGTTGTCCATTCATGCTGTTTTTGATTCGAAAATGTTCTGTTATGAAGATAACACGTAATCGACCTTCAATATACCGGATTCAAACGTCTTGCTGCCGCACAATTCCCATTTTGATGTTTTCATCTTGGATGGGAACAAAGGAATACCGTCGCCAAACATAACAGGGATGTAACAAAGGTGCAGTTCATCCACCAAATCATGGTTCAACAAAAGTCTTATTGTTTGCCCTCCACCTAAAAGCCAAATATCCTTAGTAACGAAAAATAAATAACTTATAATAGTTTTGATTTTTAAGCAGTAAATTTATAGTTCCATTTCGGTAAAAAATCATTAAAATCAACAGGCATTGTTTGCATAAATTCTTCAGAAGCTTTTCT
>BNTW01000133.1 GCA_025996895.1 Bacteroidia bacterium | reverse complement strand
AGATTTCCGCTGTTGCTTTTTGTGCATATTGGGTATTTTCATACGCCAAGGTAACGGATTTGGCACTCGCGATACTTTCTTTATAAAAACTTAATTGATAGGGTGAAACGAAAAAACAGAGATGTACTTCTTTCTCTTTGGCCAACGCTTGCAACGCCGGATAACCGGGAATTTTTGGCGAATGAATACCGACCAAAATCAGATCATAATACGTTTTCAACCAATTAAATAAGCTATCGGGAGGAGTGTCTGTATTCAATCGAAACGTATCTACAGGCGCATACAGCGCAAGTGTTTCCATAAACAGATTGTTTTCGCCGAGCGCAACCGCCGCGATTCTCTTATCCAACCGCTTCAATGGCAATATGTTATGTTCGTTTTTTAATACGGTAACCGCTTCGGCATTCAACGTTTGAACTAAACCATCGGCATATCCGGAATTAATCCGTTCGGACAAGCCGTTGAGTGAAACCGTTTTACGGGTGGAAAGTCCGGTGATGTATTTGTAGCAGAGAATTTTTTTGCAACTTTCTTCTATGCGGTTTATTGAAATCAATCCGGTTTCGACGGCTTTTTTCACTGCGGAAAATTCGACTGCCGGTTTTTCGGGTTTTAACAAGACATCGTTTCCGGCTACAATCGCTGCCACGCAAACGCTGTTGCCGCTTGCCGTCGCGCCTTTCATGGCCAGCGCGTCGGTAAATTTCAAGCCGGCAAAACCCAGTTCGTTACACAGCAAATCCGTTATCATTCGTGACGACAGCGAAGCCGGCAAACAAGTAGCGTCCAACGCCGGAACAGACAAATGACCGGCCATAATTCCCGATAATCCGGCCTGAATGTAACACCTGAAAGGATATAACTCAATGGAATATAAGCGGTCTTTTTCGTAGTTGATTTGAGGCAGATCAAAATGGGAATCCAACGACGTGTCGCCGTGTCCGGGAAAATGTTTGCCCACCGACAGCACTTTCCACTTTTCCAATCCCTGTGCGTAGGCAATGCTTTTCTCGGCCACCAATTGCCGGTCTTCGCCGAACGAGCGGGTGTTGATCACCGGATTTTCGGGATTAATATTGACATCGAGCACCGGCGCAAAATTGATTTGGACGCCCAGCTCGTTGCATTCCCGCCCGACTTCTTCGCCGTACAATCGGATTAATTCGTTGTCTTGCACCGCACCCAGCATCATGTTTTTCGGAAACCGGGGCGTATCTTTCAGACGCATAGCCAATCCCCATTCGCCGTCGAAAGAAATAAACAATGGTATCCGGCTCGCCTGCTGAAAAAGATTAATACCTTCGGCTTCATCGTCCAACGTTCCGGAAGAAAACAGCACACCGCCGATTTTCTGGTTTTGAATGTAATCCAACATCTGCTTTCGCGAACTGGGACGCGGGTCGGCCACCACCATAAACAGTTGTCCGATTTTTTCGTCCAACGTCATCGAATTAAAAACAGAATCCACCCAATGGCTCATCGCTTTTGAGTCGGCGTTTTGGTAAAGGGCAGGCAGGTTTTTCGCTATGCCGGGATAACCAGTCAAAGTCAAAAAAAGAAGCAATATTGTCTTTTTTCCTTTCACTTTTCGGTTTCCTTTTCCATCACAATGTCTAATCTGCCCATAAAAATGCCTCTGTCTCCTACTTGATTAATGACCACTTCTTTCTCGTCGAGATTGAGCCGGCGATCGGCTTTGTTCAAAAAAGTATGCGTGTGTCCGCCCAAAATCACATCGATGTTTCGGCTTTCCTTTGCCAAAGTGATGTCGCCGGCATAGTCTTCCGAAGGATAATAGCCCAGATGTGACAAACAAACCACCAAATCACAGCCTTTTTCCTTCAACAATGCCGCCGTTTCATTCGCCGTTTGAATGGGGTCTAAATACGTAACGCCTTCGTAATTGGCTTGCGTAACTAATCCTGCGGGATTGACAGTCAGTCCGATAACGCCGATTTTCAAGCCGTTGCGTTCCAAAATCAGGTATTTATGGGTTAATCCGTCCAACACCGTTCCAGAAAAATCGAGATTGGTGCTGACAATCGGAAATTGTGCCGAGCGAATCATTTCCGCCAGCCGGTCCAAGCCGTTGTCGAACTCGTGATTTCCCAAACAAGCCGCGTCGTATTTCATACAATTCATGCACGCCACTTCGGCCTGTCCTTTAAACAAATTGAAATAGGGCGTTCCCTGCACAAAATCGCCGCAATGGAACAGCAACACATTCGGCGTTTCGCGGCGCACTTCTTCCACATAAGCATCCTGACGGACAATTCCGCCCAAATTCGGATAATTCGGGTGATTGCCGGGCACCGGCTCGATGCGGCTGTGCGTATCGTTGTTGTGTAAAACAACTAAATTCTTTGTTTCCTGCGCTTGCAAATTCCAGCTAACCAGCAGGAACAAAATAATCCATTTAGTAAATCGTAATTCTATCATCCAGTTTCGCATCGACTTCTTTATTATTTGCAGTTAGATTTTTAACCTGTTCAATCATATAATTCCGCAGCTGCTCGTTCGAGTCAATCAAGCGAGTGGCTTGCGTCAGTGCGTCCATGTGGTCGTTTCCGGCAGCGAGGAAATCGATTGTCGCTACGCGGTACGTTTTATTTTCGTCCAACGGTTTTCCGCCGATTTCGAGCGATTCGACCGCGCGTTTTTTTACAACTAAACGTATTCCGTTAGATAATCCCTGTCCGCCGTTGAAAGCAATAAAATCGAAAAACGCTTTGACCGCCGTACCGGGCAGTTCGAGCAACACGAGCCGGTTTTCAAACGGATAAACTTCATACATATTTCCGATGGTAATCGTTCCTTTATTCAATGTAGCGCGCAATCCGCCCATGTTCATCACCGCAAAATCAACATCGCCCCACAGCCGGTTGGCTATTTCCCGCATGGCGTCGGCTGTAAAATTGCTCAGCAGGCTTTGCGGATACTTCTTTGTCAGTGCTTGTGCAGCTGTTCCGATAGGTTCGTTCATTTCCGCGTCGAACTGCTTTTTGTAGGATTCGACCAGCGCGACCATTTGCGGATTGGCTTTTGCTTCATACGTGCTGTCTATCGCTATCCGCGAAGTTTCGATGGCTTTTACTGCGTAATGCGTTTTCGCACAAGAAGATAAAAGCAAAACGATGCAAAAAAACGATGCAAAAATATTAACCTTCTTCATACATTATATTTTCTACTTCTTTTATTCGTTTAAATAAATCGGAAGCGAATACAAAATCGTTCAACGTTTGATTGTTTGAATTCATAATTCCCTCTTTCGTCCCTTCCCATTCCTTTTTTCCTTCGTTGATAAAAATAATTTTCTCGCCGATGTTCATCACCGAATTCATGTCGTGCGTGTTGATAACTGTCGTCATATTGTATTCGGTGGTCAAATCGTGTATCAAATCGTCAATCAACAACGAAGTTTTCGGGTCTAGTCCCGAATTAGGCTCGTCGCAAAATAAGTACTTCGGATTGAGCGCGATCGCTCGTGCAATCGCCGCGCGTTTCATCATTCCCCCGCTGATTTCGCCCGGATAGAGATGGCCTGCTTCTTCCAGATTGACCCGTTCAAGGCAGAAATTCGCGCGTTTTTCGCGTTCTTTCCAAGTGTCGCGCGTGAACA
Source organism: Bacteroidia bacterium (assembly GCA_025996895.1). GTDB lineage: Bacteria > Bacteroidota > Bacteroidia > Bacteroidales > Azobacteroidaceae > Azobacteroides. The sequence goes on along the minus strand of BNTW01000133.1, from coordinate 1,263 downwards.
TAGTCAGCGGAAACATCACATTTTCCAGTACCGTCATCGAGTCAAACAGTGCCGATCCTTGAAACAGCATGCCCATTTCGCGTCGAAGCAGGTTCAGCTCTTTCTTGCGCATGCTCGGCAGGTTACGTCCGTTATACAGGATTTGTCCCGAATCAGGACGCAACAGTCCGATCAAGATTTTCATGAAAACGGTTTTGCCCGACCCGCTTCGCCCGATAATCAGGTTGGTTTTGCCCGCATCAAACGTAACGGAAATATCGTCAATCACCGTTTTTTCGTCAAATGACTTGTATATGTCTTTTGTTGCTATCATTTTCCCAGCATTAATTGTGTCATGACCAAGTCTGTAGCTAAAATCAACACACTACTCATTACCACCGAATCGGTGCTCGCTTTCCCCACTTGAAGCGCACCGCCTTTCACGTTGTATCCGAAATAAGACGACGTCGATACAATAATATAAGCAAAAACCATGGATTTGATAATGGAATAACCGATGTAGCGGGGAGCAAACCAGTAGCGAATACCAAACTCATATTTGGCGACAGTGATAATATCGGTCGCCCAACCAATGAAATATCCGCCACCGATACCGAACGTCATACTAAAAATCACCAGTACCGGAATAAAAAGCACAAAAGCCACCATTTTGGGAAGTATCAGGTAGTTAGCCGAATTGACACCCATGATTTCCAGCGCGTCGATTTGTTCGGTTACGCGCATAGTCCCTAACTCCGAAGCAACATTTGAGCCGACTTTTCCCGCCAAAATCAAACACATAATAGAGGAAGAAAATTCGAGTAAAATCACTTCGCGGGCGATATATCCCACCGTAAAATCGGGAATAATCGGCGATTGAATGTTCAGCGAAACCTGAATCGTGATGACCGCCCCGATAAAAACGGAAATGAAAATGACAATCCACAAGGAATCGACGCCCAGTTTATAGATTTCTTTCAAAGTTTGTCGGAAAAATACGCTCCCCCGTTCCGGAATGGTCAATGTCCGTGTCATCAACAACACATATTCACCAAATTTTTGTAATGCCTTAATCATATTCTGAAATAAGCGACAAATATAGGAATAATTTTTTAATCTCCGTTTTTCTTTTTGGCACACTCTTTGCTGTAATTCACTCTCGTAATAATTTGTGATGCGAACAATTCTTAAAAAAAAGTGTGATTTATGTTGTAAAACATATCAAATTATTTTAAAAAATGCAAAATAATATGATACACACACACATTACTCATCTGGCGGTTT
>BNTW01000132.1 GCA_025996895.1 Bacteroidia bacterium | reverse complement strand
AATTGAAAAATCATGAAACGATTTGTTTATTTATTGATTTTAAGTCTTGCTGTATCAAACTTAACTTATTCGCAGAGATTGTATGACAATGGTCCATTATCCGTTGTATAATAGAATTACCACATAATGTAGCACTACAAGAGAGCATTACAAACGATGGTAATAGCGGAAGTTCAATTTGAATACTGCTACCTGTTTCGCCTGTCGACCACAGGAAAGAAACCTGTGATTGTGCAAGAGAGGGTGTTACATTTGCATTAAGGGTTACTACACTGCCCGGACCTGCATTGGCGGGCGATTGGCTGAGTGTCAAATTGGTTAAAGGTCCAACTGCGACCTCTTTTCTTGCTACTTCTATATTATTTATATTGCTACTTATCCAACCATTACCGCTTCCATTGGCACTGAAAGAGGCTGTATTGCCAGAGGTAGAAACAAGTGTCAGATTTGCGCAATGGCCTATACTATATACACGTTTATGACGGTAGCGGTAATCCACCGGATAAACAACAAGTTATTATAAAACATTAATAATATATCATTTATGAAGATTAACATCAAATTATTCGTTCTCGCATTATTCCTGTTTTTCGCCGGAAATTTGTCGGCGCAAACCAATCGTTTGGAGTATAAGGAAACATTTGCCCCTTCGGAGGGATATGTCAGCAAAGTGGAAAAACCGGCACGCAAAGAAATCTGCCTCAACGGACGCTGGGATTTTCAGGCGGTTGAATTACCGGCAAGTTATCAACAAGGAAAGGGTGTTGCCCCCGAATTGCCTTTGCCACAGGCGGATAAATGGGACAAAGTAAAAATCAAAATCCCTTCCCCCTGGAATATCAACGCTTTTGCCAACCGCGATTTGGAAGGCCCCGACCACCGCAATTTTCCGTCTTACCCCAAAGAATGGGAAAACGTGAAAATGGCATGGATGAAAAAATACGTAACAATTCCCGCCGATTGGAAGAACGAAAAAATCGTTTTGCACTTTGAGGCTATCGCCGGACAAGCGCAAATTTTAGTTAATGGGAAAAAGGCAGCAGAAAATTTTGACTTGTTCCTCCCGTTCGACGTTGATATTACTTCATTAGTCAAAGCGGGCGAAACGGCGGAAATTTTGGTTGGTGTGCGCAGTCAGCAGTTGTTTGAAGACAATGCCACCAAAGGCCGCCGCATTGTTCCTGCCGGCTCGATGTGGGGATATTTGGTGAATGGAATCTGGCAGGACGTTTATTTGCTCGCCGTTCCGAAAATCAATATCAACAACGTGTATATCAAGCCGCTGGTTTCCAGAAACACATTGGAATTAGACATTACAGTTGAAAATACTACAGGCAAGGAGGAAAAAATCGTTTTGAACGGAAGTGTCCAAAAATGGATCAATAAAGCAGGAACGGATGTAAATTCTGCACCTGTACCCAATTGGGAATTAGACAAGGCGATTTCCCTGTATCTTCCCGAACAAAAATTAAATGTTAAACCCGGAACGATAAAAATTACTGTTCAAATTCCTGTAAAAGAAGGTGATTTGGACTATTGGACACCGGAATTTCCTAATCTCTATGGTTTGACACTTTCCCTTTCGTGTACCGCGAACCGCGAACCGTGCACCGATAAAAAATACGAACGTTTTGGCTGGCGCGAATGGACATTTGACGGCACAAAACAACTTTTAAATGGAAAAGAATACCAATTAAAAGGGGATTCGTGGCATTTCATGGGTGTTCCGCAACTCACTCGCCGTTATCCGTATGCATGGTTTACGGCATTGAAAGATGCCAATGCGAATGCTGTACGCCTGCACGCGCAGATTTATCCGCAATTTTATTTCGATGTTGCCGATGAAATGGGCATTTGTATTTTAGCGGAAACCGCGAATTGGGCGAGCGACGGCGGTCCCAAAATGGATTCCCGAGTTTTTTGGGAAAACTCCAAAGACCATTTGAAACGGATGGTGTTGCGCGACCGCAATCACGCGAGCGTTTTCGGATGGAGTATCAGCAACGAAAACCGTCCAGTGATTTTGTACGTTTTTAACAAGCCCGAATGGATGGAATATCAGATACAGGCTTGGAAAGACTGGTTGAATATTGTGCGTGAAAACGATTCAACTCGTCCTTGGGTTTCGGCCGACGGCGAAGATGACGGCGAAGGCATTTTGCCCACCACAGTCGGACACTACGGCGATGAAAGTTCGCTAAAACATTGGGCAAGTATCGGCAAACCCTGGGGAGTCGGCGAAACAAGCATGGCCTATTACGGCACGCCCGAACAGGTCGCTAAATTCAATGGCGAACGTGCCTACGAATCGATGGAAGGCCGCATGGAAGGGTTAGCTTACGAATGTTACCAATTGATTTCGCAACAGCGCAATGCCGGTGCGGCTTACGTTTCGGTTTTCAATATTGCGTGGTATGCTTTGCAGCCGCTGCCTTTCGGCAAACGCGATTTGACCAAAGCCCCGACATTAGACGATGGCATTTGGTTTAGCGAATACAAGGAAGGTCAGCCGGGCGTTCAACCCGAACGCATAGGGGCGTATTGTTCTACGTTCAATCCGGGTTACGACCCGACTTTGTCGCTTTACCGCACCTGGCCGATGTTCGACGCTATCAAAGCGGCTAATACCGGTGATAAGCCTGCATGGTCGAAATGGGAGAAAATGCCGGTACCCGGTGAACGGTACACGGTACACGATGAAAAAAATCGTTATAATATGGTGTTTTTTATTGGAGAACAGAATAGTGCGGTAAAAAAAATGTTTGAAATGCAAGGGGTTACACTTGAGCCTCTTTATCTTCCGAAAATAAAAAAATCGGAAAATGATAAATTATTACTTTTAGACGGCAGTTATGTTCCTACGGAAAATGAAATAAAATTAATCAAAAATTATTTGAATAATGGCGCAGACATCTGGGTTTGGTCGCCTACTCCGGCAACGATAGCAACTTATCAATCTTTTTTGCCGGATAAATTGGAATTGCAACCGCGAAAAGCGTCTTCATTTATTCCGGTGCATAAATCCTGGACGGAAAATACGGTCAATTCCGATTTTTATTTCTGCGAAATTCAATCGAATGAAGCATCGCAATACGGAATGACCGGAAAATTTGTGACCGAAGGCGAAGTTCTGTTGAATGCTTGCAACACCGACTGGCGGAAGTGGAACAAGCGGGCGGAAGAGCTGAAAACGGCTGCCGTTTTGCGGAGTGAGAATGAAGAAAAAGGCCCGGATGCCGTATTCGTGAAATATCCGGCTTTCGGCGGGACTTTCTATGTTAGCACATTAACGGATTTTACGACCACCGAAAAAGGATACAACACGTTGGAAAAAATCCTGAAAACGGCCGGTATTCCCACCGGAAACAAAAAACTGTCGGAATCGCTGATGGACGCCAACGGATTTGTCCAATTGTCGAATTTGCTGCTTAGCCGGACAGACGGCAAGAAAAATTACAGCCTTTGGGTGTATAGTCCGCGTCCGTTAGACGATTTGCTGATTGAGCCGGACATGCCGAAACTGGATATTTCCGCTCCCGCCGGTGTAGGCGAAATCCGCTTGAACGGTAAAAAATTGGATTCCTACAAAGAATTGCCGTTAAAACAGGGCTGGAATCAATTCATTATTTCGTATCCGAACAATGTTGATGTTTCCGCCGTTCAATTCGTGTGTTCAAACCGTCCGGAGTTTATTAAACAATTACAAACAGCGTTAAGTCATTAGAGCTGTTATTGTTAGGGCAGTCTCGATAGCTATCGGGACTGCCCTTTTTATTGTGTGCCGTGCATGGCAATTAACTAGGTGGTGCAAGTCCGCTATGGGGGTCGGTAGTAACCAACCATTAGCTCAAGGCAAGGGTGTCCATTGTGAGGAGGAATCTGAAGGAAGCCGGCGGCAAAGTTCCGAACCGAGGAACACGAACGACATCAGGCATATCCGGTTGGACGAGTTTGCAATACAAAACGAAGTCCTATTACTACCCGGAAACCGGAGTGTAAATGTTGCGGTTGCATGGGATGAAAGTTAATTGTCTTACCACGGGAGGTCTCACAGACGTGCGGAGAAGTTTTTTCAGAAGCACGGCTAACAATCGCTGTGAGAAGTCAGCAGAAGCCATAGTAGAAAGGGATACGAGCCTGTGAAAGAAAAAAAAACAGGAGGTCTCACGAAGAATTGAAGGGCAGAACTTTAAGAAGTGTAATAAAATTTTAGTTACCAAATGAAAGGAAGAAAGCAGAAAATATCGGAAGATACCTGTCCGCAAAAGGATAGAGCGGCACTCGAAAGCTACGCGGGAGGGCAGACTTTCCTTTGGATGACGGAATCGGAATACACAAGGGGGCAAGGAGAGCGCAATATGCTTGAGTATGTACTTTCACCCTCGAATCTGAACGCCGCCTACCAACAAGTGGTGCGGAACAAAGGGGTAGGGGGAATAGATGAAATTGAAGTTAGCGAACTGAAAGATTATCTGAGAGGACATAAAGAGGAATTATTGGAATCGGTATTGAACGGGAACTATCAACCACAAGCGGTCAAACGGGTCGAAATACCCAAGAGTGATGGCGGCAAACGGAAGTTAGGCATCCCGACGGTAATTGACAGGTTGATACAGCAGGCAATCGATCAAGTATTGACACCGATTTACGAGCAACAGTTTTCGGACAACAGCTACGGCTTTCGCCCGAAACGCAGTGCGCATCAGGCATTGAAGAAAGTCCAGAGATATGTTGATGCAGGTTACAGTTATGCAGTCGATATGGATTTGGAAAAGTACTTTGACACAGTGAATCAGAGTAAACTGATAGAAGTGTTGTCGCGTACAATCAAGGACGGGCGAGTCATCTCGCTCATCCATAAATACCTGAGAGCAGGCGTAGAAGTAGGTGGGAAGTTCGAGC
>BNTW01000131.1 GCA_025996895.1 Bacteroidia bacterium | reverse complement strand
AAATCCGGGTGTTTGTCAGCCGGCTCGAAAAGCAACTTGAAGTGTTACAACACATTCCGGTAACGGCGAAATTCGGCGGTGCCACCGGTAATTTCAATGCCCACCATGTGGCTTATCCGCAATTTTCGTGGAAAGATTTCGGCAATCAATTCACCTGCGAAAAACTTGGATTAGTGCGCGAACAATGGACTACGCAAATTTCCAACTACGATAATTTGGCGGCCATTTTCGACACGCTGAAGCGCATAAATACCATTCTTTTGGACTTGTCAAAAGATTTTTGGCAATACATTTCGATGGAATATTTTAAGCAGAAAATCAAAGCGGGTGAAGTCGGGTCGTCAGCGATGCCGCACAAAGTCAATCCGATAGATTTTGAAAATGCGGAAGGAAATTTAGGAATTGCCAATGCCCTGCTGGAACATTTGTCGGCCAAACTGCCGGTTTCGCGCTTGCAGCGGGATTTGACCGACTCGACCGTTTTGCGGAATGTCGGTGTGCCTTTTGCTCATATCCATATCTCGTTGCAGAGCTTGCAAAAGGGGCTGGGCAAATTATTATTGAATCAGGAAGCGATAAGCAAAGATTTGAATAATGCTTGGGCTGTGGTAGCCGAAGGCATCCAAACCATTCTGCGAAGAGAAGGTTATCCTCAACCCTACGAGGCGTTGAAGGCTTTAACCCGGACGAATGAACAGATTACCGAAAAATCAATTCGTGAATTTATCGACTATTTAGCGATTAGCGAACAAGTGAAAGAGGAATTGAAAACAATTACTCCTCATACTTACACAGGTGTATAATTTTTTAAACAACAAATATTATTTACAAATTTAATTTGTCCAAACAATGACTAACGAGCAAAATGATTATGGTTTGAATCGGGAGAGAAGGCCATACAACAATGCAAACCGTTCTTCTTACGGAAATCAACAAAGTGGAAATTACCGTCCGAGAACGTCAGGAACGTACGAACGCCGAGAAGGCGGAAACTACAACAGTCCGCGCACAAGCTACGGAAACAGTTATGAAAGTGGTGGTTATAACAACAATGGTTATAACAATAATCGCAATTATAACCGTCCGAGCAGCGGAAATTACGATTATTCGCAGCAAGATGCGGGTTTGGTAAAGAAAAGACGGCCGAGAGTGGGTGAAGCACCTGTTCCGGCGCGGAATAACAATTACAGCGAACGTCCCAGCGGCGGATACAACAACCACGAAAATCGTGGAAACAGCTATCAGCAAGGAGGTTATCAGCAAAGGGGCGGCTATCAGCAACGTTCTCCGCAGCAGCCGCGGTTCGGAAACAGGCCAAAACTCAATCCAAAAGTGAGAGGAGATTCCAAATACGCGCAGCAACAGCAAATGAAATATCGCGAAGAACATTTTGACCCCAACGAAATGTTGCGTTTGAATAAATATTTAGCGAATGCGGGTGTATGTTCGCGCCGCGAAGCCGACGAATTTATTCAGGCCGGTTTAGTTAAAGTGAATGGAACGGTCGTTACCGAATTGGGAACGAAAGTACGGCGTGCCGACGAGGTGGTTTTCCACAACGAGCCGGTGAAATTGGAACACAAAATTTATTTGTTATTAAACAAACCGAAAAATTGTGTTACAACGGCCGACGACCCGCAGGAACGATTGACGGTAATGGATTTGGTGAAATCAGCTTGTCAGGAACGGATTTTCCCGGTCGGACGCTTAGATCGCAACACGACCGGCGTGCTGCTTTTAACAAACGACGGCGATTTGTCGTCCAAGTTGACGCACCCAAAATACTTGAAAAAGAAGATTTACCACGTTTGGCTGGATAAGGACGTGAGCGTTGCCGACATGCAGAAATTGGCGGACGGTATCGAACTCGAAGACGGCGAAATCCACGCAGACGCTATCAGCTATGTAACGGAAGAAGCGAAAGACCAAGTGGGTATCGAAATTCATTCGGGACGCAACCGTATTGTGCGCCGTATGTTTGAAAGTCTAGGTTATCACGTGATCAAATTAGACCGCGTGTATTTTGCCGGACTGACGAAAAAGAACTTGAAAAGGGGCCATTGGCGTTTTCTGAGCGAACAGGAAGTGAATATGCTGCGCATGGGAGCTTTCGATTAATTACGAAACAACGTCAGCGTCAGTTAATTACAAATTACGATTAAATGAAAATTATAGAAAGAACGAAAATCGTTGAGATTGCAAGCGTTGCGCCCAACCGGGAAGTTTGTGTGAAAGGCTGGGTGCGGACGCGGAGAGGAAATAAAAATGTTGCTTTTATCGCGTTGAACGACGGATCAACCATTCACAATATTCAAGTGGTGGTGGATATAAACCTGTTCGGCGAAGAATTTTTGAAACCCATCACGACCGGCGCGTGTATCTGCGTCAATGGTTTGCTGGTGGAATCGCAAGGACAGGGGCAGTCGGTCGAAGTGCAGGCGCAGGAGATTGAAATCTACGGCACTGCAGACCCTGCGACTTATCCATTGCAGAAAAAGGGACATTCGCTCGAATTCTTGCGGGAAATCGCGTACCTGCGTCCCCGCACCAACACATTCGGTGCCATTTTCCGTATCCGCCACCATCTGGCGTTTGCCATTCACGAATATTTCAACAAGCAGGGATTTTTCTATTTCCATACACCGCTTATCACCGGCTCAGACGCCGAAGGCGCAGGCTCGATGTTTCAGGTAACAACGTTAGACATCGTCCATCCGCCGAAAACCGAAGACGGAAAAATCGACTATTCGCAGGACTTTTTCGGAAATGCAACCAACTTGACGGTTTCCGGACAGTTGGAGGGTGAACTCGGTGCCATGGCGTTAGGTGGAATTTACACCTTTGGGCCTACATTTCGTGCAGAAAATTCCAACACACCCCGCCATTTGGCAGAGTTTTGGATGATTGAGCCGGAAATTGCGTTTTACGACATCAACGATAACATGAATCTCGCGGAGGATTTCCTCAAATATGTGATTTCGTATGCGATGAAACATTGCAAAGACGACATCGAATTTTTAAATCAGATGTACGACAATGAACTAATCGACCGTTTGAATTTCGTTATTAACAATCAATTTATCCGCCTGACTTATACCGAAGGCGTGGAAATCTTGGAAAAGAGCGGAAAAAAATTTGAATATCCGGTTTATTGGGGAGCGGATTTGCAATCGGAACACGAACGCTATCTGGTGGAAGAACATTTTAAATGTCCGGTGATTTTGACGGATTATCCGAAAGAGATTAAATCGTTCTATATGAAGCAGAACGACGACGGCAAGACTGTTCGCGGCATGGACGTGCTTTTCCCGCGTATCGGCGAAATCATCGGCGGCTCAGAACGCGAAGCGGATTATGACAAACTGCTCAAACGCGTTACCGAACTGAATATGTCGACAGAAAGCCTGTGGTGGTACATGGATACACGCAAATTCGGGACAGCTCCGCACGCCGGCTTCGGCTTGGGCTTTGAACGCCTCGTGCTGTTCATTACCGGTATGCAGAATATCCGCGACGTGATACCGTTCCCACGCACACCGAAAAACGCAGCGTTCTGACAGGTGTCAAAATAATATCAAAAACTCCTTGGTGATATTGCTATCTGCCAAGGAGTTTTTATTACTTCTTTATTTCGTAAGTTGCCCCTGCCGTGCTTTCAAAACCGGCATCTAAAACCACTTCTCCGGAAGCGTCAAAAATCACATTGGCATTGTTGGTAATCACCACATTGCCCGGCGGCTTAGTTGTGGTTACATGATGGCCGACGTAGATGTTTTTGCCCGCAATATAACGATTTGTGGTAATCGTTTCATTTTGAATATACACCGTTTGATTCAATCGATTAATCGTTCCCGATCCCGTTTTAGATATTGTCGAAATCGAAGAAATACAGTTTGAACTATACGATGGCAGATTGGGATTTGTTCCCAATACCGCAGATTCATACAGATTGATCGCACTGTTATAATGCTGAAGTTGGATATTTGCCCCCGATTCTACGCAAATATAACTGCCGTTTTCAATTATTATCTTTCCGGAATTTTTCACAATGAGCGTAGAACCTGATTTAAGTTGCAATATACTTCCTGCTTTAATTCGTAAAACAGCATTATCGTTTATTTCATACTGCCCGTTAATAATCAGTGTACTAAGATTCGATACTTCTACCGTCGAATTTTCTTCTTGTTTGAAAAATGAGCCTGCAAGACAATAAAACTCCGTAGGATTAATAAAATCGCCAAAACTTGTTTTTGTATCTCGGTTGGGAGTTCCGCTTTTATCAATAGACATAGTAACTCCTGACTTAATAATCATATCCGCATTGGCATTTTGAGTGATATTCGGCAAATGTATCAACCCCGTATAGCGTATATTGCTTCCTATAGCTATATCATTAAAAGCAATCTTTACATTAGCATTCCCATTGCTACTATAACTCATTATTTTAACCGAAATTCCATTTAAAATAAATGGCGACATCTTTTTTGTTGAATTATTATATTGAGGCAAATTTGTCAAGCATGGGTTAGACGACATAGATAATATCTGTCCTGTTTGAAAAGCTATATCTTGCAGCATTCGATCGTAAGTATATACACTATCTCTCATCCATACATCATATCCTTCATTAGATGTGGTAGGAAGATTTGCATTAATATCTACATATATCGTATTATTATTATCGAAATCTTCTCTGATCCTTTCTGCCCGGCTTTGACCGCCAATAGGGTTAGGCTTTATTTCTTTAAAATTATATACTCTATTATTATAGGATTGGCATGGAGTTGAGTATGGAGTATTGAAGTCATAATCGTAATTTCCTTTAGGGTGAAACCATTTGACAGCATTGCCATTACTGCTGAATATAGCCGTATTACTTCTATCATCACTTATAGCTTCAATATAA
>BNTW01000130.1 GCA_025996895.1 Bacteroidia bacterium | reverse complement strand
TCGATGACCGGTAAAGTCCACATACAGCTTGTCGCCCGCTTTGTGCTCGATGTGCATAATCGGACGTTTTTCATCCAAATACCGGTTAATCAAAGCGTTAAAACGAGAGATACTGTAACCTTGCGGATGATCTGTCCGATATTCCTTGTACAGATCTTCCCTGGTTACGCCCTTGCGTTTAAGTCGTTTACACATGTCAGGAAGTAGCTTTTCCAACGCTACCTGACGTTCGCTCTTGGCATATTTATTCTCCGAAACGAAGAACATTTGTGCCACTGCCTTGTCACTCAACCGGAAAAACAATTCATAAGACATCCCGGAACCCCGAAAAATGTCCAAATACTTTTTTACCGTGTTTCTTGACAGGGAAACTTTACTGCTAATGCTTCGTGACCCATTGCCTTGTCCATGAAGCCGAATGATTAATTTAATTTTGTGCATCTCAATTTTTTTATTTGCCATTTATACTGTGAGAATAAATCCGATCTTCTCGAAGATAAAAAAAGCAAAAAAAGAACAGGAAACAAAATCTAAGGTTAGCCATTTTGTACCGGGTCAGTTTGCTCCGGTGAGGGGGGGCAGTTTAAATCGGTGGAGGGGGGCAGTTTAAATTGGTCTAGAGGGGTCTATTTGCTTCGGTTTTTCCACTCCGGTACTCAAATTAATAATATCCGTTTTTCTTGTTGTATTGTGAATGTCCAAATCATTCGGATACCATCGGGTATGTGTTTCGTCTGCCTCGTCGTTGATGACTCTTGAAATCACGCCACCTGTATTTAAATTCCAATCCGTCCCTACGATGGATGCCAACTGATCAACCCTTACTCCATTACTGCTGTAATTAAGCGAAACAGGCAGAGTGATATCCAAATATTGGATTGTGTAAATAGGAATTGTATGACTGAACGTTCCACTACAATTTACCACAGGTATATTACCGTATGTTGTCATTTGGTAAGCACTTGGCATAGGCGGAACAACAGTTGGCTCATAACTTTGAATGTCCTGGCTATGAATAACCGGCAAGGTTGCCAGGAAAAGAATAATACAAAATAAACTTTTTTTCATATCGTAAATAATTTTCTTATTAGACTTAATAACAAATGTCCTGCCAAATTTTTGGATACGCACAAAGAAAAAGCGCGGACAATCTCTTTTTTTATCTGCTTTATGAGGTTCTCAACTACCTAATGCTCAAATAAACGAATAAAGCCCGCACCCAAACGGTGCGAGCGTCTTCACTTTATTCTTGAGCATAAAAGAAATTGTTGAGATTTCATAAAGCAAGATATAAGCTAAACGCCTTTTCCAAAATGTCTTATAATGTGCGTATCAGCACGCTTCCTTGTCCATAGGCATATCTATCTTAAATGTTTGACTACAAACTTAAACATTTTTTTTGAATTACAAAAAAACTATCTGTTTTTATTTCGTACTTTTGCACATCAAAAATTCTGTTTATATGAATTATTACGAATTAAAATTGACGATTACGCCGAATATGGAAATCAACCGCGATATTGCTTCCTCTCTGTTGGCCGAAATCGGCTTTGAAAGTTTTGTGGAATCGGAAAAAGGATTAGACGCTTATATTTCAGAAAAAAATTATTCGGAAGAAGCGGTGGCCGAAGTATTGCAACATCTTCCGTTACAAGATACTCATATTCAATATCATGTCGAACAGATCGAAGGGAGGGACTGGAACCAAGAATGGGAAAAAAACTTTTTTCAACCGATTATTATCGGAAATCAGGTAGTTATTCATAGTTCATTTCATGAAGATATTCCGAAATTGCCTTACGATATTATCATTGACCCGAAGATGGCTTTCGGAACGGGACATCATGCAACGACCGAATTAATGGTTTCTTACTTGTTAGATTTGGATTTACAAAATCGTTCGTTTTTGGATATGGGTTGCGGAACGGCGGTTTTAGCAATTTTGGCGCAAATGAAAGGGGCCAGTCCGGTTACGGCCGTCGACAACGATGAGTGGGCTTACGAAAACGCACTTGAAAATATCCGTCTCAATCATACACCCGGTATCCGGGTACAGCTGGGAGATGCAAGTCTTTTAGGGAAAGACACTTATGATTTTATTTTTGCGAACATCAACCGCAATATTTTGCTCAACGACCTGCCGGTTTATGCTTCGTGTATGCACGCCGGTTCGTCGCTTTTCGTCAGCGGATTTTATCAGGAAGACAAAAATATTTTGATCGAAACCGCCAAAAAATACGGACTTTCGTTTGTTTCGTATAAAGAAAAAGAAAATTGGACGGCAATACATTTCCAATAATGTTTTTTACTACCTTTGTGCCAAGTAGTCAATCGGTCTGTCGCTTTCATTTGAAAGAGGAAAGTCCGGACAACATAGAGCACCCTACTACCTAACAGGTAGCTGTTCGCGAGAGCAGAGCAATGTAGAAGAAAATAACCGCCTTCTTCGGAAGGTAAGGGTGAGAAGGTGAGGCAAGAGCTCACCGTTCGCGCAGCAATGCGGGAAGCCGTACAACTTAGGGGTTGCAAAATCATGTATATCGGTTTTCAAGGACTGCTCGTCCGATGCCGAGGGGTAGATTGCTTGAGGCGAATGGTGACATTCGTCCCAGATAAATGACAGACACCCGATTTTTCGGGATACAGAATCCGGCTTACAGATTGACTGCTTTTTTTATTCATAAGACAATGAAACTGAAAGAGATACCAATATATATAAGTAAATTTCTGAAATTTATTACGGAAGATGTTTGGCGGGCTGTGCCTCAAGATTTGAGCCAAAAGAAATGGCGGGGCTACACGCTGATAAAAGTCGTTACGCTGGCCGTTCGTCGTTATCAGGCCGACAATCTACAACGAAGCGCTTCTGCTCTCACCTATAGCACGTTCCTGTCACTCATTCCGTTATTAGCCGTTTTAATGGCGATTGCCAAAGGTTTCGGGTTTCGGAATATCGTTGAAAGCCAGCTGTTTGAGTATTTCTCCGGTCAAAGGGAAATATTGACCACTGTTTTCGGTTTTGTGGATTCCTATATGCAACACACAAAAGACGGCGTGTTTTTGGGTTTGGGTTTAATCCTATTGCTCTACACTGTTTTTGGTTTGATTTCCAACATCGAAAACACGTTTAACATGATTTGGCAAGTCCCCAAAGGCCGGTCGTATTTCCGTCGATATACCGATTATTTTTCCGTGTTTTTGTTGCTTCCGGTGTTTTTGGTGTGTTCTTCGGGGATTTCCATTTTATTTGCGACCACATTCAACACGTTGAAAGAGTATCAGGTCATTGCCCCGGTTTCTGAAATAATGATAACGATTGTGCCGCTAATCGTCAGCATTCTGTTTTTCACCGGTTTGTATATGTTTATGCCCAATACCAAAGTGCAGTTTAAACACGCTTTTTACGCAGGAATTTTTGCGGCAATCTGCTTTCAGACATTCCAATATTTGTATATCAACGGACAAATGTGGGTGTCGAAATACAACGCGATTTACGGAAGTTTCGCGTTATTGCCATTGTTATTGTTGTGGATGCAACTTTCGTGGGTAATTTGTCTAATAGGGGCGGAAATTGCCTACGCCGGACAAAACGTACAAAACTTTGAATTTGAGTCGGACAGCAAAAACATTTCCCGCCGGTATTTGGATTTTCTCACACTTACGATTGCTGCTTTGATTATCAAGCGTTTCGAGAAAGATGAAAAACCTTACACGGCTATTGAAATCGCCTATCAATACCGTATTCCAATCCGTCTGACCAAGCAAATCATCTATCTACTCATGGATTTGGGCATTATAAACGAATTGAAAGACGATGACAATTATCCGAATTATCAACCCGCTATCAATATTAACCACATCACCGTCGAATATTTATTTAACAAAATCGACCGTCAAGGTTCTGAAAATTTTAAAGTTGATAACAAGCACAAATTCCGGTCGGAATGGGACACAATCCTTCAGTGCCGCACGGATATGTTCCGGAATAACAAGGAGTTACTAATAAAAGATATCGTGATAGAAAAATTGAAGTGAGCGAAAAACGGGACTTGTATCCATCAACGCTATAACATTATTTAATATTGATATACGAAATCTCCTATCCTTTAGAATCCTAAACACTCGCAGAAAGGTCTGAATTCATAACCTTCCTGAGCAACTTTTATATTTCCGATTGCAGGGAAAAGGATGTGCATGCCTCCTACCGGAATTTTGTTTTTTGCTGCGTAGTCCGCTATTTTTTTACGGGATTCTATGGCTTGTTTGGTATCGGAATCAAAAGCCAATGCCACTTCCGGAAGCGCCATCTGAATAGCCATCACATGCGTGACATCGCCCCAAATAAGCAGATTGGATTTCTCTGATTCAATCAGATAAGCCGTGTGGCCGGGCGTGTGACCGTAGGCTGCAATTCCCTGAAAACCCGGAAATAAATTGTTTTCCTTACTTCCCAATTCTTCCGGAACAAAGAATTTCAGTTTATCTTTGTATGCAGCTAACATATTGCTTGCTTGCTTGTTGTCGCTTTTTATCCAATAGTCGTATTCGGCTTGCGATAAATACAAATCGGCGTTGGGAAAAGCTACCTTGCCGTCGCGCAACAATCCGCCGATATGGTCGCCGTGCAGGTGTGTCATCAGAATCACATTAATCTGTTCGGGTGTAACTTCTAATGATTGCAGATTATCGAACAGTTTTTGTCCCAATCCGGCATCTATCAACACATTTTTGTCCGGTGTGCGAACTAAAAACGCATTGACTTCCATCGGGAAAGTCCCATCCGGAAGATATTTTTGCAAGGCATCCTGACTGGCGCCGACTAACATACTTGGGTTTCCGTTTGACATTTTTTCGGAAAGGGTGCTGACCCTGAATTCCCCGAATTCAAACGTAATCACATCCTGATTCGCTTGAGCGATTATGCTGTTGATGGGCATAATCAATACAATTAAAAATAACAAATAC